>JAYTVL010000372.1:0-4652 GCA_043744075.1 Pirellula sp. | reverse complement strand
CACAACATGGGCCGCAAACCGTGGGCTAGCGCCCTTCGGCTAATCAGCCGGAACGCGCTAGCGTCCGGTTCAGCCCGACTTATGATCGAGGCCCAAAGTGATTTGGGCGTCAATGCGAAAGGCTCGACGAACAGTCGAGCCTTTTTTTTGGCAACACAAATTCAGTGATCGGTTCGCCAAAGGACTTCGTGCATTTGCGACTTCTTGATACGATCCATTTTGGCGGTATCTCTAGAAAACGGCCCAATGATGGTCCGGTTGGACTCCGTGAGATCGATTCTAAGATTGCCAAGTTGAAGAAGTCTAATAACTGGCTGCATCGGCTTTCCAAAGTGTCCTTGGACTACCAGTGCCTTTGAATTATCGTCCAAAAGAACCGTAGACCCGACTGGGTAGATGGACATTCCTTGAATCATTCGCTGAAGCGTGTCCTTGCAGAATCTCCCCTGAGATGTGTGATAACACAAATAGGCTAACGCATCGGATGGGATGAATCTTTTACCCCGAATCGGCTCGACCAGAGTCAAATAGGCATCGGCGAGATTTAGTATATTCGCTCCAGGTATGGTGTGTGCAAGTTTCATCCCACGCGGGTAGCCAGATCCGTCAGCTTGCTCATGAACTTGAGTTATCATCGTAATGGCATTCTTAGGGATGCCATTGGTTGCATTTACAAGCTCTGCGCTCTCGATTGGATGCCGTTGATATTCTTCAAGGAATCGATCGCTTCGCTCGTTCGAGTTTAAGGAAAACCACTCAGGATGGAGAATGAGCGAGCAATCATGCAGCATGCCTGCCAATCCAATTTCGATAGATTCATTCGGTTCGTCGGCGTTCAAAACACTCGTAATCACTCCAAGCAATGAATGCTTCGCGGATCGCTTCGCAATCAGCTCCACTAGCTCGCTATTGGTTTCCTGTTCGCACAAGGCTATGACGGACAAGGCAGCTGCAACGTCCTTGCTCGCTTGCTCAACGAACTCGCCAACGTTGCTCGTAAGTTCGTCTATGCTGCCTTCTCCGTTTCCTTTGCCGGTATCGAACAACCTTCTAAGGGTATGCTTTGCGGATTCGAGAGTTGCTTGAATTGCTTTTACGCGACCCGCCTCAAAGGAGTCTATTAACAACAACTCCGATTCATCGTCATCAAATTTAGCCGCACCCCGAATAGTAACCGAATGAATATTTTTCTTCTGTAATCGCTCCTTGAGCCGCTCGTTGATAGGGATGCCCGCTTTGTGCAGAATTTGCCCCATCGCGTCTGCCAGGTCGAAACTCAGTGTGGTTCCGACTTGAAGATCTTCGATTTGGATTTGCCACGAATGTTCATCGCTCATCAACCGATGCTCCTACCCCTTCGGACAAGAATTCAACGTGCCATTGATATGCTGTAGCATTAATTCGCATCAACTTTAAAGCTATCGCTGGGTAACCATCCTTGAAGGTATCGAATAATTAACTTGATAACTGAAAGGGACTTACCGAGATTGCACTGTGGTTTGCCGCAAGCGGGCTGTGAAAATGCACCACAAATTCGGATTGTGCTCAATAAACACTGCTAAACTGTAGCAACAATTTTTTCTCGCGGGGCTAACTCCAAAATGGTCACTTCAGGCATGCATCCCCACCGATAGGGGTGAATTCCAGAGACACCGCTGGAAACGTGCATCAACGTTTCACCCCTAGAGAAGACTCCGGATGCGTATCGTGACCCAAATCGACTCGGTGCGATGACCGGACCAATGACCGGAAACCGTATCTGACCGCCATGCGTATGTCCGCACAATAACAACTGACAACAATTCGCGATCCCCCAAGCAAATTGATCGGGGGAATGCGAAACACCCAGCCGCCAAGAAAGCCCAATTGATTCATTTTTGGAGTTCAAGTCACTTCCCAAAGCGTGTCTTTCAAACCAAGGCAATTCGTTACCCAATAGTTGGATCGATGTAGTTCCTTTTTTCGCGAATGCATTCGATCTTCCTAAGTCGTTCCAACCCATAGCGTTAAATGCATCGCACACGTCGGTCGGAACAGGCAATCGCTTGTCATGATTGCCTAGTACGAAGTAATTTCCCAACGACCCTTGAAGGTTACTAAAAACAGGCCGGATTTGTTTTAGAGCGGTTTCATAGTCAACGATATCACCTGAAACTACAACGAGATGGGGCGACTGAACTGCTAACCAATCGATCGCTAGTCGATAAAACGCCGTCGACAACTGTCCTGTCAAATGCACATCGGACAAGTGGGCAATCCGCAATCCATTTAAGTCATTCGGCAGACTATCGATGAAGAGACGCTTTCGATTGCGTTGCATTGAAACAATCTGATTGCCCGGAAGCTTCGACATGCGCCGAAAGCTTCGTCCTTCGACATAAAGCGCAGCGTTGCTCGCCGGATGTTGGAGATGCCTCAAATCTTCCGCATTAATCAATTCGAATCGATTCTTGGATATCGCAAGTTGCGGACGATCCAAGATCCAAAAAGGCGCCATGGCAACTGCAAAGAGCATCACAATGACGGAGTACGTTTTCGTAATGACTGTGAGTTTGTCCCAGCCATACCCGACGCCAATTAAGAAAACCTCCTCGTTTAGGCGAAGCTCGATAAGTAGAAGAACCAATGGGATTAGTCCGCACGCCAAGACAAAGGCCTTCTCTGTTCGCTTGATTGTTTTGCGTTTTAGCCCTGTGGCGTTAAGTCGATTGTAAAGCCAGATCCAAAGGCCAAAGTGCCCGAGCACCGCGATTGCCACAATCGCACGGGACAACAAATAATCGAAGACCACGCTACCGCCGGAATCATTCAGAGGGTTGAGGACGGTTGTCGATCAGCGTTTCTGTAACGCTGAGTAGTTGGTCCAGCCGAAACGGCTTATAAAGGATTGCTTTGGGATGCAATCCGGATTGGCGAGCTTTTACGATCGAGTGACCAGGATCGTACCCAAAACCTGTCATCAAGGCGATCGGCACATGAGACATGAGTTTCTGCAATCGAAGCATTAACTGATAGCCAGAATAGTCAGGTAACTTGATGTCCGAAATGATCACATGGTAAGGTTCATCAAGGCAATTCCGCACCATTGAAACTGCTTGGTCGCCTTCGTGGGCAGTTTCGACGGTGCATCCATATCTTTCAAGCAATGCGTGCGCATCGTTTCGCACTTGCTCGTCCGCATCCACAACCAGAATTCGCTTTCCATGTAACTTCGAATGATTCTCGGTATTGCAGCCGGCCGGACTCACGTCGGTTGGAGCAAGCGTTTGGCCAATTTCTTGGATCGACCGTTTGATGCTTCTGGCCTTTGCCAAAACATCTCTCAATCGAGAAACCGTTTCTGTGTCGTGCCCAATATATTTCTCCATCAGATGTACAGCATCCAAAAGTAAATCGTCAATGGGGAGCGCAACCGCGGCATGGATGGCCTCGCAGCTCTGCTGTGCCGCATTGGTTCGTTGTGCGACGAGCAATTCGAGAGTGTTGAGTGCTACAGCCACATCGCGTGCAAAGATCTCAAGAAACTGTTGGTCGCTTGGAGAAAATGTATCGAGCATTGGACTCTCTACGTTGATGGTACCAATCACGTTTTCGTGCAACAGAATTGGGACCGTCAGTGAGCTCCTGGCTCCCTTAAACGCTTCAAGATATTTGGGATCTTTGGTCGTATCTCGGCAAAGATAACTCTTGCCAAACGCAGCAACATATCCTGTTACGCCGTTGCCTTGAGGACTTGCCATCAATCGTCTGTCAGCAGCAGTCTGATCGATTCCAACGGAAAGCAATGGAATTAGATTCCCAGTCGATTGTTCGAGCAGCCGAATCTCGATGACCTCAACGTTAAGCAAATCTTGAGTGTAATGTCGGATATTGTCCTTGAGCAAATCGATTCGCTGCTCGACATCCATCTGAAAAATTTCATTCGGCTTGAGATCGGTCAGTTTCGCGCCCGCTTGGTGGATGGCTGCAAGCTTTTGTTCTTGCAAAATCTCCTCGGTAACATCGCTAAGCGTAACAACGATTCGATCAATTTCATTGACGCTCGAATCGCTTGATGATCCACCTAAATAACTAGCCAAGGGAGCTGCGTGGATATGGTAGTAGTTCTTAAGCGTCTGCAGGGTCGTGCTGGCTTTTCGACCGCTCGAGAAACAAGTTTGAAGCGGGCAAAGTCCAGCCCCAACAATATCTGGATTCACCATTGAAGAATAAAAATTCTCCCCTGTCCGATCAACGCCGCCAAACCACTGCTGAAAACACTGATTGGCCCAAAGGATGGTCAAGTCGCCTCCCAAAATGGCAACCCCATCAGGCAAACAGTTCAACACGTCCTCGGCTGCAATGCCTGCTACGCTGATTTTCGCCACCCCAGCCTCCAGAACACGATTCGAATCAGTTCAAATACCTCTGCGCAATCTACCCACATACTAACGGTATTTTACGCAAACAAAGAAGACAAGTGAATCGTAACAACCTTGGTCAAGAATATCGATCCGAAGATCCAACATTTCCTGGTTCTTTTCTTTTCAAACTCTCGCAATCCGCAGGGTACTTGACTCACGTTGCTGAACCATTTGCGCTAACCGCGTCAAAAAACCTCTGCGACTAGTGGTCTGGGACAGCTAAAGATTAGGGTAGTGGACGAGGCTACG
>JAYTVL010000371.1:0-17055 GCA_043744075.1 Pirellula sp. | reverse complement strand
TCCTTGCAAATCGACCGCTTTGAGGACTCGTTGCCTCGTCCACTACCCTCAAATTAAGGTGTGACAGACCACTAGGTCCTTTTTTGCCTTTATACTAGATTCGGCGTTGATATTGCGCCAAGTTTTGATTTTTGTGACGAGGAATTAGATTATGAATGCTGCAGTAACGACATCACTGGCTGAGAGGATCGCCGATTTGGGAGGAATTCCTATAGAGCGAATTAGAGTCATCCCACCGCCCGGGACCGCAACGATGGAAGATCTTATTCGAGTCAACGACACCAAGGCTGGAAGGTGCGAATTGGTCGATAACACATTGGTGGAGAAAGCAATGGGATGGTCTGAATCACTAGTTGCGGCAATATTGCTGCGATGGCTGGGTAACTTTGTTGAGTCCGTGAATGCGGGCATCCTAACCGGTGCGGATGGAATGACCATGCTTTTTCCTGGCGTAATACGAGGTCCAGATGTCGCATTTGTAAGTTGGCTGACTCTTCCTAATGGCCGAATTCCCAAAGAGCCTGTTCCAGAACTTGCACCTGATTTTGTCATCGAGGTCTTGAGTCGGGGGAACACTCGAGCAGAAATGGCACGAAAGCGTCGCGAGTACTTCCAAGGATGTGTGAGGCTTGTTTGGATGGTTGATACGAGAAACCGCACCATTGCCGTCTACACTTCTTCTGAAACTGTGACGGTTATCGAAGAAGGAGAAATGATAAATGGAGGTTCGGTCCTTCCCAATTGGAGCTTCAAAACGGACGATTTATTCGCCGAACTAGACCGAAAAGCGCCCGCCATCCCTGAGCTGAAACAGCTATGATGCGGGTCTGGCCGAAAAGATTTGGTCGGATGTCAAAACCTTGGACGGCATCCGGGGTTCAAATTGAGCAGCTACCTAACTTTTACTATGCAGAATACTTTGTCCGATTCGCCAGATTCATTGGAAAATGCAGCCGCCGACCCAGACGTGGGTTTGATGTTGCGCGTTCGAGACGATGACGCGGTTGCATTCGAAATGTTAATAGATAGGCACCAGAGCAAAATTCAGCGATTTATGCAGGGTTGGGTCAACAATGTCCAGCAGTCTGAGGACTTAGCCCAAGACGTATTCTTGAGGGTATACAAGGCTCGGAAAAACTACTTACCGACCGCCAAATTTACGACTTGGCTTTACCGTATTGCAAATAACATCGCGTCCAACCATATTCGAGATTCCTCTCATCGACGCGAATACCAGCTTTCCAATGCTGCAAATAGCTCGTCATCCGAATTGATTATTGAGAATATTGCAATTGCTCCGAGTGGCTTTCAGCCTTCGAGAAGGATCGATTACTCAGAACGCTCCGCAGTAGTCTTGCAGGCGTTGCAGGCACTGGGGGAACGCCAACGAACGGCATTGATGTTAAGCAAATTTGAAGGGATGAGCTATCAAGAAATCTCTGAAACGATGGGGCTGAGTGTTAAAGCGATCAAGTCGTTGTTGAGCAGAGCCAGAGTGAATCTCAAAAACCTTTTGGAACCTTATATCGCCAGCGGAGCGACTCCGGGATCGATTGCAATCAATCCAAATATTGAATCGAAAAGCCCGCCAAACGGCCAACCTAAGCCCGAACTGGAGAATAAAGCGGAATGAACCTCCCAGACATGGATTCCGTCGACGAGCAATTGACCGCCTATCTTGATGGCGAGTTACCGCCGATTGAAGCGACCGCTTTGGAACGAAGCCTCGTAGATGATGAGAGACTACGATTGCGACTGGCTGAGTTGCGTCAGGCATATGATTTGCTGGACGAAATTCCGGAGACACCGCACAACCAAAAGTTTACGAAAAGCACGATGGAGCTGGTGATTAAGGACCTCTCGATGACTGCTCCTTTCGCTGCGAGCAGCGACGTCGATGTTAAGTCGAATTTAAGAGATTGGTGGGTGTGGCCCCGAGTCATGGTTTTGATTGCGGCATTTGCTGTCGCTGGATCTTTGGCGGCCATCGCGGTGAGTTTTGTCAATGCACGACGCGAGCTTAGAGATCTGGGACTTTTTGCAGGCATTCGCGGTTTGGAGGATGTCAATGAGGTTAACATTGCGATCAAGCTGAGCCAGGAGACCGTGGCCCTAGCAGTGTTAAAAGATAGTCTTGGAGATCGGTTACTTCCACCACCACCTGATTCAATATGGCAACGCAAGACTTGGGTTCAGAGCTTAACGCCGATTCAAGTATCGAGATTGGAAAATGGTCGTGAGAGGATCGGCAGACTTGACCCCGCTACCGTTAAGCGTTTGGCAGCAATCGAATCTGAAATCGAAAGCCTACCCGACCACAAAATGATTCAGGAAACGGTCCACTTATTGGGATTGGTTATGGATGGAATTGGGAACTCAAGGCGACTGGACATGGAGGCGATGAAGCCTGAGCAAAGGTACGCGTTTCTTAAGGAAGAGCTTTACTTCAAAGCTGCAAATTTATATGCGACACGTATGACGACGACCGATAGGGAAGCACTATCAGAATGGGATCATAATTTTTTTCAACCGGCATTGCGAGAGGAACTTCAACGGCCTTGGGACACTGGCCAATTGTTGTTCTATCTGTTTATTTCGAGAGGCCGAGACGAACTAGAGCTCGATGGTCAGGAAGAACTGATTCGTGAACTATCCACTGGTCTTTCTCCGATCCCTAAGAAAATGATCGAGAGTCTAAGCAAAAAAAACCAGATTGATGTGCTTCGGTTGTGGCTCTTTCCAGACTCTCCTACGAATGCACTTCTCGATTCCTACGACAAATTGGGGGATGACGAACGCGATAAACAAGACCTAGCAGATCCAGGCGAAGTTAAGAGAATGCTCCAAAGAAGAACACGTGGAGCGTCTCGAGGTCCTAGACCATAATTTGGCCCTCCGTTGGCGTTGTCCTACAATACTACTTACGAAGACTCACGCAACTTGTGTCAGATGTCGATTCCTAAGCTCGTACCGTTTTTGCATCTGCGAGGCGAGCGTTGTCGAATGCGTCACTACGATGAGCACCGTGTTTTCTTCTTTTGGTACTTCCAGCAACAATCTCGCAACGTTTTCCGCAGACTTCTGATCTAGGTTACCCGTTGGCTCGTCAGCCAACACGATCATCGGTTTGAGTACCAGCGCGCGGGCTACGGCGACTCGTTCGCGTTCACCGCCTGATAATTGGCTTGGCAAGTGGGATAATCGATGCTTGAGACCAACGCGTTCGAGCAAAGCAATCGCTCGATTGCGAATTTCGAGCGACGGTTTGCCGGTCGCAAGAGCCGGTAACAACGTGTTCTCTAAGACGTTCCACTGCGGCAGCAAATGATGGTCCTGGAAGATGAATCCGATCCTTTCGTTTCGGAAGCGAGCTTGCTGGTTCTCATTGCGTTGATAGGGATCTTGGCCACCAATGCGAACGGTTCCGCTGGTGGGCGGGTCCAATGTACCAAGTATTTGAAGCAACGTCGATTTGCCGGATCCGCTCGGGCCAACAATTGCCAAGTTTTCACCGGCATTCATTGAGAACGAAACGCTCTCTAGCACGACAATCTCTTCCGTCAGAGTCTGATAGACTTTGCGAATCTCGATCGCTTCAAGCGTTGGGTTTGTCATTCGACAGAATCTTAATGCATGATCATGTGCTGCAAGAAATAGACTACAACTCCACCCAGATATCCGGCTAATGCCATCGGCGCAATTCGACGAGCGTACCACATGAAGTCGATCTTCTCGAGCCCCATTGCCGCAACGCCTGCTGCAGATCCAATGATCAAACAGCTACCGCCCGTCCCGGCGCAGTATGCTAGCAGCATCCAAAACGAATCGTTTGGTGGAGTCTCAGCGTACATTTCAATCCCCGCAGCAACTAGCGGCACATTGTCGACCACGGCTGAAACCAAGCCGATAATAATCGCGATGATGGATGTGTTTCCAATAGAGTTTTGCAGTGATACCGCAATGTTCTTAAGGATTTCGACACTTCCCAAGGCTCCCACGGCCAACAGAATACCTAGGAAAAACAAGATGCTAGACATGTCAACTCGCCGCAAGGCTGAGAGTACGCCGGTAGAGCTGCGTGTCTTTTCATCCATGGTGTGACTCACCAATTCGGACGCGACCCAAAGAACGCCCAAACTCATCACCATTCCCATGAACGGAGGCAGGTGAGTCAAAGCCTTGAATATCGGAACCGTCATCAACCCGCCTAAACCCAATACCAAAAACAAGGTCCGGTGCCAGGGCTGAATGGTTTTGTCATCGTTTTCATCCCCCAATTCCGAAACAGGTGGTAGATCACCTTTCAACCATCGAGAGGTTATTATTAGCGGAATCAACAAACAAGTAACACTCGTTAAGAACAAGTCCCGCATTACTTCGACAGTACTGATTTTGTTTTTGACCCAGAGCATCGTGGTGGTAACGTCACCAATAACCGTCCAAGCACCACCAGCGTTGGCAGCAATTATAGCAACGCCAATGAACAACAATCGAGTTTCACGATCTGCAACCAGTTTTCTTAACAAGGAAACCACCACGATCGTCGTCGTAAGATTATCCAGAACGGATGACAAGAAAAAAGTAACCCAACCAACGATCCAAAGCAACGTTACCTTGTTTCTCGCTTTGACACGTTGTGTCACTAGAGAAAACCCTTCGTGGGCATCGACTAGCTCCACGATCGTCATGGCCCCCATCAAAAAGAATAGGATACCTGCAATCTCTACAAAACCCTTAGAAAATTGATACTCAGTGATGAATTCCAACTTGGCAGGCAATTGTGAAATAGAGTGCCCGTCACCACTAGCGGCGTGTACTTTTTCCCAAGCTTCAAACGCGGCCTGTGGCACCAATTGGTCATAACCAACTGCGTAAATTGTCCAGCACAAAACGCCAGTCACAATGGCTGATGCGGCTTTGTTGATATGGATCTGATGTTCAAATACGATCGCCAAGTAGCCCAGTACAAATACAATGATAATTGCTGCGGTCATTGATTCTCTCTCTATTCTATTATTCTGCGGGAATGTGTTTCGGAGTCTTAACCGGATTGCCTGCTAGTTCATCTTCGTAGTAGCCACGGATATGCGCGATGTAATCTACCATGGAATGATCGCTGAAGTAATCGAGCTTACAAAGCCTTAACGACGCGATTAAGCCCCAGAATCGGTCTCGAACTCTCAGCCATGATCGTAAATTACTAATTCTGCCACGTCGATTGATGTAGATCTCTTGCCCCATGTGTCGGTAGCCAAGCCAACGCGGTGGAACGCGGGGCACTAAATCGTTGTTGTTTACCCAACGATAGTGCTTTACCTTTAGAAACGATGTGTAAGTTCGGTTGCCGACACGCGGCGCACCGTAAGAAAAAATCGCCTGTGGGTTCGATGGAATTGGCGATATCTTGCATCGAACGGCACAAACTGCTGCCATGGCACCACCTAGCGAATGGCCTGAAAACCACATCGGGCGCTGGTTTTCTTTGATCTGCTGTTCAAGCAATGGCCAAAGCTCATTGACCTCCGTATGAAACCCGCTGTGGACTCGCCCGACTTCGGAAGCGACCGTCCAAGCATTCGCGTCCGCCTTGATGTCGTTCCACTGATTGGGTTCCGTGCCCCGGCAAACAATCATGCAGTCGAATCGATTGCCAAACACGTAAGCCTCGGCACCCTCGCGTGCGATGAATACGCACTGGTCGAGTCCCGCTTCGTAAACGATATTCTCGACAACATCAGGATCCGCATAAGCGAGCCTCGACAATTCGGCAAACAAAAGAGATTTTTGAATCCAAGACAACTCCGAAACAGGCCTGTCCAACTTGATGGTGACCTTGTGTTCGGCTGGAGGTGCTTTGCCTGTCGAACTGGGCGTTACTGAGCTGGGCGTCGAAACATCCGATTGTGTGGACATTCACTTTCCTAAGTTAACGGTTCTCAATGGGAACAATGTCGCGTTTGACATGCCCCGTGTAGACCTGACGCGGTCGTCCAATACGGGTCAATGGCGAGTTTTGCATTTCGATCCAGTGGGCGATCCAACCCGGCAAGCGTCCAATAGCAAATAGAACCGTGAACATTTGAATCGGTATCCCCATCGCTCGATAGATAACGCCCGAATAGAAGTCGACGTTGGGGTAAAGCTTTCGTTCGACGAAATAAGGATCGCGAAGCGCGACCGCTTCGAGTTCTTGTGCGACATCGAACAATGGGTCCTTGAGATGTAACTTGTTGAGGAGTACGTCGCAAGCCGACTTGATAATTTTGGCACGCGGGTCGTAGTTTTTGTATACGCGATGGCCAAACCCCATGAGCCGGAAGTTGCTCGTTTTGTCCTTTGACATATCCACATACTTCTTGACATTGCCACCGTCATCCGCAATCTGCTTGAGCATATTCACGCAAGCTTCGTTGGCGCCACCATGCAATGGTCCCCACAGCGCACAAATTCCAGCCGAAATACATGCGAACAAATTTGCATTGGACGAGCCAACCAAACGAACCGTCGACGTGCTGCAGTTCTGTTCGTGGTCTGCATGAACAATCAGCAACAAATTGAGCGCTCGAACAAAGTCAGGGTCGGGCTGATAGCGTTCACTCGGCAATGCAAACATCATGCTGAGAAAATTCTGGCAGTAGTCTAAGCTGTTATCGGGATAGATAAATGGCTGACCAAAGGCTTTCTTGTAGCTATACGCCGCAATAGTTGGCAGCTTAGCAATAAGCCGATGAACGGATATTTCGACCTCCTCTGGATCGTGCGGATCGAGCGAATCTTGATAAAAAGTCGACAACGCACCCACCACGCTCGAAAGAATTGCCATCGGATGGGCATCTCGAGGAAATCCGTTGTAAAACGTTCGCATATCTTCGTGAAGCATCGTGTGCTTTTCGATCGAGTCCTTGAATTGCTCAAGTTGCTCACCCGTGGGCAGCTCGCCGTAGATGATCAAATAACTTGTTTCCAAGAAATCGCAGTGTTCGGCCAGTTCCTCGATCGGATACCCGCGATACCGAAGAATGCCTCGATCGCCGTCCAGATAAGTGATTGAACTCGATGCTGCAGCGGTATTGGCAAATCCATCGTCAATCGTCGTATGACCGGTTTCTTTAAGCAACTTGGATATGTCTATCGCACGATCATTCTCTGTTCCCACGAGAATGGGCAATTCAATCTCTTTGCCGCCGACATTAAGTTTGGCAGGTAATGCGTCAACTGTAGGAGAAGCGATCGAAGCGCTCATGAAATACTCCGCTGAACCAGGTTTTTCCCAGCGCAGCCTTATAAAAAGGGGGTACTGATTTGCTAGAGCAGTGTAGCCGGAACCAAGCATTGCGACAATCAGACAACTGCTCTTAAAAAACAACCGAACGTAACGCGATCATTCGTTGATTTTGTCAACATAGCGATGCTTGGCACGCTCAGAGGCATGTCAATGCCGAGGTATTGAAAAAGTTAAAATGAAAATTGACAAATGCAAAATGGAGGAGGAGATAGCGATGGGAGTGGGGAGTGGATCTTAGGCTGAAAAATTGACACGGCACACGCCCTTCGTACCTCAGAGCGTGCCACCCCATTTAGTTTAGTAGGTGTTATCCTGCGTTGGCTAGCGCTTCGACGAGCCGGCCTGTTTCTTCTGCAGTGTGCGCAATCGACAAGCTGATTCGCAACAAGCTTCGGTTCTCGGCTACTGTCGGTGGTCGAATTGCGGGCACAAAAACTCCCGCCTGAAGTAACCTGTTACTTAGCTCCATCACTCTCTTTGCATCGCTGATGTAGACTGGAACGATAGGACTATCGCCCCTGCCAACTTCAAAGCCAAGGCCCGCTAAACTGGAGCGAAGGCCTACCGCTTTTCGAGCAAGCTCAAGTCGCTCGGATCGCATGTCATGGATTAATGAGATCGCTTTGCATGCGGCTGCAACATTTGGAATGGTCGAAGCCGTGCTATAAACATAGGATCTGGCGTGGTTAGTAAGCCACTCAATCAACACGCTTGGGCCAGCCACGAAACCGCCGGCGCATCCTAATGCCTTGCTAAGCGTGCCGATACTGACGATTCGCTCGCGAGAAGCACCGACGTGCTCGGCCAGTCCTCGCCCATTAGTGCCATACACGCCGGTCGCATGAGCCTCATCTAGCAGGCATTGCATATCAAATTCATGGCAAAGAGCATTGATCTCTAACAACGGAGCCAGATCGCCGTCCATGCTGAACACCGAATCGGACGCAATGAATGCGAACCGTCCGCGATGCCGGTTTTGACGAATGAGCGCTCTCAAAGCAGCCATGTCACAGTGTGGGTATATAACTATTTGCGATCTGCTCAAACGGCAGCCATCGATGAGACTGGCATGGTTCAAGCTATCGCTAAAGATCACATCCTCCTTGGTAGCCAATGAGGCTACTGTCCCAACGTTGGCCGCATAGCCACTCGAAAAAACGATCGCGTTCTCGGTTTCTTCAAAGTCTGCAATGGAGTCCACGAGTCTCGAATGCTCGGGTGTATGGCCGGAGACCAATGGGCTTGCTCCGCTCCCAAAATTCTTGAATTGCGTTGACTCAAATGCGGCTCGCCGGACATCGGGGTGCCATGAAAGGCCAAAGTAATCATTGGCTCCAAAATTGATCGCAACAGCCCCGTTTCTCGATATAGTAGTGGGTCCAAGCGGGTGCGAGATGGCACACTGGCGGTATAACCCCTGAGTCCTGCGAACTTCCAAAGCACGTTCTAAATGGAGCCAAAAGGCAGAATAGGACGATTTATCCGTCAAAATTTGTCGTTCCTGATCGGCAGATTGGGAAATCGGGTTTGATTTGGCGGGTTGTATCATCAATAATTGCAGGGTTCATTCCATCGCAAGACTGTATCGGTATTGGAGCGTAAGAATCTAGTCATGCAAATGCTAGAGCCAAACCTGTTGATCACCGACGACGATCGAGACTTTCGATTGTCCTTGAGCGAAGCTTTATCCCGACGGGGATACCGGACTGTCCTCGCTGCCGACGGGCTTGAAGCATTGGAAGTGATTCGAAGCCAACACATTCACCTTGCTTTGCTGGATGTCCATATGCCGAGACTAGATGGCCTCGGTATGCTGCAATCTCTGCGCGATACAAGTTCGACATTGCCGTGCATTCTGATGTCAGCACAGATGGACGAATCGATTGTCACGCGAGCAAGACAATTGAGAACGAATCAGGTGCTTTCGAAACCATTCAGCCTGACTCTGCTGGCTGACACCATCCGAATGCTTCTTGAGCAAAGCTACGGTCCCTCAAGAACGTAGCATAGGCATCTTGCCTGTGAGGGATAATCCTGGAATCTCAAGCTGGAAGCGCATCATGCCTGTGAGGGATAATTTTGGAATCTCAGGCTGGAAGCGCATCATGACTGTGAGGGATAATTCTGGAATCTCAGGCTGGAAGCCTTAGCTACGGTCATTGATCGATGGCGTAATTTGGTTTATTTCCTTTGCCGCCCCTTTCCCGTGTTGAAGCGTTGCTGTTGTTCTACGATTTGACTTGTTTTGAAGCTTTCTAACCCACATACGTTTAGTACCGCATTGGCAAGCAACTCCTGGAATGCGGATTCCGTAAAATCGCTTGAATGCCCAAGCGATGTATAGAACGACACTCCGCCGTCAGGCCGTACATGCGTCCAAGCAACTGGTTCCAAAGGTTGCCCTTCAATCTTTCCGCTAAGCAATACACGTGTTCCAGGCTTCAAAGGACTGACCTTGTACAAGGATCCTTTACTCGTAAAGATCGCATGCGAGTTAATGCCGCCACTCACGGCAGGATGCAAATCATTTCCGTAGTGGTTCGTGTAGTTTCCGCCAAAGGCATATGGATCAAACTCAGGCCATTGCTCAAGTCCATCCACTTTCTTGCCATCACGCAAACAGAATGCATGACTTGCAGTTCGTATGCCAATCAAAGGCCGCCCTGCTTTTACGAACGACTGAATTCTAGTCAAATCCTTTGCTCGCAATGGACACCGGCGAACGCTGACCAACAAAGCGTCCGCGTCCTCCATAGCTTCTATTCCAGGGATCGAAGCACGGTCTATCGAATCGCCGTAGATGATCGAAACCCGGAGCTTAGACTGCAAATGTGTCGCTGCGAAGAGCGGCAACGTCTTGGCCGTCTCGTACTCATCCTCGGCGATTAGAATGGCCAAATGAGGCCGTCGGTCCATCGAGAATCGAAATGGAATCAATTGCGATGGTTTCACTGAGGCTCGGCTGTCCTCAACCGATCGGCCCCCGGAGGCTCGAAAAATCTGATCGCTGGTAATTGTTGGACATACATGCCGTTCGATATGATCGACGATGAGATCTGTTCCAGAAAAATGACTGACGTAGGGCCATTTCATTGGGTTGTACATCGTATCCGTCAAGTCGCGAATCAAGACAGCATTCTTGCCGTGGCTAGTAAGCTGACGCAAACCAAAAGGGCGTCCGAGTACGCACATATTTGTATGAACGCCGCAAACCAAGATTTGTTTAATTCCATTCGACTCGAGAATATTCCAAATCTCGTTGCCAGAGTCACTGATAAAATCCCGTTTGGTGTCTATGTGGATTTTGGCAATCTGTTGTTTCCAGGGTGCCTTGGGGTTTCGGCCTTCACTCTCTAGTTTTTCGGCCCATTGTTGATGTTCGATTGGGTCGTCGTCTTCCCCGCCATCGGACTGATCGATCGGGTAAGCGATCGATTCTTCAGCCGGGATACGGTCGCACCAAGTTGCAATGTCTTTTGGAAGGTTTGCTGCAGTTTCAATTCCCATGGCCCGAATACGCCCCGGGTGGCTCGCATAAAACTCCATGCAACCGCTAGGAGCGTGAATAATAGTGGCTCCGTTGGAACGTAGGGCCGCTGCGAGCGCATCAATACGTGGTGCAATCTCCTGGACACGCCTAACCGCGTTGACGCAGTGATGAGAATCCCAAACGTCGCAAATGATAATTGCTGTTTCAGCGGGCAGCCATCTAGTTGTAGACGCCACGCGATGGAACTGATCCGGAAAGCCGGATACTGGAGTTTGGTGTGTCGCTTGAATCTCGAATTCGTTCGCGAGCACAAGGCCGTTGAGCTGGAATACGAATACTTTTGCAACAAATAGGAGTGACGAAAGCAGATTTTTTCTAACTTTGGTTGTCATCGAAATAGCCTTTCTTGTAGTTCGGTCTACTGGGTAGCCCAATTCTAGCAGACAATTGATGTAGGACGGTTTTTCAAACCGTTCCGGCAGGATTCAAAATCCGGCCCACACTGTCCTTTTTGACAGGTTCAATGCCAATCTGAAAATAATCTCAACTTGCAACCCACTACCTACACGCGACTTAAGGAAATGTTTTACATTCTGGCACGCCGGTTGCTCTCGCATTCGGGAACCTAACGACGACTGCCAAATCTGGCTCGCTTCGTTTTTAGGTGAAATCGGATTCTCAGGTAATTGGGTGTGGGAAAGTCCGCACTTCGTAATAAACAGATTAATGTTCGTTGGTTGTTACCGACTCATCGCAAGGAGTTCACCGTGGCAAAACAAATGGTTTTTGATGACGAAGCGCGACAGCCGCTTTTGGCTGGCGTTTCCAAGCTCGCTCGAGCAGTTCGCAGCACGCTGGGCCCTCGAGGGCGAAATGCAGTTCTCGACAAGGGTTGGGGCTCTCCGAAGATCACCAAGGACGGTGTTACGGTGGCTGAGGAGATCGAGCTCGACGATCCATATGAAAACTTGGGCGCACAGCTCGTCAAAGAAGCTGCCAGCAAAACCAACGATGTCGCTGGCGACGGAACGACTACTGCAACAGTTTTGGCAGAAGCAATTTTCCGCGAAGGCTTGAAAATGATTGCCGCCGGTGCTGATCCGATGGCGCTTTCTCGAGGCATCGCCAAGGCCGTCGAATGCGTTAAAGCGGAAATCGATAAAGTCTCGATTCCGATCGACGCGAAAAACAAAAAGGAAATTAAGCAGGTAGCTACCATCGCTGGTAATAACGACCCGGCGATTGGCGACGTCCTTGCTGAAGCGTTCTTGAAGGTTGGTAAAGACGGTGTTATTTCCGTCGAAGAGGGCCGTGGAAATGAGACAACCGTTGAAGTTGTCGAGGGAATGCAGTTCGATCGCGGCTTCTTGTCGCCGCACTTCGTAACCAATCAAGACGAAGTGTCAGTCGAACTCGAAGACTGTTATATCCTGATTCACGAGGAAAAGATCAGCAACAACAAAAAGCTGATCCCGCTTCTCGAAGCCATTAGCAAGGCCAAGAAACCGTTGTTGATCATCGCCGAAGACATCGATGGCGACGCATTGGCAACTCTGGTTATCAATAAGATGCGTGGCATCCTTAGTGTCGCAGCCGTCAAAGCTCCTGGTTATGGCGATCGCCGCAAAGCTATTCTCGGCGACATCGCTTCTTTGACCAATGCCAAGGCGATCTTTAAGGATCTCGGAATCGATCTAGAATCCGTAAAGTTGAGCGATCTTGGGCGTGCCAAAAAGATCCACATCACTAGCGAAAACACGGTTGTTATCGGCGGTGCAGGCAAGAAGGATATCATCGAGGCACGTGTGGTTCAGCTTCGGCGCGAGATCGAAAACACCGATAGCGATTACGATCGAGAAAAGCTCCAAGAGCGACTGGCGAAACTCGCCGGTGGAGTAGCTCAAATCAATGTCGGTGCTGCAACGGAAACCGAAATGAAAGAGCGCAAGGCTCTAATCGATGACGCCAAGGCTGCGACTCAAGCTGCACTTGCTGAGGGTATTGTTCCTGGCGGTGGTGTTGCACTGATTCGCTGTGAAGCGGCTTTGAGCAAGCTAAAGCTTGAAGGGGACGAAAAATTCGGTGCCAAGATCATTTCCAATGTACTTGATTATCCGCTTCGTGCCATTGCAAACAATGCAGGCGTTGACGGGGCTGTAGTTGTGAATCGCGTTCGTCAGCAAAAGGAACGAACCGAGGGCTATGATGCCAATACAGACAAGTATGTTGACATGATCAAGGCAGGGATTATCGATCCGGCTAAAGTTGTTAAGACTGCTTTAGCTAATGCAGCTTCGGTTGCTTCGCTATTGCTTACCACCGAATCCCTGATTACGGAGATTCCAAAGGAAGAAGAAGAACCAGCCGGCGGCCACCATGACCATGATCAAGGCATGGGTGGCATGGGCGGAATGGGCGGAATGGGCGGAATGATGTAATTAGTAGGTCCTGCCTGCCGGGCAGGACTTGTTAATTGGTAGGTCCTGCCTGCCGGGCAGGACTTGTTTTTGTCCGGCCCTCCAAGTGTTTTTCAAATCAACAATCAACAAATCAAACATCTTTTAGTACCAAGGAATAAGAAAATGGCAAAGGTAAACATCCGTCCTCTTGATGACCGTGTCGTTGTACAGCCTCTCGAAGCAGAGGAGACCACCGCTGGTGGTATCGTTTTGCCCGATTCGGCCAAAGAAAAGCCACAGCGAGGAAAGGTTGTGGCCGTCGGACCAGGCAAGCTGCTTGACAGCGGCGTTCGTGGTGCTTTGAGCGTAACCGTAGGAGACGAAGTAATTTTCGGCAAATACGGCGGAAGCGAAGTTGAAATCGACGGTGTTGAGTACAAGATTCTTCGCGAGAGCGACGTACTTGCTAAGCTCGCATAGCCCACTCAGTTGATCATTCATGTAGGTCCGTCTGTCCTCAGCCAGACATGACTTGTATTCATTTCCAGACCATCGCTTTCGAGTGATGGTTTCACAACCGACTTTTCCAAAAATCCATAAGGACTGCTAAGCGTGGCTAAGCAACTATTATTTGACGATCAAGCCCGAGCGAGAATGCTCCAAGGTGTAGAAAAACTGGCGAATGCGGTAGCCGTGACCATGGGTCCGACTGGTCGCAACGTTATCATCGACAAAAGCTTCGGTGGCCCGACTGTTACTAAGGACGGCGTCACTGTTGCAAAGGAAATCGAGCTCGAAGACCGTTTCGAGAACATGGGCGCTAAGCTCGTTGTCGAAGTGGCACAAAAGACGAGTGATCTTGCTGGTGATGGAACCACAACGGCAACTGTTCTAGCTCGTGCTATCTTCAAGGAAGGGCTTCGAAATGTAGCCGCTGGTAGCAACCCATCTGCTATTCGCCGTGGTATCGACAAAGCTGTCGAGGCAACAATCGTGAAACTGCAGGAAATGGCCAAGCCCGTCAGCAACCGTCAAGAAGTTGCAGCCGTGGGATCTATTTCGGCAAACAACGATATGTCGATCGGAAACTTGTTGGCCGAAGCATTGGAGCGGGTTGGCAAAGATGGGGTTATAACGGTTGAGGAAGGCAAGACCGCTGACACCTCAGTGGAGTACGTGGACGGCATGCAGTTTGACAAGGGCTTCGTCTCTCCATACTTCATCAATACGCCAGCAACGATGAGTTGTACGTATGAGAATGCTCTAGTTCTTTTGTATGACAAGAAGATTAGTAACATTCGCGATTTGGTGCCCATTCTCGAAAAGATCAGCGCAGCCAGCCAACCTTTGCTCATCATCTGCGAAGACGTCGATGCAGAAGCGTTGACACTTCTTGTTGTGAACAAATTGCGTGGTACTTTAAACGTTTGTGCTGTTAAGGCACCTGGTTTCGGCGACCGGCGCAAAGCCATGCTCGGCGACATTGCTGTCCTAACTGGCGGAACGTTTATTAGCGAAGATCTTGGCATACAGCTTGAGAAAGTCTCGCTGGAACACCTTGGGCGCGTCAAGAAAGCTGTCGTCGACAAGAACAACACAACCCTCGTCGAAGGGGGCGGAGATCGCAAAGCGGTTACTCAACGCGTCGCTCAAATCCGAGCTCAAATTGAGCAAACGGACAGTGAATACGATAAGGAAAAGTTCCAAGAGCGACTAGCAAAACTCGCTGGCGGCGTTGCTGTCATTAGCGTTGGCGCTGAAACCGAAGCGGACATGAAGCAAAAGAAAGCTCGCGTCGAAGATGCTTTGCATGCGACTCGAGCTGCCGTCGAAGAAGGTATTCTTCCAGGTGGTGGCGTCGCTTTGTTGCGATGCCGAGACACAGTAATCGCTCTTGCTAAGTCCCTCAGCGGAGACGAAAGGACGGGCGCTGAGATCATTCTTCGAGCACTGGAATCGCCGCTGCGTCAGATCGCCGACAATGCCGGTATCGACGGTAGCGTAGTCGCTGACGAAGTCGCTCAAAAGCCACTCAATATGGGTTACGATGCGAACAAAGGCGTGTATGTCGACATGCTGAAGTCGGGCATCATCGATCCCGTTAAGGTAGTTCGAACGGCGTTGGCAAATGCGGCTAGCATCGCTGGTTTGCTTCTCACAACCGATTCCTTGGTGACGAACTATGACAAAGATGACAAGAACAAGCGAAAGGTCGAAGGCGCAGTCAACTAGTACGTTCCGCCTGCCGGGGGACTAGTCATTGTACGGTTATTGCTTCGTTCGCTTGAAGGTTCTGGGGTCATTTGCGATTGTGTTGATCACTCCGCGAGTGACCCTTTTTTGCTAAAGCTTGCGGTTTGATAAGCCGAAGCGTGAGCGAGGGACCGCTAGCTCATGCTCCGGGTTGGAATATTTCAATCTCCCTCTCGCCTATTTGACATTAAATCCGGAGAGTACTTGCTCCGAACTCCTCATCACGGGCTTGAACGTGGCTACCAAACGATGTTACTACGAAATACTCAGCGTACAGCAATCCGCTTCGCAAGAAGAAATCTCGAAATCCTATCGCAAGCTCGCTCTCAAATATCATCCTGATTCAAATCAAGGTGATACGGATGCGATCCACATGTTCAAAGAGGCCGCTGAAGCCTACGAAGTCTTGAGCGATCAGCAAAAACGAAGCCGTTACGATCAGCACGGACATGCAGGCGTTGAATCTGGCGGTGGAAGTGGTTTCCGAGATGTTGGGGACATTTTCGAAGCTTTTGGTGACGTGTTTGGCGGCACGATTTTCGAAGACTTTTTCGGTGGTGGCGGGGGCGCGAGATCGCGAGGTCGCGTTCGCCGAGGTGCAGATTTGCGTTGTGACGTGACACTGAATCTTGAGGAAGCGGCTAGAGGCGTGGCGAAAACCTTGACGCTCACACGTCACGCACCCTGTGAAACTTGCTCTGGCTCCGGTGCAGCTGCTGGTTCACAACCAGAAACGTGCCGAAAATGTCAAGGGCGTGGTCAGGTTGTGCAAGCTTCTGGAATTCTACGAGTACAGACAACCTGTCCGATCTGCCGCGGCAGCGGCAAAACGATAAGCAAGCCTTGTAAATCGTGCGATGGTCAAGGGCTCAAGCCACACGAAGTCAAGTTAGAGGTGAAGATCCCGGCGGGTGTTGACGACGGAATGCGAGTCAGGCTTCCTGGCGAGGGGCAACCAAGTCCCGATGGCGGTCCTCGCGGCGATGCTTACTGCTTTATTCATCTCAAACAGCATTCCATTTTCCATCGTGATGGCCACAACCTCGTTTTCCAGTTGCCAATCGCATTTAGCCAAGCGGCACTGGGTACAACGTTGGCCGTTCCAACTCTGGACGGCAAAAAATCGCTTGAAATTGCCGCTGGCACCCAGAGCGGAACCGTGTTTCGGTTGCGAGGTTTGGGAATGCCCGACCCGCACACTGGTGCTCGAGGCGATATGCTCGTAGAAACGATTATCGAAGTACCAAAAAAACTGAACAAACGCCAGCAAGAACTGCTCCGCGAACTTGCCGAGCTTGACGAAAAAGAAATCACACCCGAACGCAAAGGGTTCATGGATCGCATCGTTGCCTATTTTCAAGGCGATGCAATGGAATCCACAGCTGCAAAGTCAAAGAATTAATGTCACTTCTTGCTGATCGCCAGTACGAAAACGCTCGTTCCCAGGCTCCTGCCTGGGAACGCACTGTTTTTGGAGGCAGAGCCTGGGCTGTGCGTCAAATAGCAGCTTACGAAAAATGCGTTGATGCGAGTTTTGTTCCGTTCTGCGATCTAGCCTTTCAGGTTGGTCGGGGGCTTGTCCCCCACCAACCGTGTTTTGGCGTACTAACGGCGTCACTCGCGAATCG
>JAYTVL010000370.1:0-17067 GCA_043744075.1 Pirellula sp. | reverse complement strand
ATCATAAGTCGGGCTGAACCGGACGCTAGCGCGTTGCGGCTGATTAGCCGAAGGGCGCTAGCCCACGGTTTGCGGCCCATGTTGTGATCGATGCCGGAGGTTTTTCTTGGGTCAGGAAGTGGCGACTCTCGGACCCAATTACACAAGCTAATGCATTCAAAACTGTCAATTCTGAGCCTCAATGCGCTAGCATGAGGGCCGGATTCGCAAACGATTCCTAGCCCGCCAGCCCGCACGCTAGCGCGTTGCGGCTCAAAGTGAGCACGTTAGCGCGTTGCGGCTAATCTAACCGTTAATCCATGTTTTCCTCTGGTGAACCTTCATCTGACTCTCCTTGTTCACCCATCAATTCCTGGATCTGGCGTTGATATGCGTCCCTCTCTCGGCGAGTCGCTTCCAAATCAAAGACCAAGTATTTCATGTCCAATCGAAGTTGACCGATCGAATCCTGCACCAACTGCAAAATCTTTCGACGACGATTCGTACTTTCTACAACTCTTTGGAATGCAGGCTGAATGGTCAATCGTTGTGCTGGGGGCAGCATTTCAATAACCTTTTGAAGATCTACCAGTTCGCTTGGCGTGTCGTTCAGGAGATTTTCGGTCGATTGGGCTGCGTGGCTCATGCGGATGCTCCTCAAGGTAGCGATTAGTAATTGTTTGCCGGTAGTTTGCGAGCGATAATGAATCTAAAGAAATGCAGCTATCGTGCCGACACTCCCTAACGAGACAACTAACATGTACGGTAAACCCATGCTAGTCAAGGACTTAGGAAAGTCGATGCTTTCGATTTGCTTTTCCTAACCCTAAAAGTCGGTGGATTTTTTGCAACGCTAATCGACCTGGAATCGTGCCGTAAGTCATGCTACAAGCTAGACTTACGATCTTGCACATCCGGTTGCCAACTATGTTTCTTTTTCTCCACTATTCATTCGCAGTTTGTTGCAAAAAGTCAACCCCGGGGCCGCTTAAAGCAACTGGGGTGTCTTTCCGTTGGCGACAGGTCGCGATGATGTTTTTTTTCCTCATCGCATCACAGGAGACTACGACCGCCCAACTCTTTGACTCGTTCGACGAGGCACGGCAAAAATTCCGTCTATGGCAAACCGATGCGAAAGCTCAACTGTCGCCGTTTAGAAAAGAACCCGGCGTCGAAGTTATTGAGACATCGTTCGGAGGAGGCACGCATGTCTATCTGCTCTATCCGATCGAACCATGCGCAATCATTAGCGACTTAAGTGCTTCGATACGAGTTCTCTCCGCTCAAAGCGGTCTGAGAATCGGTTTCCGTGTTGTTTTTCCTCGTAGCACGCATCCAGCAACACACGATCCAGTTACCGAAGTCCTTTTGGGGACGCCAAGCGAAGGTCGCGGACACTGGTCGACTTCCCGCATTGCTTTGGTCCAGCAGCTATTCGATGAACGTTACATATACCTCCGGAAACTCTTGGGACCCAATATCGATTTGCGGGATGCGTTCATCGACGGAGTCGTTCTGAGTGTCCATTCGGATCCTGGTACGATCAAGCTTAAAGTTGATGACCTCCAAATCGAGGGCATGGTTGCGCCAACTACTATCGGTATCCCAGATAATGTTTCCATGGATGGAACCCCAGATTTGTCCAAGGTACCGGTGGCAGAGCAGCTTCGAAATCTGCAGGCAACAGTACCTAGATGGATTCTTCATCAAGGAGAAAGCTTGGACTATCTCAAGTCGCTTGGATTCACTGCAATCATTACAAACAATCCAAGTGACTCGCTCATCATCGAACAGGCTACTCGGTCGCAAATGGGAGTTATTGCTCGCCCACCAGACTTGGTTCCTACCGAGAGCAACGCAAACGAATTTAGACACGTTCAGGGCTGGCTGATCGGCATGACACGCGATCAATCCCATTTGCAACAGACTCGAAAACTCGTCTCAAAACTATCGAGATTTCCACCGTCGTTGGCTCGCCCTACTGTAGGTGAAGCGATGGAAATGTATGGCCCCTATAGTCGAGTAACCGATTTGCTTGCTGTACCGCTGCCAATTCCAACCAGGGTGCGGTCTGCAGGCGAAGCTGCTTCGATAATGCAATCGGATCTTCGCCCATTGGCAGGTCGATCGATTCCGCTAACTTCGATCGTTACGCAGATGCCTGATGAATGGATTGCTCAAAAAGCAATAGCGATGAAGGCGATGCGAGAAGAAGAAGGCAGACTCGTCGATTACGATCTGCTTCAAATCAGGTTGCAATTTTATCGAAGCATGATGCAAGGGGCTCGCGGCTTTATTTTTCGGTCAGGCTCGCCACTCGATTCAGGCGACCCAACTTCGATGGCGCGCAGTCAGGGATATGCAGGGATCAATCAAGAAATTGAGCTGTTTATGCCCTGGATTCAGGCGGCACAGTCAACCTGGCAGAATCTTCCGACGGACTCTCCTAACCACACTGCGACGGTCCTCGAAACGCCAAACAGTCAGCTAGCCATCATAGTGGCCTCTGGTCCGATGGATCAAATATGTTCTACCGCGCCGACCACGACTCGCATCAGGATCACTTTGCCAATGACAGGGCAAACGAGAAGAGTCATTCGAATCACCCACGGCATACTTGAGACCCTTGGCGCAGAGCAGACACCAAGCGGATTGGTGGTTTCGATTGATCAACCTGGCATTATTGAACAAATTGTTACTGTCTCCGATCCTAAGCCAGGCGCGTATCTGCAAGGGCAACTGCTGCGTCTCGCACCCGGTCTTGTGGCGTCTCGAATTGACGTCACTCAGCAAGTAATGGATATTGGCCAGATGTCCTTGGTCGCTCAGCGAGTCCCTTCCAGCGATTCTCGTTGGGAAGAGATCCGTCGCGCTCAGTCATTGTACCGTGAGTCTACCCAATACTTGGCGCGTTCGAACATACAGCAAGCACTAAGGGCTTCGGATCAAGCGATGTTAACTGCCCAGCGAGTCGTGCGCGGTTCGTGGGAGGAAGCGGCCTCGCAATTCAGTGCGTTTCAAAGTAGTCCACTCATGGCGTCCCCTCTATCGTTACCTCTTCATTGGGAGTTCAATCGTGTGCTTGCCGAACGAAACTGGCAATCACTGGCCATACCCGGAATTCCTTTCCGCGATACGGCTGAGCTATCTCAATCTCTTTGGCAAGTCGATCGACGACTCACAGAGAATATCGAAAGCGACTATGCAATCGGTACGATCGGCCCCGACGGCAATCCGACGCTCAGTCTGGCCACGAAGCCAATCAACAACCAGCCAATTCCATCGGGTTACGGAGGTGCGGTCATGCGCGTGACTTCACCTCCGATCATCGCACCCGCAGGGGCAATGATTCATATCGAAGGACTGGTACGAATCGATTCAGTCCGAGGAGAAACGCAGAGCGGACTATTGGTCTGTGACAGCCTCGGAGGAGAGTCGCTTGGTCAATTGATTTCGTCAGCAGACTCATCGCAATACGAGTGGCGTCGATTCAGCTTGATTCGTTTCGTTACCGACGAGCGAGCCATTCGTGTTCATTTCGAAACACGCGGAGAAATGAGAGCCAATATTGCAAATCTCAGGGCGGAAATGATTATTCCAACCCAAAATGCAGACTTGCCAACTCGTCCTTACTCGCCGGAAGAAACACGACAAGTCGATGCGAGAACGCTTCCGGTTTCTGCATCAAGGCAGCCCTAGGGCGAGGGGGTATGTACCCTTGGTCAAATCAACTCTCAATTGATAGTTCTGAGGCTCTGTTTCTAAGCCATCCGTCAATAAACGTAGCTTAGGCTTCCAGCCTGAGATTCCAGAGTTATCCCTCACAGGCAAGATGCCTATGCTACGTTTAGAAACAGAGCCTAGTGTCGCCGGCGGAAAGCCCAGAATTTCCTGGATTCGGAGAAAAATGTTGGACGGGACCGCCACATCTTGATAAATTGTTAAGTTCTCTCCATTCTCTAGACTCTTTGAAAGGCATTTCTATGTCACGTTCTTGGTTTCGTTCGAAGAGTGGCTTCACTCTCGTTGAACTGCTCGTCGTCATTGCCATCATTGGCGTCCTCGTCGGCTTACTGTTACCGGCCGTCCAAGCGGCCCGGGAAGCGGCCCGCCGAATGTCCTGCACCAACAATCTGAAACAGTTGGGTCTGGCCCTGCACAATTATCATGACGTGTTTAAGGCGTTTCCGCGGGCAAGCGGCATTGACTTAGCCGGCTGGAACAACAACCCAATTCCCCCAGGCGGTGCGATGTCCGTCAACATCTATACGCAATGGGGCTGGGGCACAGGCCTTCTTCCTTACGTTGAGCAAACCGGTCTTTACGCCAAACTGAACCCTACCTTTGACACAGTTAATGCGCGCCTGACCGACAGTCTGCCTTTGCTACAAGTCCCCGTATCGGTATTTATCTGTCCGTCAGACCCCGAATCCAATCTCAACCGAAATCGACCATTCTTGGGTGCAGCCTTCGGGCTGACGTACACAGGCCCAATTCAAATCGCCAAGAGTAACTACGTGGGCAACAACGGCGATGAAAACCACGATGGATTGTTCCTAAACACATGGCCTCCAAGCGCGACTCGTATTCGCGATTTCACCGACGGAACGAGCAGTACCATTGCCATCGGTGAACGGGACAGTCCCGGGAATTGGGCTGGACAATGGGTAGGATGTGAAACTCTCATCCCCAACTCCCAGGCAGGCGTGTGGGCGATGATCGGTGCCACCCGCTACCGCATGCAAGACGGAGAAGCAGGCGGATCAACTTTGCCTGCACCCCACGACACTTTTAGCAGCGCCCATCCAGGAGGTGCTAATTTCTGTTTCGCCGATGGTTCGGTTCATTTTCTTAGCCAAACCATTCAATGGGGTTGGACCCCCAATAAAGGCGTTTACAATTATCTAGGAAACCGAATGGATGGAGTGCCGATTGGCGACTTTTAGATCCGGATGAAGCCCGGTACAGCTTATTGAATTCTCCCGAATTGGAGAGATTGCGGAATGAAACGAGTTAACTGTTGGAGACTTAGGCTGACAGCCTGTTTGCTGGTTCTAATTGGCGGGTGTGGATACCGATACCAAGGAAAGAGTGAATACGAAGAGGCCCAGGAACTGGATCAAGTATTCAAAAAAGCAGTCCAGACAGCTGGCGGGTCGGCAGAGTTACAGACCATTAAAAAGTACGGTCAAGAAGGTCAGGCCTGGACCATCAATCTCAACAAAGCCCAGATCGGCGACGGTTTAATCGACGCGATGGTCAAGCTTGGCCAAGTTGCTTACATCGCGAAACTCGATCTCGGCCAGTCGACAATTACTAACAAACAATTGCTCAAATTGGACGCGGTGAAAGCGTGCAGGTTGACCATGGAATTGGACTTGAGTAACACCGGGCTGGACGACGCCACTCTCGATCAAATTCTAAATCTCAATTGCTTAGAGACGGTGAATCTGAAGGGAACCAAGGTCACGAGTCAGGCCATCAGCCGGTTCAAGGCAAAACGCAAGAGCAACGAAGACGTTCTGCCGCCGTTTAAGAACCCAAAGATTGCGATGTAGCACAGTGGAACTGGAACTGGCCTCTAGATCTCGGTTAAGCGTTTGCGATGCAACGCCGTTCCTAACGCATGTCTGGGAGCGCTTCGCTATGTTGCTGCAATGCGTCATAAAGGACATCGGCGATCAGTCGATGGCCACGGCCATCCGGATGGTGGTCTTCCCTGGTCCGCTTTACGTCGGTCAGGCTGTGCCCCTGTGACCAATCCGTCAAATCCAACACCACGAATCCCGATTGCCTCGCACATTTGAGAATCTGGTCCGAGTCTTCGGGTGCGTCGCTGACTCCTGGGATCGGGAGGTAGATCCACACGGGGAGGATACCCCGCCGACGACAGTTGTTGACGATAGCGCGATAAATTGCCAGTAAGATCTCTTGCTTGTAGGGACTGAGTCTTACTTGGATCACGCCTGGAGGCATCTCCGAGTTGATCCTCGCCCGTTCAACAATGTCTTGAAGCGCAGGATACGGAAGCTTGAAATTTTTTTCCAAGAGTCTAACCAATTGCTCGATTGGTCCGAGTAATTCGTCTTGATGTGCAAAGTAGTAAATGGCATCCGGCTCGAAGGCATACACCTTTCGATCGATCTGCACCAGACGACGGAGCGCGCATCCCTTTCCGATACCGAAATTGAGGATCTCGTAGCGTTTCGCACTTAGAGCCCGCCCGGAGTTGAGCTTCGCTTCGAGCAGGAGGCCGAATGATTCGTCATCGTTTACGCCGTATCCCATCACCACACTCGACCCGACCATCACAATGCGGGTGGTTTGCGCCGGCTTGCGGAGCGTGATTGTCTGGCGATCTCGCATGCCGAACCGGTTGATCGAAATTGGGCTACCTGACAGTTCGCCTCGGACTCCTGGAATGAGCTCGGTATCAAGCAGGGGATCGGCGCGTCGGACGAGCCTGGTATACTCCGTTGCCGGCAGTCCCTCTTGTTTGTCAAGTTGCAAGGACGACAGAAATGGGCCCGCTTGAGTGACGGCGTCATTCAGTTCTTCGTAATAGCCGTGCATCCCATTGGCAACTTCCAGTGGCGTCAGGGAGTCCGAACGGAATTCAGCCATGGCTTCCGCTATCCTCGCATCGAAAACCCTTCCGAAGCCTGGGAGAGCAACCATGACGAGAGCCGCCAACAGGATGCCGTTGAACTGCGTGGACTGGCTCAGCGTCATCGCGTCCAATCCGAATCGGTCAGCCGGATACGCTCGCCGGAACAGCTGCGCGGCAACACCTATACAAACCAATGTCGACACCGTCGCGATCGCCAGCCAGACGTCATAAAGGCCCGTAGGAGTGATCCGCAAGAGCTCCCAGAGAATCTCCTCGAATCCAGGTCTCGTCCAACAAGCCCAGAACAAGCTGACGGTAGCAAACGTGAGGATCGTTTGCAGCGAACGTGTCGTTGCCTTGAACAGCCAGGATCGTTCCTTTTGCTTGACCGGCCGTGTTGCCTTACGGTACTCGAACCAGGAATTCAACGCGACCAGCGTTCCGGCGATCAGCCACAAGGCGGCCTCGCTGCTGGACAGCGGGAACTCGCCTCGCAACCAAAACATTTGCCATGAGTGCAACAGCCACGTACAAACAAACACGACTAGGACTGCGACGACAGATGCGATGCCTGCCCGAACCCCGCGGTTGCGCAAGAAAAAGAAAGTCGGAAAGAAGAAAACCTTCATCATAAAATCTTTCCAGTAAATGTTGATGCGTCTCCAGATGTCGCTGACGCTGGACGCTAGAAAGTACAGGAAGTGGGATCGAGGTAGGTTAAACCCAAACAAATGGAGAATACCTGTGATAAGATGAAACTCGCCAGAAACACGTAAATATAGGGCGTAGTTCGTGGCCATGAAAAGAGCGACATGAGGCAGGTCGGTCAGCTCGTAAGGTGCGGGAATCAAATAGAACTTGATGTACCGGTAGAGCAACAGGTGAATGATGCCGCGAACGATCCAGGTCACTCCCTGTTGGTAAATCGACCACTCATCTTTGCTGTAGTAGCTCTCTCGGAATGTACGGTAGTCCACCACCGGGAAGAGCGGAAAGCAGGCGTTCGGAAGCAGGAAGAAATAGGACAGAGTATGGAACAGTGGCGGTCGCTCGTTTGCGTTTCGGATGTCGTACAGGTAGACAATCAGCCGAAACATGAACATCGAACCGAGTATCGGCCAGAAGCCAAGCGAGGGTTCTTGCCGACGAAGGTACACCAGTCCCACACTGATGATCGCCAGTAAGGCCACACGAAAAGTGAACCGAATGCGCAAATACGAGATCGCAATCAATCCGGCGCCGATGGCCAGCGCCCACGCGCCGTTGACGAGCCCCAAAACAAAAACGATCGTTCCCATCGAAAGGAATGCAAAAAAGGCAAGGCGTAGTCGCAACGGCAGCCATGCATGCACCAAAAATCCACCGACGGCAGTGCACATGAGAGCAAAGAATTGACGTCGCTCTTCGATCTCCCAAAAATATACGACCACCAGGATCAAGATCAACTGGGCGAAAACTAACGAAAAACGTCTCAGTCGCCCATCGGGCACATCGGACTTGCTCGGCGACGGGCAGGCTAATTGACTATCGGTTCTCTTTTGGTCACGGACTTCCATTGATTGCACGCTGATCCGGCGAGAAACAGCTTAGGTTGCCGTCTCGATCCTTGCAGAAAATTCGGCCACCCGATAAAACGACATGCGGCCAGACGTCGCTGCGCGCTCGCTGATCGAATGTGGCCAGTTCTTTGTACTCGCGAGGCGAACGCACAGCAGTCTCGGCCAGCGTAAGCCTCCCACGTCCACCCCAGACGATCAGTCGGTCATCGTTGGTTGCAATACAAGAACCAGCCTCTCCGAAGCTGCCGCCTTGCCATTGTTGTTCTCCCGTGTTTAAGTCAAGACAACGCAATTGCCTCCAAGCCCAGTAGACATGGCTTTTATGTATGACCGGACTGCAGACTTTCGAGGTAAACGGCTGTTCCCAGATCTTTCGAGCACCACTGAGTGTGATCTCCAGCTTACAAATCGCATTGTGATTGTAAGCGGATGTGATAATGACAAAGTTTTCGTACACCGCAGGGGTCGCAATGTTATTGATGAAGTCGGTTGTCCATTCGTATTCGGCGACGGTCTTCCCGGCCGATTCAGCATCAATGCGGGTCACCAACAGTCCGTAACAGGTCATCACTGCGACACATGGAACGCTTTCAACGTTAATCGGCACCAGTCCACCAGAGTGCCCTGCCGGCCCTGTGGCCTGAGAAGACCAGACGTGCTTCCCGGTTTGCTTATCAAACGCCATGACAGTACCCTCGTTGGCTCCGGCTTCGACAAGCACCCAATCGGCATGCACGAGCGGGGCTGTGGTGTAACCGTAGTCGCGAAGTCCGGATCGTCCGATTTTTGGCCGACGACCAATCTGATAACCCTCAATAAGATTGACGCTCCACAATCTTGCGCCTTGCTTGTTGGTATCCCAGCAGATTAAGTCCCCATCACAACTAAGAGTGTATAAGAGGCCGGTTGCAATGTCATACTCCGGTGTCGAGGTCGGCCCAGAGTAAAGTCCTTCGTCCCCCGTCGCATGTCGCCCATATCGAGGACACTCGTAAGAGACCGACCAAAGTTCCTTACCAGTTTTAGAATCCAGGCTCGACACCACGTCTTGTCCGCTGCGCCATCCCATTACGAAGATGCGATCTCCAACAACGATCGGTGAAGTTCCGCCCTCGCCAACGTTCCCTTTCCAAAGAGCGCTATCTGTTAACCAATTACCATTCGAACACAATGACGACTCATCTACGACGTCGTTGCGCGACCCACCGCGCCAATGTGGCCAGTCTTCGGCAATTATGGGAGCGGACACGAGGCAAACGCAACAGAAGGTGATCAGTGTTCGGTACATGACGATGCTCAATGCTAGGGGGTTTTTTCTCTGTCCCTTGCACATCGGTGAGTCGATGGATAGGGCCGGCTTGTCGAGCGGTAAACGTGATTCACCAATCTTTAGGGTACGTCCGTCAGATCTCCATTGGGTGGATCGGTTTCCCTGTGAGGCAAAGCATGTGGCTCAGAAGTAACTGGTGGCTCTACTGAAGCGGGTACTTCAGGGTTCGATTTTGATTTCAAAGTTGCTGGCGTGAGAATCATTTTGTCCTCGTCAATGGATAATCGCTCGAACTTTCTGAGAAACTCCGCTGACTTAGGATCTTCATACGCATCTTTGGCCAAGTTTTCTTTGCGAATCGAGGCAAGCAATTCGTCGGGAAGTCCCTGAGCCGATCATCATGACCAACATGACGGTAAAGCAACCACCGAACAAGCATCCCCAAGGGAAACGTTTTCGTTGAACTACGTCGAAGTGGCTTGAATCATTCATGAGTTGCACTGGGAGTAAGTCAGATCTCTTTGGGGTGACACTCTATATCGTTCGTTAGTTTTACGCTTGTTGCTGAGAAGGCAAATTCGCAATCGGTTGACATCGCTTCGGGTCGTTTCTCGCAAGGGTCGCCACTATCGCCTGCGATGGCCACATCCGAGTATCCTCTCATCAACTCGCTGATGCCGCGAGTGCGTACGGGGTTTTTTGGTTAGAATAGTGTCTGACACTTTTTTCAATGCTTTTACAAGGGGTCTATCATGAAAAATTTGAGGGGGTTCGCTCCAATAACTGCCATTGTGGCGGCAGTGCTGTTTATTTCGCCGACATATGCCGGCGAGTCAAAATCCTTGGACATTCCACTTTGGGTCGACGGTGCGCCAGGAGCGAACGGAAAAGAATTCAAAGATATTCCGATCGCGATGGTGCGATTGCCAGCTAGCGACAGCCCGACAGGCGCGTTGGTCATCTGTCCAGGCGGTGGCTATGGCGGACTTGCAATGGGGCATGAAGGAAACGAAATGGCGGAATGGGCCAATCAAATGGGGCTCGCCGCAATCATTTGTGACTACCGACACCGAGGCAAGGGCTACGGCCATCCCGCTCCACTTCAAGATGCGCAGCGCGCTATTCGTACGGTTCGAGCCAGGGCGATGGAGTGGAACATCGACGCAACTCGTGTCGGCATACTCGGCTTCAGTGCGGGTGGGCATTTGGCCTCTACTGTTTTAACGAGATTTGACGCTGGCGATTCACAAAATGCAGATGCCATCGAGCGTCAATCGTCTAGACCAGACTACGGCATTTTGGCCTATCCCGTGATCCTTTTCGGGCAACCTGCAACACACAAAGGGAGCGAACGCAATCTGCTCGGTCCCTCGCCGGATGCCAAGCTACTCGAGTCATTTCAGAGCGACTTGAACGTAACCAAAGAAACACCGCCAACGTTTCTCTTCCACACGCTAGAGGACAAAGCTGTTCCTCCGCAAAACTCGGTCGCATTCTTTGCGGCAATGATTCGCCATGGAGTCCCAGGCGAACTGCATGTGTTCGAAAAGGGTGCTCACGGATTGGGTCTCGCTAAAAAGACGCCGGGCACTTCGGAATGGCCCAATGCATGTCGGCGGTGGCTAGAAGCAAAACAGTTCGTGACAGTACCTGCAAAGTAGTACAGTACCTGCAAAGTAGTATCGATGAGTCTCACTACGCCCACAACCGTTTCGCGACTGACCTCTATGGTTCCATCTGCGATCTCGGTACTGGAGGTCAACGGGCCATTAGCTTTAGATTTCGTAAAACACGGTTGGCGCCCCAATCAAGGTGACGCGGACCTGCAAATTAATGCGATTCGATATGGCCATACTCAATTCGACGAAATCTCAAGTGGCGAGTCGATTGTTGTTTGCAGAACCGCTAAAAACTGCATTGAAGTACATTGCCACGGAGGCCGTTTAGCATCACACGCTATTCTCCGAGGGCTCATTTCGTTGGGAGCGGTCGAGCAGCCTGCGAAGCTTCGCTGTCCAGTTGACGGCAACGACGAAATAGCCTCAGAAGCACGCGAAGACTTACTACGCGCTTCGACATTGCAAACAACAACTATTTTGCTGGACCAAATGCGAGGGGCGCTGGCTCGGGAATTTGATTCCATCAGAACCAAGCTGATTGAAGGAAACATTGCTGATGCGACCGCGTGTCTGAAACAACTCAGCCATCGTTCGCGGCTTGGCAGTCATTTGATTGAGCCATGGCGAGTTGTGTTGGCTGGTCCGCCCAACGCTGGAAAAAGCAGTCTGCTCAACATGATCCTTGGATACGCACGAGCAATCGTGCATGAACAAGCTGGAACGACCCGCGATTTGCTTGCGGAACATACTAGTTTTGCGGGTTGGCCAATCGAACTCATCGATGGGGCTGGCATCCGTACGTCCACCGGCGCAATTGAAGCAATCGGAATAGAACAAACGCTCGAACGCATTGCGTCAGCGGATTGCACGCTTTTGTTGGTGGATAGCACTGCAGGTTGGACTGACACTCACAATCAAATTCTTGATTATTGCTCTGGCAACGTCGTATTGGTCATGACCAAGTCAGACTTAAGCAGCGCTTATGCCCATAACATACCGATGCGGTTTACAAACCGAGTCGAGACGAGCAGCGTCACAGGTGATGGCCTAAAAGAGCTCATAGAAGCAGTTGTCTCATTTTTGGTTACGCAAATTCTGTGCAAAGGCGATCCGGTACCATTTAGGCAACGACATCGTGATGCGCTTGCAGTCGCAATCGACTCCATCCGAAGAGACGAGATTGAGACCGCACTTGCTTGTTTGCAGTCCAGTTACAGAGAATCAGCACTATGATGCAGTCGGCGTAGTGACAAAGGATTTCTATCGATTCGCCTTCCCGATTACCTTGAATTGTTGAATGCAACAGCGAGGATAGTTCGAGCGGACAAATCAGGTTCAAAGACGCTGGACTTGTGGATGTAACGCATTATTTCAACCTTTCATTTGTTTGCGAAGATGATTTAATTCAGCTTGCAACTGTTCGACCAATTTTTCGGCCGCAATTCGCTTTTCGCGTTCATCTTCCTTTGCTCGTCGTTCCTCTTCCTTTGCTCGCCGTTCCTCTTCCTTCGCTCGCCGTTCCTTTTCCTTTGAATGTCGTTCTTCTTCCTTCGCATGTCGTTCAGACTCTTCGCCCGTTAGGACTTCTTCGCCTGTCGTTGCGTCAATCAGTCGTAGTCGCGATTGGTTAACTGACAACGAATCCGCAATTGACGACAAGTGCACATTCAGAATGTCGGAAAAGAACTGACCGTTATGGGGTTCCATCGGCAGCGGCTTTCCCTGCGCAAAACGAAATCCTTGCAATTGTGGACTCAGAAATTCCCCAGTTGGATCAAACAGGAATAATTCCTTCACTCCGATCTGAGCGTAGAGGTTCGGTTTGTTGTGCTTGTCTTCGCTCGCAGTTGATCGCGATGTGAATTCAAATACAACATCGGGAACTCGTTGCTCCTCCCAAACTTTAAAGATACCGCGAGCTTTGGGATCACAATCAAATGCAGCGAACACATCGGGGGCGATGGAATCCTTGGGATTTCCCTTGGTGTAATAGACAAGCAAATCGCTTCCTATGTAGACCTGTTTGTTAAGATAGCGATGCTTCAGCATGCTGCGCATTCGAATGATTGCTTCAATATGCCATTCCGTCTCGGCCATCGGTTTGCCATCGCTTTCTGGGTATTCGATTTCAACATCAGAAATTGCAATGGACATGTCGCACCTATTTGTCGTTTTGATGGATGTGTTCGCAAAGATATTCATGAACCAATAACGAGTCGCGATGTTATTCTAGTTGCAAATTGATTTGCCATCCATTCGTCTTGCTAGAGATTTCTTTATGGGTCGATTTTTCCAAATTCGACGTTCTTTCGGTTGAGCAAGACCTGCCATTTGGTTGCTTTATCTACTACAAAAGTACTCATTCGCATCGTCCCCTCCTTGCACATGTTGATGTTCGCTTTCGGTCGGAAGAATCGTACTGGTCGGCAGGCTCCCCGCGCTTACTTCAAGCGAGTCGAGTGTGATAGAATCCAGCCCCGTCGCGATCTACAAGGATTCGCGTTCCGAAGAGGGAACTGATCGACTCTTCGTTAATCGCAATAATGGTAGGGCAATCCGAAAACACCCTCCCGGCCTTCAAGAGGATTGTCCGATCGATACATGGCAGGATTTCTTCGAGATGGTGTGTAACCAGAATAATTTGCACACCGGTGTTTGCGAGGTTGTTTAGTTCGTAAAGAAAACTTGCTCTCGCCAGGATATCGAGTCCAGCGGTCGGTTCGTCCAGTATGACTGCTTGTGGCCGCATGACGAGCGACCGAGCCAACAACACTCGTCGTCGCTCACCCGTAGACATGTGTCCGATGTACTTCGATGAATTGTGGTCCACTTGAAATAGATTCAGTTGACGTATGGCTTCGCATCGCATTGCATCGTTCACTAAACTGGGGTCGGGTTCAAGCTCACCAGAAAAGAAACCTGTGATCACCGTCTGGAGGGCGTTTAGTCGTGCGGAGCGACCCAGCGTAAAGTGCTGATCGATCTCAGAGCTCACGAAGCCAAGTTGCGATCGGAGTTCCCAAACATTCCATTCCTCCTGGCCAAGTATTCGGATCGTTCCCGATTGGCCGTCAACTACGGAGGGGTAGAAAAACTTCATTAACAATTTGAGCAGGGTCGATTTCCCAGAGCCATTGGGCCCCACAATTGCAACGTGTTGCCCCTGAGGAATACGCAGGTTGACGCGATCCAGAATTCGCGTGATTCCCCGCTCGATGCTCACATCCGACATTTCAATGAGCACGTAGCTTAGGCTTCCAGCCTGAGTTTTCAGGATACTTCACAGGCAAGATGCCTATGCTACGTTTAGAAACGGAGCCTAGTTGGAGTCGAATTCAACGCACTCGCTATCAAAAGTACTTTCAGGAAACAAATTCAATTCGGTATTTGAGACAATGCTCATCATGAATCGGTTAGCAACGTCCAGCATCGACGAATCAAGTTCATTGGCGTCAAAGAGGTCGTCTTGTTCCGATCGCATTTGCCAAAATTTGTAGCTCAATCCAGATTGGTGCGAGATCCGAATCGCTCGTAAAAGTTCATCTTCCGAACAAAGCGCAGAGCCCTGACGCTGGGCAAAAAGAACTTGGAGGTCGCGTGCTCGTTTCCAGTTAGCAAGGACTTGCGGAGTCGTTGGAAACGAGCCGCTCAGCGAAATCACGCCAGCGATCTGCTGTGCGTACTTAAGTCCAATCCATTGCGCCATGGTTCCACCGGCACCGAAGCCCGCCAAAAAAATCTTTCGAGTATTGATCGATAGACTTTGGCAGACTGCTTGAACACTATCCCATACGAGATCTTCCGCCACTGCGCAATCCGTGTTTGAACTCCCCCAACGAAAGCGACGACCGTTGCCACGAACCTTCTGGTTGGAGCGTGGAGCAATGGCAACATAATTTCGTGGGCTAAGGGCCATCATGACGTTGTCTAGCTCAAGCTCACAGCTAGCATCGCTATGCAGCCAGACAACGAGTGGGTAGTCGTATCCTTGTTCGTAGTGTTCAGGAACAAACAGGCGATGTGGGAAGCCTAGATCGATCGAGGCTTCATCAAGCGGCCCGCATCGTGATGTATTGGAAATAGCGGGGGAAGTGGTACCGATCGATTCCAAAAGCATCGTAAGGCGACTCATTCAGAGATTCCTATTTAGCTAAAACGAGCATAAGGGACGAGAATTGTTTTGCCGGAACAACTTGATAATGCACTTTGTAAGGAGGACATTGGTAGTGCGTCAATGGCACGTAACGCAATAAATGGAAAGAAACTTTCTTCGGCAGAATGCTTTCATTTGCTGCGAATGCCAGCTGTGGCTGACAACATGCAAGTATCACGTTGGTCCAGCAGTCCTCCGCTGGACAACATTCCGGGACGATTCCTAAGCAGACGCGAGCAGTTGTTGCATAGTAGCAACCAATGATTTAACCGCGTCTACGCTCTTTTGAAACGCAGCTTTTTCTGAATCAGTAAGAGACAGTTCGATGATCTTCTCTACGCCGTTGCTACCGAGGATCACAGGGACTCCAACATAGTAGCCACCAACCTCGTACTCGGAATTGCACAGTGCAGCAACTGGTAACAGTCGCTTTTTGTCTCGTACAACCGCTTCGACCATTTGTGCCGTGGCTGCCGCAGGTGCATAATAGGCCGAGCCGGTCTTCAGTAACGAAACGATTTCCGCACCGCCGTCTCTTGTTCGTTGAACAATTTCTGCAAGCCGTTCAGGTTTGATCAGTTGAGTTACTGGGATTCCGCCAACTGAGGTGCAACTTGAGATTGGAACCATAGTGTCACCATGCCCACCCATAAGCATGGCCGATATATCTTCTACGCTTACGTTGAGCTCCATCGCCAAAAATGCTCGAAAGCGTGCGGTGTCCAATACGCCCGCTTGGCCGATTACTCGATGGGAAGGGAAACCCAGAACTTGGAAAGCGCGCTGAACCATCGCATCCAGAGGATTGCTAACAACTATAACAACCGCATTAGGGCTGCTTGTTTTTACTTGCTGTGCGACGCTTGAGACGATCTTGGCGTTGGTGCTGAGCAAATCATCTCGGCTCATGCCTGGCTTTCGAGCGATGCCTGCGGTGATTACAACAACGTCGCTATTCTCTGTGTCCACATAATCGGTTGAGCCTACAAGGCGACTATCGTACCCCATGATGGGGGAAGCTTGCATCAAATCAAGAGCTTTACCCTTAGGCATATTCTCTGTTTGTGGAACATCGAGTAAAACCACATCCCCAAGTTCGGCGGCTGCACACCAATGGGCGCATGTAGCACCAACATTTCCCGCACCGATAATCGTAATTTTTGCGCGACGCATAAGTGAAGCCTTTGTTCCTTGGAAAGTGGACTCGAAATACAGAGCTTAGAAGCACGAAGTATGCTGACTAAGCCGAGACCGTCAAGTGGTGTGCCTACTATGCAATGGTCCCAAAAAACAATTCAACTCCCTTCGTACGCAAGAGGCTGCCACTTAATAACGAAGCACGTTCTCAAGGAATTGGAGGTGCTTTCGTCCCTGCGGATCGGGTTGCTTCATGTCTTCATTCAGCACACTTCCGCGAGCCTCAGCATCAACGAAAATGCTGACCCTGACGTACGGCAAGATTTAGAACTTGCTCTAAATCACTTAGTGCCCGAGAGTCTGAATTACGTTCATACGATCGAAGGGCCGGACGACATGCCCGCTCACGTGAAATCTTCGCTTTTAGGAAGCAGTCTGACGATACCCATAACCGAGGGTAAACTAGCGTTTGGAACTTGGCAAGGAATTTATCTGTGTGAACATAGGGACCGAGCGCAGGGGAGGTCGTTGGTATTGACGGTAATGGGAACCGGCTAATCTTCGTGAAGGAGCGCGAGGCCTCGCCTTGGCTGTGCAACAAATAGCAGTTTCGATTTTTCTTTCTGATTTATATCGAGTCTTTTTTATTCCGAACAACAATAGAGTTATAAATAGCCCATCCGTTCGGGGCTTGCCCCCGACGGATGCGTTTTGGCGTACTACATACAATTGGGGTTCCA
>JAYTVL010000369.1:0-4669 GCA_043744075.1 Pirellula sp. | reverse complement strand
TTGCCTCGTCCACTACTATCAAACCCAATATTTTTGCTGTGACAATGCGCTAGGCATTCTCTAGCAAAAAACTTGTGCCTCGATTTCGGTTACAATTTGAATTCAGTTCCTTCCTATCCTCCCGGAGTAGTGCCATGAAATCTGTTTCGTTAGGAGTTCGCGTCTTTGCGTTTGCGACTCTTCTTTGTCCTATCGTTGATTCCCCTGTTCGAGCACAAGAAACCAAGGGGACCGCTCCAGTGATACCCTTGTTTAATGGCAAGGATCTAGCGGGTTGGGTACCGGTAAATGTTGCGCCCGGTACCTTTACTGCTCGCGATGGAATGATCATATCGACCGGCAAGCCTACCGGAGTCATTCGCACTGATCGAATGTATGAAAACTGTATTGTGGAGCTAGAATGGCGACATATGAAGCCAGCCGGAAATGCCGGTCTATTTCTTTGGGGGGATGGAGTTCCTGCCGTTGGCATCCCGTTTACGCGAGGGATCGAAGTCCAAATTCTCGACAATGCGTACGATTCCAAGGGGAAGAACGAGTGGTTCACAACGCATGGCGACATTTTTCCAATTCATGGCGCAAAGATGACGCCATTCGGAAAAGTCGCTGCAAGTGGTGTAAGGAGCTTTCCAACCGAAGAGCGTTCCAAAAGTTCACCCGAATGGAACCACTATCGCGTCGTCGCCAACAGTGGCGAGATCCGGCTGAGCGTGAACGGCAAAGAAGTATCGGTCGGAAAAGACTGCTGGCCTCGAAAGGGTTATGTCTTTCTTGAATCGGAAGGGTCCGAATGCCACTTCAGAAACCTAACGATTCAAGAACTGCCGTCAACCAAAGCTACCGAAGCGGAAACGGCACTTTCTGGTGAAGGTCGCGTTCCTCTCTTCACAGGCATCGATTTGGAAAACTGGAAAATCCCCGTTGGAGATAACGGCCATTGGAAAGTTACAGGAGAAGTTATCGACTATGACGCAGAAAGCGAAGCAACGGGTGACAAATCACTTTGGTCACAACGCGAGTACGGCAACTTTCAATTGATCGTCGATTGGCGAATCAAAGAGACTCCGTATACAAATCCAAATGCAGAACAAATACTTCCAGACGGATCTGAAGCAGTTGATGCAGACGGAAAGATTATCAAATTGTCGATACCTGATTCTGATTCAGGAATTTTCTTGCGGGGAAGCGAAAACCATCAAGTCAACATCTGGTGTTGGCCAATCGGCTCAGGCGAAATGTATGGCGTCCGTCGCAATAAGAACTTGCCAAAAGAAGTTCGCGCGGCGGTGACTCCCCGAATGAAGGCCGACAAGCCAATCGGCCAGTGGAATCGTTTTGAAATTACGGTCCGCAATCAAACAGTTAACGTCGTGCTCAATAGCGAGACCGTAATATCGGAAGCAACCATTCCTGGATTGCCACTTCGCGGCCCCATTGGTCTGCAACATCATGGCAGCAAGAAAGAGGGGACATGGACCGGACCTCCGTCATTGGTACAGTTCCGAAACATCAGCATCAAAGAGTTGCCTTGAGTTCATAATTCTCTTCGCAGATCAAGCGTTGCCGGGAACTCTGGGTTGTCGCGAGGCATTCTCGGCACAATCAGGCCTGGAGTATGCCCGAAAGGAAGGAAACGGACATTGCGGCGCCCCTCCGCTTCCAATGCGTTAACGGGAAATGTTGCGTAGTTTCGGCCGCCGGGATGCGACACATGGTATGTGCAGCCGCCGACGGAATGGCCAGTTTGGATGTCCCATAAATCGAACACCAGCGGGGTGTTGACTGGAATAGTTGGGTGAAGACAAGATACCGGCGCCCAGGCCCTGTAGCGTATGCCTGATACCTGTGTACTTTGATCTCCTCCAAACTGCAAGGGAACTCGTATGCCATTGCAAAGCAATTGATGTTTAGTCGAATCCATCCCAATCACTTTGACTTCCAACCGCTCCACGCTGGAATCAACGTAACGCGCCGTTGCGCCTCCTGCTGGCTCTTCGCCTAAGACATACCAAGGTTCAATCGCATTTCGCAATTGAATGGAAACTCCGTCGTACTCAACACTTCCAATCACTGGAAATCGGAATTCGAAATGAGGCGCAAACCAGTTGTCTTCCCAATTCCAACCATCCATTTGGAGCGAGCCCAATACTTCTTGCAAGTCTCTCCATAGGAAATGAGGCAACATGAGCCGATCATGCAAATCCGTTCCCCAACGCTTCAATGGCTGAGTGTATTCGTTGCGCCAGAAGTGGGCTACCAAACATCGGACAAGCAACTGTGTCGCCAAACTCATTTGCGCGTGTGGTGGCATTTCAAACCCCCGCAGCTCTACGAGGCCCAGCCTCCCCGTGGAACTGTCAGGCGAATACATCTTGTCGATGCAAAACTCCGATCGATGTGTATTGCCTGTTAAGTCGATTAGCAAGTTGCGAAGCAATCGATCAACCAACCAAGGAGGGCAATCTTGCCCTCTCTTTGGAATCAACTCGAGGGCAGTCTGCAATTCGTAGATAGCATCGCGACGTCCTTCGTCGGCTCTTGGCGCTTGACTTGTTGGCCCGATAAATCGATTGCTAAAGAAGTACGATAGCGACGGGTGGTTAATCCAAAACGAAATTAAACTCCGCAAAACGTCCGGTCGTCTAAGGAACGGACTGTCCCATGGCGTCGGGCCCCCCATGACAACATGATTCCCACCCCCGGTCCCAGTATGTTTTCCGTCGAGGTCAAATTTTTCCGTGGCAAGTCTGCACTGCCGAGCATCTGCGTAGATCGTCGTCGTGTTATGAACCAATTCAGTCCAATTTTTCGCCGGATGGACGTTGACTTCAATCACGCCAGGATCTGGAGTTACTTTAATGATTTGCAATCGATGATCGCGTGGCGGCAAATAACCCTCTAGTACGATCGGATACTGCAGATCCGTGGCGGTTTGTTCGATCGCCGCTACCAAATCCAAGTAATCTTCAAGCGTTTCTGTGGGTGGCATAAATACATAGAGCTTGCCTTCGCGAGGCTCAATACAAAGCGCCGTTCGAACAACGGCCTTTGGGTCAAGTCTCTCGGCGGCTTGCAACCTAGCTAGCTCTTCCGCCCATCCCTGGTCATCGTCTAAAGGAATCGGAATGGACGCAGGACCAATTGGCTTTTCCGTACGCTCGCCAGGATCGTTTTTTCGCTGCACTACCGGTATCGAAGGAGGTAGCGGTGGCCGCGCTGAAAACGGATCGCTTGGATAGACTGGTTGTCCTTGAGACTGACTGCTCATAGGCAGCGTATCGATAGGCAAGCGAAGTCCAATTGCCGAATCGCCAGGTAACAAGAACAGTTTCTCTGGCCGGACCGGCCAGGGACCTGTCTGCCATCGAGCCTTGCCTTGCCACCACTGTCGTCGCAAAGGGAGAACAATACCTGTGGGCTTGTTTAACCCGCGATTAAATACGCGCGCCAATCGACTTCTCTCCTCAGGATCGGCAAGTTTAGGATCCCACGGATTGATGTCAATCGGCAACCTTTGCTCGCGCCACAGATAATAGTAGGTGTCCTCGTAAGCGGGTACCATCCATCGAGGATCTACGCTCAAATTCTTTGCAAGTGAATTTGCAAATTGTCTAGCATGCGTGAAATTGTATCCATAGTTGCGATCCTCATCCGCGATCAATCGATCATCATGCCATATTGGGTTCCCGTCCAATCGCCACAAGCACGATAGAGCCCAACGAGGCAACGACTCTCCGGGATACCATTTGCCTTGACCATAGTGCAGCATCGCACCAGGTGCGAATCGATTCCTTAGGCGTTTGATCAATTCTCCCGACAGCCCTCGCTTTTTCGGTCCAACCGCATCTGAATTCCATTCAGCACCCTCCATGTCGTCCATTGAAACAAACGTAGGTTCACCGCCGAAGGTTAATCGCACATCATCAAGGGTTAATTGTTCGTCGACTTTTTTTCCCAAGTCATCGATTCGTTTCCACTGCGCATCCGAGTAGGGTTTGGTGGTGCGTGGGTCTTCCACCATCCTTTGTACCGTCATGGAGAATTCGAATTCGCATTCCGCATCGTCTACCAACCCAGAGATTGGGGCGGCACTTGAGGGCTCCGGCGTGCAAGCTACTGGCAAGTGTCCTTCGCCACAAAGCAATCCGCTTGTCGGATCTAACCCAACCCAGCCTGCACCTGGCAAGTACACTTCTGCCCAGGCGTGCAAGTCGGTAAAGTCAGCTTCGGGACCGCTTGGTCCATCCAGGGATTTTTGATCGGCAGTTAGTTGCACTAAATAGCCTGATGCAAAACGGGCAGCGATCCCAAGTCGCCTCATGATTTGAACGAGAAGCCAAGCTGAGTCGCGACACGACCCGCTCTTCAAAGTCAGGGTCTCCTCTGGGCTTTGCACTCCGGCCTCCATTCGGATTTCATAACGAATCTCTCCTTGCAATCGCTGATTTAGACTCGTAATGGCATCCATCGTGGGCTGCGATGTTCGATCGACACTTGCTACCCATTTATCAATTAGTTCTGTTGGCGGTAGCGTCTCCAAGTACGGGGCAAGCTCTCGGCCTAATTGGGTGGCATATTCGAAAGGAAAATCATCGGCGTAGCTCTCAAGAAAAAAATCAAATGGATTGATCGCTGTTAGGTCAGCAACCAAGTCAACAATGATTGACAT
>JAYTVL010000368.1:0-17196 GCA_043744075.1 Pirellula sp. | reverse complement strand
TTTGGCTTCCGTGCTTGCGGGTAAGGTGTTGTAAACTAACAACTTATACGCAGCCGGGGCCACTTTAGTTTGCATTTGCATGAATAATCCGCGCTAGTGTGCGGGCTGGAAGACACTTGCAAATCCGGCCCTCATGCTAGCGCATTGAGGCTCAAAATTTACACCTAGAAAAGTCCCAGTTAGGCAGGGGGAGTCTGAATAGCATCAATTCACTGCGACTTTTGCAAGTAGCGGAAGTCGCTTTTGGTCAGATACAACGACTCCACCAGGTTTCTCAACTGTGATCGCAAATATCGTCGGTTTATCCACTCGCAATTTAGCTTGAATCGGCACTATCGATTCGCTATCGCTCGCAATGTCAAAGACTCCACCATCAATTGGATTAGCGTCTCGTGAAGGATCGATAATCCAAAGTTGATATTGCTCTTTGGCTGCATCGTTAATAGGTAAGCCTTTTATGGTCATAAATCCTTGTTGGGTTACCGAACTCCATACGACTTCTCCCAAATTCAAAGCCTGCTTTTCTTCTGGTTTCGTCGATTCCCACTTGGTTCGAACAAGGTCCGACGCCGATGCAATCAGTGAATTTCGCTGTTGCTGAAGACTTGCACTTAGTTTTGTCTTGCCTGGCAGCCAAATTGAGAGCGCGAGTGCAATCGAGGCCGCCGTGCATAGCCAAGCAGCTATCTCGCGAAGACCCATTGAAGAAGGTGCGATGTTCGAGGCTAACACAACCTTCGGAATTGAGGGTTCTTCAAAGAAACCTAATGCCATCTTCTTGAGTCGAGCGGAAAGTTCAACTGGCATAGGCTCAGTAGGAACAGTTGCTTGGAAGGTCAAGAAGGCACGTGCGGCCATTTCGTCGGATCGTTCGGCCATGCTCTGAAAAATCTCCTGATCGTAGGATTTGATTTCAAGCAGTTCTGCTTCGGTGACATCACCGAGAGCAAAACCGGCGGCAAGTTCCTGAATTCTAAAATCGACTGACTCTAGAGGGTTCAAGTTGCGGCTCCTGTTCTGGCAAGGGAAAACTGTTCCATGCATTGTCGCAGCTGGATAAGCCCCCGTCTTGCAAAGGATTTGACCGTTCCGAGCGGTATTTGCAATTCGGTCGAGATCTGTGAATGGGATTTCCCTTCGTGGATTGACTTTCGCAATACGTCCCGTTGGTTGGCGACAAGCGCGTCCAAGCATCGCGTGGCCTTGGCCGCTTCGTCAATCAACTCCGCTGATGTAGCACCCGATAAATCTGGGTGTTCGTCGAAGTCATTTTCAGCGATCGTCGTTTCAATTGATCTTGACTGTTTTCGAAAGCGATCAATCAGGCGTCTCCTTGCAAGCATGGTCACAAATGTGGTCTCAGCCGATAGCGTTGGATTGAATCGATCGGCTTTCTGCCAAATCTCTAAAAAAATCTCCTGGACAGCATCCTCGGCATCAACTTGACTTGGCGAATATCGTCTAGCCAACGACCAAACAAGATTGCCGTATCGCTCGATACAGTAATTGAGCGAGTTGGGTTCTCGATTGGCAACTTGAGCAAGCACCGATTTTGTCGATTGTGAGGGTGATTCATCCACTCTTAACATGGCTAACTTATGACTCCAACTACGGAACGCGAATACGAAACCGCTATGGTTTAGATTCTACGCTAAACAAACAGAACTGGATGTGAGTAATTATGCCAGCCATGTTTTGTTTGGGCCGAATCCGCTCAAAAACCAGGTATTGATTACAAAGATTGAAACGATCAGCTATTATGGAGTCGGATTATCCCTCCGTTTTGGCTCCGAAACGCGACCGTTTCGGCTGTGTGTACTTCCCCCAATCGACCCAGAGTCTTTTCATGTTGCACACCGGTTGTTTTTTTCTCCGGATTTGCCGCAATTTGCTCTGCGTAACGTTGCTCCCGATCCTTGGTTCTACAATTTGTCTTGCGCAGAAAGTGGAGTACAACCGGGATGTCCGACCGATTTTGGCCGAAAACTGCTTTGCCTGCCATGGATTCGACAAATCCAAACGAGAAGCTGGTTTGCGTCTCGACACCGCCGAAGGCGCCGTTGCCAAGCTAGATTCGGGCGACTTTGCGATCCAACCTGGCAAACCCGATGAGAGTGAACTGGTCAAGCGAGTATTTGCTTCCGACGATGAAGTCATGCCACCTCACGAAACAGGCAAGCGACTCACGAACATTCAAAAGGGGATTCTGAAGTCTTGGGTTGAACAGGGTGCTCGATACGACAAGCACTGGGCCTTTATCGCTCCGAAAAAGACCGAACCACAAAGAATCGATCAAAGCACCGGCGAATCAAAAATTGGTTTTATCGATAGCTTCATCCGCACCAAACTTTCAACGGAGGGAATTGCCCCTTCGCCAGAGGCCGATCCCATCACGTTTATACGCCGTTTGAAACTCGATCTAATAGGGCTGCCACCCACCATTTCGGAAGTAGACGACTACATTGCAGCCTTCGAGCAGAACGCTGAATCCGCGCGCCATGACGTAATCGAACGGTTCTTGCGAAGCCCAAACTACGGTGAACGCTGGGGACGTTGGTGGCTTGATCAAGCTAGATACGCTGACAGCAATGGGTACTCCGTCGATGCGCCACGTCAAATCTGGAAATATCGCGATTGGGTCATCGAAGCCTTCAATCGCGATTTACCCTTTGATCAATTTACGATCGAGCAGTTAGCCGGTGACCTGTTACCTAATGCAACCGATGAACAACGTGTTGCCACAGGATTTCACCGTAACACGCAAATCAATCAAGAGGGAGGCATCGATCCAGAGCAGTTTCGAATCGATAGCGTCTTCGATCGCGTTGCAACCACAGGTACTGTATGGCTTGGACTAACAATAGGCTGTGCGCAATGCCATGACCATAAATTTGACCCGATCGAACAGAAGGAGTATTACCGATTTTTTGCCTTCTTCAACAATCAAGAAGAACCCAACCTTACTCTCTACGATCCTGAACTAAACGCACCTGCATTGATCGCCGAGCAAAAAAAAGTGGAAGCCTCGATCCGCGATTTAGTAGCCAGCGCAGCAGACTCCATAACCCAATGGAAAGACTCGCTCACACCGGAACAAACAAAGGCTCTTCCTAACGAAATACAGAAAATTCTGGCGAATGAAAAACCGGAAAAATCGAAACGCAACGCCGCACCGAATCGCAGCCTCTATGCAGTCGGCCCAGGAGCAACTGACGAGACTTTCCAAACGCTTCAAAATCGCTCAAAGGAGTTAGACAAACTCCTCTCAGGGGGCGTAACTACGATGGTAATGAAAGAGTTGCCCAAGCCTCGAAAAACAAACGTGTTTGTCCAAGGGGATTTTACCCGGCCCGCCGATGAAGTGACATGCGGTACACCATCCGTCCTGCCGCCAATAGAAAACCCGGACAGCAAAATCAGTCGGATCGATTTAGCACGTTGGATCGTCTCACCAAACAATCCAATGACCGCTCGAGTGATTGTCAATCGCGTTTGGCAACACTACTTTGGACGCGGATTGGTCGAAACAGAAAACGACTTCGGATCGCAGGGTTCGTCACCTAGCCATCCTGAATTGCTGGACTCATTGGCAGTGGAATTCATGGAGCGAGGCTGGCGTCTCAAGGATCTTCATCGTTTGATCGTGCACTCAAAGACTTATCAACAATCGTCGGTAGAACGGGCTGATTTGAAAGAGAAAGATCGAGACAACTATTTGCTTGCGAGGCAGCGACGATTACGACTCGATGGAGAAATTGTTCGTGATGTTGAGCTCGCAGCATGCGGACTCTTGTCATCGAAAATGGGAGGTCCACCGGTGTATCCTCCGATACCCAACGGTGTGATGGGCCAGGGACAAGTCAAGCGAGAGTGGAAAGTAAGTACTGGTGAAGATCGATTCCGACGCGGACTCTATACATTCATCTATCGTGCCACTCCACCCCCTTCGCTAAATGTCTTTGATGCACCCGATGGATACAGTACCTGCACGCGACGGGTCCGCAGCAACACTCCGCTCCAAGCTTTGACGTTGATGAACGATGCGGGATTTTTCGAGTTCGCCACCGCATTGGAAAAGATCATTCAAAACGAAGGGATCGAGGTGGCGTTCCGACATTGTGCATCACGACATCCCAGCCGAGAAGAACTTACGGTATTAAAAGGGCTCGATTCGATGAGCGCGGCCCGCGTGCTGCTCAATTTGGATGAAACCGTTACGCGTGAATAACCAAAGCAATAATCGAAAATGAATAGTCAGCAGTTTCTCCAGCAGCAGACACGTCGTCACTTCTTTAGCCAATGTGGAGTTGGTGTAGGCTCAATGGCTCTTGCAGATCTCATTTCGGAGTATTCCGCATTTGCTTCTCCGGAAATATCTCGAAACCCGCTTGCTCCCAAGCCTACACACTTTCCGGCTCGAGCGAAGCGAGTGATCTATATGTTTATGGCTGGCGGTCCGTCGCAGCTGGATATGTTCGAGCATAAGCCGATGCTGAATCAGCTCAACGGGCAACCGATCCCTAAGAGTTATTTGGAGGGCAAACGATTTGCCTTCATGGATAGCAGTCACCGAATCAATCTGCTTGGCACACGCCGGACGTTTCAACAGCATGGCGAGTGTGGGGCTTGGGTAAGTGATTTACTACCTCATACGGCCCGAATTGTTGACGAGTTAACGTTTATCCGTACCTGCAAGACGGATCTTTTCAATCACGCGCCCGCTAAACTCTTCATGAACACCGGAACAGGTCAGTTCGGACGGCCAAGCCTCGGTTCATGGTTGACTTATGGGCTTGGAAGTGCATGTGAAGACCTGCCTGGCTTCGTTGTGCTCCAGAGCGGTCCGCGCGGTCCGCGCGGTGGTTCAGTTCTTTGGGGGAGTGGCATGTTGCCGACGACCTACCAAGGTGTTCCACTTCGCAACCAAGGAGAGCCGATTCTGAATTTGACCACCCCGGAATCAGTTAGCGAGAAACAACAAGTACAAGTTATCGATGCCGTTCGCAAACTAAATGCAAAGCGACTTGCGGAAACCGGCGACGAAGAGATTGCAACTCGCATCAATGCTTATGAGATGGCTTACAGGATGCAGACCAGTGCGCCTGATCTGATGGACACAACCAGCGAGAGCAAAGAGACGCTCGACCTGTACGGCATCAAAGATCCGAAAGAGGCAAGCTTCGCCCGCAATTGTCTCTTAGCGAGGAGACTTGTTGAACGAGGAGTACGCTTTGTCCAACTTTACCATACCAATTGGGATCATCATGGCGGTCCTACTGAAAACCTCGAAGAGCATCTGCCATCGATTACTCGCGAGATTGACCAATCAGGTTCTGCTCTCGTTCTCGATCTAAAGCAGCGAGGACTCCTTGAGGATACGATCGTTGTGTGGGGGGGCGAATTTGGCCGAACGCCGATGGGAGAGGTTCGGGAGTCGACCGGTCGCAACCACCATATCGATGCATTTACGATGTGGTTCGCCGGTGGGGGGTTCAAGCGAGGGTGTAGTTTTGGCGAGACAGATGAATTTGGCTTCGGCCCAATCGATCATTCGGTTCACGTTCGCGACATCCACGCGACATTGCTTCACCAGCTCGGACTTCATCACGAACGCCTTAGTATTCGCTCACAGGGCCTCGATTTCCGCCTAACAGGTGTCCAGCCAGCCAGAGTCGTTCAAGAAGTGCTCAGTTAGGACTCCTTAACACGATTCGCAAGCTTACTATCAGGTAATAAATGACTTAAAGAATTCGCCCTCATTCACTGTTGGCCTTTCTGAATACAGTGCCATTCGTGCCAGGCACCTACCGAAGGGCCCCTCGAGGTCAATTTTAAACTTCTGTTTTGTTTCATTTCGATTAGGAAGTGGCTAGTGGTTAGTGATTAGTGGCGAGCAATTGCTATTAACTCTCCGCTATCCACTCGCCACTACTTTGAACACTTTCATGACTTCATCGCCAAGGTGGTTGATTACCTTGACTGCGATTCGGCCTGAGTTGGGTTTGTCGAAAGGGCGGGAGGTGTCGCTGTTGAGGGAGGACCAAGCCTCTTCGTCGATCTCGGCTTTGAGTGTTGTCTTTAGCGATTTGTAGGGATCGTTGGCACCTAGGAAATAGGCATGACGGACGAAGAAGCTTTCTTCGTTGTAGTCGGTGTCGATGAACCAGCAGGCGATTCCATCGGCTCCATCGCTGCGAACTTCGCCGGTGTTCGGATGGAAAACGTCGACGCCGTTTATCTTGACTTGGACTTGATGGTCTTTGGTTTGCATGATGTCGATGTCTGGCTCGCCGAAGATGACGAAGAGATTTGCTTTGTCGGTCTTCTTAAGATCATCGGCCATGTGTAAGTCTGCGTTCATTCGAGCTTTGAGAACTTGCAATCGACCGTGCTTGCTGAATTCAGTGGAATGCGCATCGTAGTTGAAAGCACATGCAATCAGTACATCGAATCCAGCGTCACCGGCTTCACGAGCGGCGGCGGTTAAGTCGGGCTTGCTGACGGTACCAAATTCGGGACCAATGAATATGCCTGCACGCTTTTCGGGTGACTTGCCGTCTGTTGATTCAGCATAGCGACCTTCAGCACAAATGAAGTGACCGGGCCATGGTGTGATCGATGAAAAGTTAATCTTGTCTTGTTTATGGGCCTGCTGAACTCCGGCTGAACGAAGATTATCGAGGATCATCTGGACAAATCCTTGGCCGTCATTTCCTATGGCCGCATCACTCCGTTTCTCGGCAGGGTCAATCAATTCATCATCAACGCCGACAGTGAGTACGCGGTGAGGTGAAAGGCTTTCGACAGTAAATGGACCGGCGACCCGAACCTTGCTCTTGTCTTCGTAGGGTTTGTCATACAGAAATTCAAATTCAGCTTTAGCAGCGATCGAAGCATCGATCTCCTTTTGGCGAGCGATGCGGTGCTTCCACCAATCGGTATGAAGCTGTTTTGCTTCTTTGCTCCACTCGTCATCCAATTCGCGTGGAATCTCCCATTCTTCCCGTTTCTGTTTGATAGCCTTGTTTAGGTCTTGGCGAATAGGTTCTAGCTTTTCTTGGTACTTGTCCCAAATGACATCGATTTCGGTGTTGTTTGCAATTGATTTGAGAGTGATATGGGGGACCCGTTGATAGACAAATCCATGTCGAATGTTGCCATTCGTTGAAGTCGTCGATGGAATTGATTGCATGACTTCCGCCTCTTTGACTTGGCCATCGCAAGAGTCAGCCAGCAAATAGTAGGGATAGCGAGCACCCATGATTCGAGCGCGAGCCAAAGCGAGTGCGACTCGTGATGTGTCGATGGTGATCCAGCGTCGGCCCCATTGCTCGGAGACAGTTGCTGTAGTTCCCGATCCGCAGGTTGGGTCCAGAACAAGGTCGCCAGGGTCCGTGGCCATGAGAACGCAACGCTGGATCACATTCGTTGCTGTCTGAACAACATAAACTTTTGAGTCTCCAAAGCCTGACTGGCGTGTATCGTCCCAAATATCAGCATGCGATTGGCAGGCAAAGTCACGAAAAGGTCGAACGTATCCTAAAGTCCGGCCAGAAAATGTGAGCCGCTGCGACTTTCGAAGGCGTTCCATTCCAATTTAATTCGTTTTCCATCCGCCCTTTCCCGGTGTGAACGTGCGGCCGTGTAACAAGTAGGCAAACATCGTTGTTGAACTTCCAGATTGTGAAGTTATTGGATTCATCCTCGCAATTCGATACGGAGTGCCCGATGCTGGAATGAACGTTCCTGTGATGTCAAAATCAAATCGAAAGTTCGCATCCGCATCGACATCGCGTTGAAACCAGGGCCGTCGAAATTTCATTTCTGGCATGCTCTTCGCAAACCAGACGACAAAGTCTCTTGTGCTGTCAAGTGCCGCCGATGACTTTCCAGTTGTTGTACGATATACTATCTGACTCACAAAGTTATCCTCTCCGAACACTTCATCCATCAACGCTCTGACTCGATGAATATTCTCATCGCCGATTTGAACAAATATCGACCCTGAATCAGTCAAAAGATCGCGAGCTACAATGAGCCGATCGCGGAGATACGTAAGGTAGCTGTGGATTCCATCACGCCAAGTATCGCGAAAAGCTTTTACCTGCTCAGGCTCACGAGTAATATGCGACGTGTTGCCGTCTTTGACATCTCGGCTGGTTGTTGACCATTGGAAATTTGAGTTGAACTTGATACCGTAGGGAGGATCGAAGTAGATGCACTGCACTTTACCCTTCAGTCCCTCGCGTTCCGCCAACGAGGCCATGACTTGGAGACTGTCGCCAAGAATCATGCGATTGGACCAGTTCTGCTCGTGCTGATAGAACTCGGTCTTAGCGTCATGATCGGGAAGGCCATTGAAGTCAGCAAACAAATCAAGTTGACGCATTGGCTTGCCAGCGTCTTTTGCGTCTTTGGTTTGCCGCAACAAATCGTCGATCAATACCTTAGGATGAACTTTTTCTTGGATGTAAAGCGGTGGAGCGTTGACGACCAAGTCCGACCAGTCCTGTTCATCCTTACCTCGCCAAACCAGTTGTGGATCGAGGTCCCGATTGCGACGTTCGTAGGCGACGCGAACATCGTACTTGGCCGTTTCTTCCATGACCGATTCGTATTCAGCGGTGGGAATGTTCTTCCGCGACGCATCTTCATGTCGAATGGCTTCGACGATTAGCTTCGATTTTGCAGACTTCTTTGCCATATGCCTTTGCCTTTTATTTTTTTGCCACTAATTTTTCTGCCATTAATGATTTGGCAAAAAGATGGGTGGCAGAAAAATGAGGAGGGGTTATTTGGTGAGGGTGGTGAAGGTGATTTGTTTTAGTGTGAGGTTGATCCAAGCGATCGCTTGGAGATCGGTATGTGCGAGTAGTTTGCGGCTGTGAAGCTCGTGAGCGTCGAGGGATCGGTCGAGGCTCGTGACTTTAAGAGCTACACCATTGGACAGCATGTGCATATTTTGATGACCGACATTTTGACCTGCGACCGTGACCTGAACCTCGGAATCGGTCTCTTCATGGCCTCCTAAGGAATGAATGATCGCTTCTTGATAGAGTGATGTTTCTAGCCCTGAACCTACATCATTGAGAAACGCAATCAGATAATCCTGAATATGGTTCGCGTTTGGAAGAGTCGAAATCCATCGCTCGCAGTTGATTTCGAATTGGAGTCGATCGGCGAATCGCCATTGCGTATTCACAAACTCATGCTCGATGGACTCTGGCCGGACGTTGATCAGTTTGCCATGCGCGAGATCGCAGAGCAGAAGGTAGTTGAGCAATTGTGCTCGATGACGGCCGGTCAGTTTCTCGACCGCTTTAAACTCGAAGACTCCCCCTTCGGCGACGAGGACGTCAACGAGATACTGTTTGTGAAACGATTGGAATCGGACGTCGATTGAGGCTTCGAGCGTCACGTCTGGCATACGACCCGCGAGGAGCCGTTTGTAGATCTTCTCGTCAAAGAAACGACCGATCTCGTTATGGATTTCGAATGTATGCTTCATCACTTCATACGCAATCTCTCCAAAGTCTTTCTGCGATAGTCGCTTGATTGGGGTGGATGTTGTGATGGGCATGGCAAGGATTATGGCAAAAAAATGGGTGGCAGAAAAATTGAGAGAATGAGTGATGTAGGATTGTATTATTTTTTTGCCACTAATTTTTTTGCCATTTATCGAGCATGTCGTTGAAATGCTTTTCGACTTTGGTCGAAAAATCGGTTCCGATTTCATAGACGTCACAAAATTCGACGAATGCCCATCGGCCATAGGTTTTGAGATTGTTGACGCCGGGCACCCAATAATTTTCCATCGTGGATTTCTTTTCTTTGGCGTCTTCTCGGCGATAGCCTTTGATCTCAACTATCAACTGCAAATAGTCTGGGGTTCCATCGGGACGAGGTGGATGTCCATCGTCAATCAAAACAATGAAGTCCGGGCGATACTTCCTGGACTCCGAACCAAACTTGTAGGGAGCTTCCAATCCGAGATTGTGATTCTTGACGTAGGAAATAACCTTGGGATGGGATTCGGCGACGCGACAGAATTCCGCTTCCCAGTCGCTATCCAGAATGACCCAATTGATTTGGCATCGACGAGAGTCCGTTTCCCATCGGTCTGTTTTTGAAGTGTTGAATCCAACGAATCGAGTTGAGCCAGCGGGGTTGTATGGATCAAGGACAGCTTTGATAGGGCATTCGCCAATTAGCTTGCGAGTGATGCCAGCCGTAATACGTTCACATGCGATATCAGCTAACACTTGGTACATGAGCTGAGCCGGATAGGTATCTCCCTTACAAACGAGACAGGTATCGAACCATTGCTTGGTTATGCGTTTCAACTGGCCGAACAAATGGAGCTTCGGTTGATCGCCTGGGTCCCGCCATTTCGTATAGAGCAGTCGTTTTGTGATGTGGAACAAAAGCCGTAGAGGGCTTCAAGAGCGGTGCTTAGTTCGACCGGGATACTTAGCGGATCAAGAACGCTCGCGTTACCTCGCCCTTTCTTAGGCATCTTCTTTCCGATGTGCTCCCAAAGGTTTCGAAACATTGGCATCTCTTCGCCGGGAATATTGTCCGCGACTGGGACACGCGGCAATTTAACGATGCCGCATTCGATGGCATCCATTAGCGAGAAATCGCTCATGGTCCAAGGAAACAAAGTCCCCTCCACATACCCTGAGCCACTCAGAAAAAACGGTGTTGCGGAAAGGTCGAAGACTCGATTGACGCCGATCTTGCGATTGAGGATCTCGATTCCTGAAATCCAAAGTCGGGCAGCTTCTCGGTTTTTCTCGGCTTCCTTCTTTTCTTCGCCCGACATGTCATCGGCTTCCTCTGGGGCACGCGGCTTTTCTCGATAGCAGTGATGAGCTCCGTCGTTGATTACCATGACATTTTTCATAGCCATCAAGTCAGGGATAACTCGCTGGAGCATTTGCCCCTCGGTCTCAAGCGTATTCAATTCATCGCCTCGACCTTGGAGCAACGAGCGACCGCCTTTGGACAGTTCCATTCGTTCACGCATTTTGAACGCGTGATAGTTGGTGATGACGATTTTGGCTTTTTTCAGGTCTTCAAGCAAATCGCTCGGAACCAGCTCGCGTTCTCGGTAATAGCTGTCAGGATCATGCGGCTGAAGAACGCGGAGTCGATCACGAATCGTGAGTCCCGGTGCAACGATCAAGAATCCTTTGGTGAAACGCTTACTGTTCGATCTTCGGACCGCATTGATAGTTTGCCATGCAATAAGCATTGCCATGACGGTCGTTTTGCCTGCTCCCGTCGCAAGCTTAAGTGCCAATCGCATTAGTCCTGGATTCGCCTCTTCATTTGCTGAATCAAGATGGTCGAGAAACACTCGCCCTTTTTTTCCAATTGTCGGTGCAACTTCTGTTAGCCAAATGGCTGTTTCAACGGCTTCGACTTGGCAAAAGAACGGTCGAATGCTGTTGAACTTGTGGCTTCGCCAATGTTGAAGTAGTCGCGCGGTTTCAGGAGAGACCTGCCAATCCGATGACGAGGGAATAGCACGCCAAATGTCAACTTCGCGTCGCAACGCATTGATGATTGGAGTTGGATCGTATTGCTGAGCCTCGGTCGAGATGCCGTGACCTTCGTCGAAGACAAACTGTGTTTGGGCTTTGCTTTGTTTGCGTTTCTTCGGCTTGGGGATCGGAGTAATAAACTCGGCTATTCTGCGGTGGTCCGTAATGTTTTGAGTTGGCTGCCCCGTTCCATCAAGTTCCCAATGTCGTCGAGGATATTCGTAGGGTGAATTGAGTATTGGTTTTTCGAAAAATTCTATTCTCATGCAGCTCAATCACTTTTTCTGTTTACCTATGTTTTTGGCAGTTGGGACGGACAATTGCGATTGCATTTCGATCTAATTCCAAGTCCAGTGATACCGGATTTTGGCCACCCACGCAAGTTGCGCGTTGGAAAGGGTTTTCGACCTTGCATCAGCTCATCAATCCCATGATCGTAGCGTACTGCTAACCGCTCGAGGCGACAGCGAACTCTTAGACGCACAAGTCAATCTGACCAAAGAATTACTTAATGCCGGAAAGATCGCATCCTTCGAGGACGCTGCCGTGCTGGGCGATATGGCAGCACTCGGGAATCCAGACGGCTCCATTGAGGCTTTGGGACGACAAGCGGACGGACGCAGCAACGACGTCCGATTTCGCATTCGCCGAGTTGGAACGCTGGAATAGCTTTGCGACACCGGTTCGAAAACATCGACGCCCTCAACGCAACTAAGGCTTGGCGTTCCGTTTCGAGTTGAACGGCCCCTGCTCAACATGGCCTCTGTGTCCTATGGTAAACTTAGTTGAATTCAATGGGCTAGCGCTAGTTCTGATTGGCGTCGGGCGCGAGCCGTTTGCACATTTGCCGAATTCTGGTAACCAGGATATCTTCCACTCGAGGACCGAATCGGCTCGGCAATAGGAACAGGGCAGTGCTGGAATCAGCTTCGTAGCCGCCTTCAAGCAGGATTCGAACGGACGGGAGATAGGCACAGTGGTCGTTGGCATAGCTGCCAAGCCAGAGATTTGTCCCGGATAGTTCTCGTTTCAGTCGCAGCGAGTAATCGACGACGACCTCGCCGCCTAATGCAACCCAGGTTAGCTGCCGACCGAATTGCCATACTTGCACCGGACAGGGATAGCCGCTCGGTAGCTTGCCCTCGCGGTCGAGCTGGTCGAGTTGCCAGCGGGCATGTCGGCGGGTGACATCATCGATACTCTTTAGACGATTCTCAAGTTCCTCGCGGCTTGGTAACGCGGCAAAGGGGAGTTCCACTCGCTCGAAGAGGCTCGTCAGAGGCGGCATGATTTGCGTTCGCGATCCGCGGATCGCCCTCGCGACTGCGCCGGCCAGCTCGAGTCCGTTCGCCTCAGCCGGGCCAACCGGGCCCACGTCCCCGCCACAACCAGGAATAAAAAGAGCTGTCGCGCCTGGGAATGCTCGTTCGAGGTAGTCTTGGGCGGAACCGGCCCAATCGCTGTCAATCTGGTACTTACTGCCGAATGAGGTGCAGTGACAGCCATAGCCAAACACGAGGGCTCGTACCGTCATGGCGTCGTCCCAGATCGACAGGACCGGCACTTCGGGATCGGTGACGCCGTCCGGGTTGACGCCCAGGCGAGTTCCTTCCGCTCGGAACACCCTACGGTTGACTCCGAAGGATGCCCGGTCGCGACTGAACGAAAGCTGGGCCGGACGCAACCCTGCCACGGCGGCGGCCACGGCAGCCAAGGCCTGGTCCTCCAGGTGCTTCGTGTAGTCCACGACGGCCTGAGCTTCCTGGTCGGCCAGCCCATAGAGGTAAACGTGGCGCTCGGCGATGACCGGCCCAGTATGCGTGTGGCTGGCGACAAGCATAAAGTTCTCCCGCGGCACATGCAGTTCTCGCTGGACTCTAGCGGCGATGGCCTCGGCAAGTTTGGCGGGAAAGCCCAGAATGTCAGCGGTGACCAGCACGAACGGCGACTTGTCTTGTTCCTGCAAAGCAAGTGCCTTGAGAAAGAGTCGGCGGTCTACTCCTTGAGAAGGTTTGGACCGCCCCGCGAAGCCGGCCATCCGAATTGGACCGCTCGGCGTAATGTCGGCTCGACCCACTCCCGCTTGGAAGTGCTGTGCGGGCAGCTCGGGGGAAACAGCCAGGAGCAGGTAACTTGCTAGACCGAATAGGTAAACGGAACGCATTGGCTAACCTCTATCTCAGCGAGAGCCGGTACATCGCCAGCAGACATCGCGGCTACCGGTTCTTGGTGGAATTACTCGTTTTGAGTTCGAAATTACGGGTATTCGGCACATTGGACTTAACCTGTACTGTTTGCGTGCTTTCCAAGTTGTACTGTCGAGGAACGAACATCTCAACTTCCTCAACCATTTCGGTGGCGGATTCGGGGTTGCGGACCTTGCGGCCAGTCTTGCGCACTCCGATTATTCGCACCAGTTTGTTCTCACCCATCACGGGAAAATCCGAGTTGATTTCATACCTACCCGCAGCGATGGGTCCGCCCAAAACCGTCCCTTTGCCATCGACCGGTTCGAAGCTGATCGATCCCTCCTCGATGGGCGTACCATTGAACGTCACAGAGCCAGCGATGCGAGTGACGCTGGATCCACAACCAGCGAACAGTATGAGCAGAAGCGATAGCACGTCGAGTCGCGTTCTTGCCATCACACAGCTTCTCCTTTACAAATCACCGCCAAGGACCTCGCCGCCGTTAGGTGAGGAGAGCGCCTGCCAGTTCGTCAGGTCGATCGAGCTGGAGACGAAGCGTACGCTTGCATCTCCCATCGCTGCGTTGACACCGCCAGTATGGCTGCTTCGGGCGGTCATGATGAGCCGGCGTGGATTGAAGGTAGTGAATGTGCCAATGCAGGGAACGTTTGCATTCGTATTTGTGCAATAAAGTGCACGCACTTCGTCCGGCGCCAGACTGTTGGGTGTACGGTTGAACTGGAATGTAGACCCTTCCGGATAGTGCATGACGCCACGGCAATCACCGCCCGCCGTACCCTCGCTCGCCGTTACTACCTTGCGGATTTCAGAGACAATAATCGTGTTCGACGACCCGTCTGTAATATCGCCAACCCTCATCACGCTGTTGAGGTAAAAGACGCCTAGTGGTCGAACCGGCTGAAGAACTCTGTCAAATTCCGTCATAGGGCCGATGCCGCTATTGCCGACGTAATTGCCCCGTGCCCGGTATTTGTGAGTCGCTGTCGATGTGAGACCAACTTCGATGTCGGAAGGACACTTCATGAACGCCACGAAGCCGCTGTTCATCGTCTCATTGATGTTGCCTGCGTTGGACATATCCACGACCAAGCTGCCGGTGTTCACTAGATTGTTCTGTTCGACGAAGTTGAGGATGTGCGTGAGCCAGGTCGTTTCATTGCCGCCCAAGGACGCCGCCGCCCAGATATATCCCGGCGGAAAGCGCTGGTAAGTGGAGTGGAAATTGTGCATTGCCAACCCAATCTGCTTCAGGTTGTTGGTGCACTGCATGCGCCGTGCCGCCTCGCGGGCGGACTGAACTGCTGGCAACAATAATCCCACCAATACACCGATGATGGAGATCACCACCAACAATTCAACTAGAGTGAACGCGAAACGCGATTTCTTGTTCATCGATGGAAACTCCTCTAGTGGAATTAAAAGATACGTACGCCTTTGATCAACGTGAATTGAAGCAGCGTACGCCGATACATCATGAGATTGAATATAGCCGGTTGCGTTTGTGCGTTTGTTTGTGTGGTGTGGAAAAAAAGGCAAAAAAGGCAAAAAAATAATTCGGGCGAGGAAAATTGGTCAGGTCGACGGTCCCCTAGAGTGATTGCTCGCCGAAGTCATAGCAACACAATTCGCAAGCTACTATCCGGCAATCAACGCGTTAAAGAATTCGCCCTCATTTACTGTTGGCCTTTCGGGGCGCCCCTTGTGGATGTAAGTTAGCTCTTTGTTGTTGATTCCCAACAAATGTAAAATCGATGCATGCAGGTCATGAACGTGGACGCGGTCGACAATTGCGTGCAATCCCAGTTCATCGGTTTCCCCTAAAGCTTGTATCGGTGATGTCCTCAACAATCGTTGTCCATTGACCGGGAGCATCGCGAATATTCCACTCGTAGACCCAATGGCGCAGATAGCCAAGTGCTATGCGAGCTTCTGAATCCTCTGGGAATAGCTCGTCTCCAGCAATTTGTTCTTGAACAAAGCGGTCGTACGGTTTGTCATCATTGAATGACGTTGATAACGTAATCGCGGTACCGCCATGCTTCCGGACGAAAGCCGTCGGCACGATAGCCATCCGAATCTGCATAGCGGACCAAGTCCAGCCACTGCCGAGTTGCGTTTTCTCCATACCCCCTAGAATCCAATAGTGTGTCGACAAGTTTCTCAAAAGCATCAGGTTCGTCATTGCGAACAAATTCCTCTACTTGTTTGGGCAAAGGGGGCAACCCAACGACGTCGAGATAGAGTCGTCGAATCAATGTCTCGCGATCTGCTTCATCCGCTCGAGTCAGCCCTACAGATTGCATGCGATCGAGGGTGAAATGATTGATATTGTTTCGAGCCCATGAACGACTTTTTTTCGCGAGGTTTGCTACTGGAATCGACGCATCTCGGACCGGCTGAATGGCCCACCACGATCGATCTTCATCGTCGAATTGACAACGAGTTTTGGCGGCCACAGACGTACTGCCAGGCCACGGCGCACCGTTGAAGACCCAAGCGGTCAAGATGGCAATTTCGTTCTCCGGCAACGGCTTTGTTGGAGGCATCTCAAAGAACTGATAGCCGATCGCATCAATCAACAAACTCTCGTCGGGTTTGCCGGGAACGAGCGCAGCACCACTTTCGCCACCTTGAAACATCGCTTCGAGTGAGTCCAGTCGCAGACCTCCCTTTTGCTTTTTTTCGCCATGACAACTCCAACATTTTTCGACAAGCAAAGGACGTACTTTGTTTTCAGATCAACAACATTTGCCATTGGTGTATCGACACGAAATCCCTGAGCACCGTCAGGTGCGTGGACGGAGCAGACTGAGGACTGGCCGACCTACGTGAAAATTCAGTATCGGCTGTTGTACGGCGTAGTTCAAGTTCTGGTGGCGATTTCAGGATCGTTTTGAGGACCTGTTCCGAATTCACGGGTATGTCGCCAAAAGGTGCACTGATTCGCTTTAAGTCAATATGCAAATCAATGTAGTCAAGATACTCATTCCTCGCGGCTGCATCTGCTTTTAGAAGTGACTGGAGCTTCGCATGCCGAGAAACGCTAAGCGTTCCGTTGCACAATTCCCCCAACAAGGAATGCAGTTCGGCGCGACTTTCATTTTCTTGATTCATTTTGTCCAACCTTTCTATGCGAGCCGCAATTTCAAGCAATTCAATAGTTTGCTTCTTGCAAGACTTACGCGGTTGTAAAGAGTTTGCGGGGAAATCCCGCTTTTCTCTGCAAATTCTTTGATAGTGGAATCGCTACCATAGGCCCGTTCGACCAATTCACGCTCGACCGTTTTTAACCGTTCCATACAGAGTCTCAATGCATCCAGACGATTGTCATTATCGACTGGTTTGGTATTGCGAGCTTCAGCGATTTGTTCCACCAGTTCTTCGTCAAAATACAATCGGTCCCGCTTCGCGGATCGCAGAAAGTTGCGAACTTCATA
>JAYTVL010000367.1:0-17205 GCA_043744075.1 Pirellula sp. | reverse complement strand
AACATCTTCGCAACGGTTGCCTTGCCACCGGAAATCAAATGCGAGTACGGGGAGATCTGCTGAAACAAGTGGCTCTTGCCCGTTCCGCGTGGGCCGAGTTCGACCATGTTGTAGTTGCGTTCCACAAATGGAACGATTCGCAGTAGAACAACATACTTTGCACGCTCGGAAAGTTCGGTCGGTTCTAATCCAATCGATCGTACAAGAAAATCGATCCACTCCGCAGTCGAGTACTCCGCTCGTCCGCGTCGCAATACATCCAGAATATCCGACTTCGACATTTGAATCGGACGTAAGCTGGAAATGCGAAACGGCTTTCCGTTCTTCTCCTGTGCGATCACCGCGTCATACTCGAGCGTAATCTCGGCGTAGAAGCCATCGGTTAGCATGCGTTCGTGGTCATCGACTAAACTGTCTTCAATAGTCGCGTCCTTGATGGCCAAGCTTGGAATCTCGGCAGAATAAGTATCCGTCCTGGTATCCAGTTTCGCTCGAACGATATCGATCAGTTTGACCGAGCCCTTATCGCGAGCCTGCTTGATGAAAACCTCTTCCTGCCCAGTCTTCACGGTCCGATTCTGGAGCTGCTTTTCGACGATCTCCAATCCTTCGGCGATCTCAGCTTCGTCAACCGTCGCGCAGTATCGCCCAAGAAGAAACTCAACTACATACGTTGGGACGGGGTACTGTCTCGCATACTTGCGCACCAAGTCTTTGCGGACTAGGTAACCGTCGAAGACCGAGGCGGAGCGTCGGTCGAGATCATCCATTTGGAGGTTTGATGTCATCGTCATAGGCTTCCCAAAGTAGAAGCAGCTTCTAGCCGCTTACCTTCGTTTTGTTGTTTCTGTGCTTCAAAAAGAGCCTGGAAGGCTCTTCTACGATTCACCACCAACCGTGGTGTTCTGCTTTGCCAGTACTTGGCCGGCTTCGCTGCATACAACTGCAGCTACTACTGAGCCTTCAAGATCTTCATCCTCAATAAACAGCGTGACTGTTCCGCTTCCGTCAAGGGCCTTTCCGCCACTTGTGATCGAAGTCGTCGGATCATTTGGCTTGTTTCTCAAGTCAATCTGCAATCCTGATACGACTGGGTCGACGGTAATGCGACACTTCAGCCCCTTCCAGTCGACCTTCACAATGCTGACGGATTGCATGGTGGCTTGAACATCAGGCGAAACGACGATGTCTGCCACCAAACATTCCTGCAGGCTCACACCACCGTGCTGGTAACAATGACCTGTCGAGAAACAAGAGATCCCCGAGGCACTTGCGTATTCCGCTTGCGGATTCCAATACCAAGCGTGACGCTCGGCGTTCGGCTTCGATTCGCCTTTGATCGTCGCACATCGCGACCACTTGGCCTCCGTCAAGAACGATGGCAACTCTTGCTTAGGCAATCCGCCAGGCATCAGCAGCCAGCCGTGATCCGTTATCACACGAACTTTGCGCCAACCCGCATCCAGCAACTCAACGATACGATCCGCCAGCGTCTCCACCTGGCCGGCGACCAGCGAAGCAAGCTTGATCTGCAAATCATGACCACGTTTGTCGATCTCGCCCGTTTCTGCCCAGCCACGTGCTTTCGGCTTCGCAAGATCACCGACGTCACTAGCTGTGATGATCTGGTAACCTTCTGTCTTCAGCAGCGACTGCAAACGTGCTTGCGTTAGAGTAGAAGAGCCATCCTGGCTCTTGTTGCCTGAACCCAAGCGGCTGGAAGCCGCTTCCACGATCTCCGGAGTAAAACTGTCAGGCAGTCCACGTCCCTGCAACTTCTCAGCGATCGGCGACACAGCGGGTTTGGCAGTTGCGGTCACTGAAGGCAGCGCCGCCCAGCGTCGACTCTCGTCCGTCGTGTACCCACGCTCGCGCAGCAACTCCGTCATTCGCACTGCTAGGTCGTAGCGAAGTCCGTCGGCGAAGAGTAGGCAAGTGCCAGCCTCGGCCTTGACCGTTGGCGCTCGGTTACTCGACTTATGATTTGGCCAAGATTCTTTCTGAACGCAGTCCTGAAAGCGCTGGGCAGCATGCTCAAGCCACGGTAGGTACAGCGATCGAACGGCAGACTCAACCGCGTCGCAATCGGCTTTGGATTTCACGGAGGCCAGAGCTCTCAACGCGAAGTCGTCCGCCATGTAGCCGCCTTGTACGTACTGCTTCTCCAAATCTGCAATCGAGTCGCCTCCCAAGTGAGATGCCGTTCTCTGTGAGAGGCCAGACAAGAACTCCAGGGCACAAGCCAGCGGTGCCTGTCCCATTTTGGCCCAAACCCAGGTGCGTCTCACTCCATGATGCTGTTCTAGTTTAGCGATTTCAGTACGAGCACTACCGTGATCGACGCCGGCGAGCGCGAGCAAATCCTTTCGGAGAGTCTCTTCATCCAACTCGTTCTCATCAGGCCAAAACTCACGATCGAAACGAGCAGCGATAGTGTGTGGCTTGGCTTTTCGAAGCACTTTCGCAACACCGTTGTAGCTCGCCGGTGCTTCTCGGAACCGAGACCACAATCCTTCCCAGTTACTCGTTTCTTGTAAGCCTAGTTTCTCGCCTGCCACGAACTCGCCATCGCGAGCTGGATCAAAGCCATACTCGTCACGACAGCGACTACAGAATGCGTGCCACTTGCCCTCGTCCATCTCGGCGCGAACCTCGTTTGGATTGCTCATCCAGCGAAGCAAATCGCGAGGGTGATCACCAATCATTAGTCGATCAAAGTCTTCAGCCTCGAGCCTTCGACCCTCTAACTTCGAGACCGGCGTAATCGCCAGCACGGCTAGTGAGGCCATCATCGATAGACGCGTATTGGTCGTCACCGATACATCCAGCGCCAACGCTGGACTCTCTTTAGAAACGAGCACGGCTTCCACTGTCCAGTCGCGTCCATTCTTCTGCGCCCAGACCGTGCCGCGGTACAGCAGTTCAACCAGCGGTTGCAATTCCCAAGGACACTGTGTACCCGCCCGCAACTCTTGCCGGCTAACACCTGGCAGATACAGAATCGGCGTCTTGCCTTTTGGGAAGTCCACTTCGGGTAGCACTCCCTGCATTACGCACTTCAGCCAGATCGCTGGACCGGTTCGGGTATCCGGAGCGTACTCGCCCAACACCAACAACTGAGGTAAGCGAGCTTTCAACTGATCCAGCAAGGGTAGCCATTCGCTCTTAGCGTCTGTCCACAGCACAGCCGTCGGAGCAACTTCACTACTAGCGCAACGTGTCGCTGTGTCGAGGCCCTGGAGAACGGAGTCGAGAAGAGTGCTCATGTCTTCTCTCCAAGCTTTTCTGCCAACTCATTCCTAGCACGCTTAAAACTCGGCAGATGCAGCTCTAAAGTTGAACGCGTCAAAACGGCAAGTACCTCGAAGGATCGCTTTCCCTTCTCGTACTTATTTTTGCATTCTTTCGTTGCGTTCTGCAGTGCATCCTGAACCGAATGCCGTTCTCGTCCTTCGAGATTGACCAATGGTGGTAACTGATTCTCTTTCAACTCGCTTTTGTAAAATGCTCGCAGCGCCACTCGATCGGCAACAATCCATGTCTCCATGCAAGTTGTCATTAAGAGTACTTGTTCGTCCCGAGCGCCTTCGGGTTTCTCCCAATTGTCACGGAGCTTTAAATGGGGCCAAGTTTTTTCGATATCCGCAATTGTGTCTTCACTGTCAACCAACAAAATTGCATCTTCTTTGCCATCAGAATGCGCCGTGCAGAACCTGTCGAACGCATTGCCACGTCCGCCGCAGGCAACAAGCTTCGGCATCCGCTTGAAGCTGCAATTCTCGAAAAGCTTGCGAAACCCTTCACGGCACCTTCGTTTGAGCTCGCCGGAATCTCTACTACCTTCCAAATAGATTGTGACGGTCTTTACCATCGCACACCTCCGATTTGGCCATCCGTCCAAAGTCGTCCGAGACGATAATCCTTCAGCCAAATCTTCAGGTCATCAGCGTTAAGTCGCTTTGCAGACGTGATGCCATCTTGTTTGTCGAACACGACCACGCATTCTGGGCGTTCAGTCATCGCATCGATCAGGATATCGGAGTGAGTGGTCACGACGAGCTGTGTTCGTTCCGATGCGGAGTGCCTCTCAAAATACGATAAAAGTAATAGCCCGTCGGGTTGCGATGGATAGGTTACGTCTTTTCCAATTCTCTCATCGAGCAAAACAAAGCGTTGAGACTCTGCCGCAAATTCGATCGAGTGTCGAATCAAATCCGATTCGCCATCCAGTTTTATCGTTGCGTCAATTGCAGCCATTCCATCTGGCTTTCCTTTCCAGATCCATTCCGTTACGCCACCTCCTCCTTTTTCCCGAATCGGTGTAGTAAGCTTGGTCGCAGCAGACCGCAAAAGTGCAATCGCCTCGATAAAGTTGGATTTACCCGAGCCGTTGGGGCCAACCAAAATGTTTAGCCGCTCCATCGGCAACGGCGGTGTGTCCGGGCCAAAGGATAATAGCCCGGCAAGTCTCAGTTCGTGTATTAGCATAGGGCTTCCTCGGTTTTCAAATATGTTTGATGTTGTTCGCGATGGGCGATAATGCATGACTGTGCGATTAAAGCAGCCTTATTCATCTTTCCCTCCTGTACTTGTCGACGACTGAGACGAAGGGTTCGCTGCAAAGATTGTTAGAACCAACTCGCCATCACCGACAGTTTCGTAAATCGGTCGGCGACCAGAGAGCCGTTCGCTGCGCAGCAATATCTGATTCACGCCTTCACCTCGGCGATCCATCATGAACTGTCTGGGCGTTTCGAATCCACGAAGAGTCAAGCGAACCGGCGTCTTTGCAAGCAGACTGGCAATCGCTTCATTCCGAGTAGCTTGACGCACCGGAAGCGCACCTACATCCATTGAATTCGCTAAGTCACCAGGGATGTGTAACTTGAGCTGGTCAGCGAATATACGCAAGCGAATCTTAGCACCATGGATCGAGTAATCGCGATGCGCTACTGCATTGACGATCGCTTCAAAAATCGCAGTAAGATCATATTGCGGTATATCCGATCGCCCTGCATCCTTTGATCCAGCGATTTTCATATTCCGGAAAACAAACTGACAAGCTCCGATAATCTGTTGATCCAATGGACCTTCGATATCTTCGGCATCGCTTTGATAAGTCTGCAAATCATCAAACTTAGTTTCAAACGTTCCTCGATAGGCTACGGCCTGAACAAACGCATTCGGTAAAAATTCTCTCGGATGTTCCGTACCGAAAAGAACTCCAACAACCGTCGCTCGGAGGGTTCCGTCGACATCTGGTCGCAACATCGCAAGCTTGCCGGCAAACGTATCAAAATCAGGATCGGAGAGCTCTGAACGGTAGCGTTCCACTAAATCGCTCGATAACGTGCTGACAGAAGTCCCGGGTACAACCTGCTCGTCAAACCTAATGAGCCTCGCCTGACTTCGCTGCTGCATTAGCCGAGCAAGATAGTCTGGGGAGATAGGCCGTTTGCTGCTTCCCACCCGTATCAGGTATTTGCCTTTAGCCGCATGAACGAATAAACTTCGATCAATATCTACACGGATAATGGGAACAAATCCGCCAAACGTGTCAGCTAACTCGATGCGGTGAATATCCAGGTAGAGCGGTGGATCGATGCTATCGTTAGCCACATCGCGAACGAAAGTTTCAACTTCCTCCAGTCTTGCGGTCGGAATGCCAATGATATCCTGGGTCTTATCGTCAACCCCCAACACCAGGACGCCACCCTTCGCATTCGCGAATGCGGCCAGCTCCTCCGCCAGTTCGTCGCGTCCCGGTCCCTTGATCTTCGCTCCACTAAAAACAACCGCTTTCAGTTCAAGTGAACTATCTTCGCCAAGCCTTATAGCCCGAAGCAACTCTTCAATTGTTTGGTACATGTGACTCTCGCTTGCTAACTTTGTGAACCAGGGTAAACGATACGCTGGTAACGTTTTAGGAAGGCATCGCGTCCGCCTTCCATGACGTTACATACTTCATCCCGTACTGCGGACTCCTGAAGGGCACCGCTGACCGATTCATTGACGACGCACTGTCCATGTTTTGAGGCCATCGCGACAACCATCTCCGCATCACCATTGACGACAATATTTGGGTTGTGGGTTGCAATGATGATCTGTCGATGTTGTTTCGACTGACGGATTTGCCGCACAATTAAGTCGTAAATTAGATGATTGTCCAAATCGTCTTCGGGCTGATCCAGGATCATTGGCTCTTTGCCGTGCGACATTAGAAACGCTAGAATTGCAGCCGTTTGCTGACCCGGTGAGCCTTGCTCGATCGAGGCCCAGTCTTGGCCTCTCTTGTAATCAACTTCCAGTGAATCCTCTGGAAACCATACTCGTACCTTGTCGAGATCGTCGGGGGTTAACTTTTGTAGATAGTTGATAAATCGTTGGCTCAGTTCAGCGTCGGTTCCAGTTTGAGCAGAACGCAGGATTTGAGCCTTCAACACAGCAATACGTTCTCCAAGCATCGACGATCTCGGGGCTGGCTCGGAAGGTAGGCCTAAATACAGCTTCGCCAGTACTCCACTTGCTTCATCTTCAGCCAAAATATCCGACTTGAAACCGTCTGCTCGACCAATAGCCTCGCGGAGCGAAGATTCGCATTGACTTGCGTTTCCGCCGTAGGCCATGACTCGAACCCGCACAAACGGGTTCCCATCGAGAACCGTTCGAAGAAAGATTTCACGTCGATTGGAAAGATCCTTACGGTGCTGCTCAATCGCCACCAATGTATTGTTAACGTCCAAGTCGAGTCGCTGGATTTCCCTTTCAGCAGAGGCAATATCCTTCAACTGTTGATCGAGTTGCTGGCGCTTTTGAACCAGCGGTGCGTACGAACTTGCATTCGTTACACCCCTAGTAGCCAATTCGCCAACGAGTTGGTCATAGCCTTGCTGCACTGAAACTCCAAACTGGGTCCAGCTTGATTCTGCTAGTCGCGCTTTCCATTGTTGGTTGAATTCATCCAGTTCGCTGGCGAGCGATATTAATGTCGCAACCGCGCGACGATGCTGCGCGTGGGATGCTCTCAAGAACTCCAGCGCATTTAAATGCTTCGGATTAGAGTCGTCAAAGAGCCCCTCTTCCATATCTGACGGCGATCCTTCTTCACTAACCTTTCGCAAAGTGTCAGCGAATTGGTCGATCTCTTCTGCACGTTGTCCAAGGACTCGTTCCTGGCGACGGTGGATCTGAAACTCTTGAAGCGTTTGACGGTTCTCACCTTGCTCGAAAATTGCAATTGCCGCAGAAGTATCCTCATACTCACCTTGTAACCGTTGCTTGCTCGCAGTTCTTGTGATGAGTTCCCGTTGCTGGCCCACCAAGCGCTTGTAGAGCGCATTGAGCAAATCGCGTTTCTCACGCCAGTCGTTCAAGGTGAAATCGGGCGATGAGTCGACGAGGTTAATCAATGATTGCGGTTCCTTCGCAACTTCAAAGATTTCTTTCTGACTCATGATACGTACGGGAAACCTCTGGCGGACTAGGCCATCAGAAGGTCGCCAAGTACCGTCGGCTTCCATCGATTCGATTTTCGTCGACTGATCTTGCCGACTCCAAGTCAAGCGGAACCGGCCGGTCGCTTTTCGCAGAGTCGCCACAATGCTAGACGTTTCAAGCATTGCTCCCCGTGCCCTGCGATCGGTGGCTATTTTGTCAAACTCTCTGAACTCAGCTTTGAGGGATTCGGGCAAGTCACGCACTCTGTCGAAGACGATACGAAGGCAATCAATGATGGTTGATTTTCCCGTCCCCCTTCCGCCGATAATAGTCGTTAGCCACGGACTGAGACCGGTCTGAGCGGGGCGACCCCTGCCCATCAGATACAGATCTGCAATTGAAATACTTTCAATCGCTAGGTCAGGCTCGCTGTTGGGATTGTTGCCGCTGACATCGCTGCGTTGAACAGACAACGGTTGACCATCGATAAGAGCTAGCTTCAGTCCCTCAAAGCAAGGTTTCCCCATCTTGATCCATGTAAAGCGAGAGCCGGGTACGTTCGCACTCCGAAAGTTGTGACAGTCGGTACCGACAACATGCGGAACACTTAACTTCGATTCGCTGAGGACTAAATGCGGAGTCCAATGGTATGCAACAACCTCGAGCGCTGAGATAAAGCCAGACTGCAGAACTCGCAATGTCGTTTGATGGTCTTCGACCAGGCTTCCGCTGGCATCGCGAAGCAGCAAACCATTGGCTTCATCAACATGCGCGGGAATGCATATACCACCTTGTTCGTGAATAATCTTTGCAACTTCGATCGCAGACTTATCAGTTCGGATATCGGGATTACCCTTCTGTCCCGTATAGCCTACCAAAGCAAGTACGTTGTTGATCTTAGCAGTGGTCTCGGTCGGAGAAAAGATCGCCAGAAAGTGGAGGCCAGAATTGACAGACAGTTCGACGCCAGGAAAGATCCTAAAGTCTACACGAAACCAAGCAGGCTTATTGCTGACGGTTTGCTGCGATAAACTCTCCAATTCGCTACGTAGCCTATCAATCCAATCGCCTCCGTTGTGATCGGTGACCGCAACGCAGTCGATACCTGCCTCCATAAATTTCTGGAGCCACGCCGCAGGTGCCAACTCGGTCGGCGAGCCGGCCAAAGGAAACCAAGGAGTATCTGTTGAATGAGGTGTATGCGTATGGAAATCAAACTTCCACCATCGGCTTCCACGTTTTAATTCTGACATCATTGAGGGTCCTTGTTCAATAGTTGCTTTTGATTGCGAGCTTGCTGCTTGTTGGCATTTGTGTAATGAAGATCATTCCAGCGGTCGCCGGTGAACGTAGCAGAGCCTTCCAGGCTCTTGCCGAAGTAATCCACGCGGCTGGAAGCCGCATCTACGTTCCCCCAGAACCAGGGATAGTCTTCGATCGGGCGATTGGGTTCCTTGCCTCGGTCTTTGGTCCACGTGATTTTCGGTGGGAAGCGTAGGACGCCTGCACCTCTGCGGCCGCGTGTGAGTTCGGCGAGCATGAGCGGGCGGATGTTCATGCGAACGCCGTCGTTGATATCGGGAGTCCAGCCGATGGGTTGTTCGTGCAATGGTTTCCAGCGGACGAAGATGTCGTAGGGTGGTTCGCCATGAAGGATTGATTGCAGTTTGTCCTGCAACTCTTTCGCAGCTAGCAAACGATCGTCTGCGCCTGATTCATTGTTCTTGACGCCGGCCTCTTGTCGCGTGATCCAATCGCCAAGATAGCTATAGGTCAGGCTTTCAAGTAGTTTCTTGCCTTGATGGAAAGTAGAAGAGCCATCCTGGCTCTTGGTGCTTGAAGAATCGCGGCTGGAAGCCGCGTCTACTAGCTTGTGGTAATTGACGAGTGCGGCGAAGCCATCTTTGCGACCATCCCAGACGTGCCAGATGAAAGGTCGCTGATGAAACAGCTCGCAATGTTCTTGAAAAAACTTTTCACGAAGCCAAGACTCGATCGTAGAAGAGCCATCCTGGCTCTTTCCCAGAATCTGCTGCACGCGGCTGGAAGCCACGTCTACCCCCGCCGCATGAAGCAGACGCAGTAAGCGATCGGATGCAGGGTCTTCGCCTCGGACTGAAGGTATGCAGACGATACCGTCATCATCGATGAACTCATCGAGTTCGGAACAACGCGAGACCAGCTCTCGCGCTCGTTGGCTAAGTCGCATCTCACGATCAAGTTCTGCGGGCCATCGATATCCAAGTAAACGCGCGACGGCGACTTGCAGAGTAGAAGAGCCATCCTGGCTCTTGTTCTTCTCAGACAAGCGGCTGGAAGCCGCTTCTACTTGACCTGGCCAACCATGAAAAAGCCATTGTGTTGGGTCATCGCTTTCAGGTTCTGGTAGGCCATTTGGATATTTTTCAGCAGCGATCTTTTGCCAATATTGTAGATCGAAAGGTACTTTCATGAGACTTCCGACCGCTACTTTGACCTGTGTATCAATTTTCCGGACTTCTTTGAGCAATTGACCACTATTTGCGAAACTCCAAATTGCTGCCAGATCGCTTTCGTTTTTCGGTATTAGTGGAGCGACGTGATCGCCAAAAATCTCACCGTTCATAAGCGTCGAATTCATTTCACTCATTCGCTGAACAGCAACACCAGATCTGGAAAGAGCATTGCTCGGCGGAAAATTGTGCGCGTTCGAATCATTGTGCAGCGCTCCTTTTGCGATTTCCCAAAGCAATAGAACACTCTTTCCGGTGAAGTCTACGGACGATTGTGGTGGTAGTTGCGTACGAATCCAGCGTTCATCAGAAGATTGAACTTCCCAATATTTATAGAGAAAACGATTGTCGTCACAGGTTACTAAACCCTGCCAAGTGTCCGCGAAATCACTTAGAAAACGCAATCCGATCGTGGACTCAAATTGAATTATGGCATCAGGGTTCTTTAATTGGTCGGCTTGCGAAATCACAGCTATGTTCCCATCTAGTTGGCCGGCAAGCATGGCCGCCTTCTCTTCCGGTTCCTTCGCAGCAGAGACATCGATGCCAGCCATTTGCTGAGTGTCGTCCGCGTCATGGACGGTCAATCCTAATAGCGCCACGTTTACGACGTGCCCACCAATTGTCTCGAAAGCACCTGGTCCCAACCTCGCAACGAATTCCCATTGCCTTCGTTCAAGTAAGGTCTCACGTAGTTTCTTGTATGTCGTCAAGAACAACCAGTTCTGCGGTGTGACCAGTGCGGTCGAGCCGCCTTTTGTGCAGAACTCTAAACAGCGAAGTACAAAGGCAGTTGCTAAATCGGCCTTTCCCAAAGCATACTGAGTATCCAGATACTTTTTCAGTTCATCATCTTGTTTGCCGCGCCCGAGATACGGCACGTTAGTAATCACCAGCGTGTAACCTCCTGCGAGCAACTCTGTTGCTCGCGTCAAACCTTGAGCGGCCGAAGCAAGCTCCTGTTGCTCATCAGTTGCGTTGCGGTCGTTAACAATGATCGTCGATAAAGCTTCGGAGATTTGCTCCAACTGTTCATCGGTGATCAATCCTGAGCCGACGAAACGCTGTGGGTTGATCAAACTGCCTAGCGTGTCGGCCTTGGAGAACATGTCGTAGAGTTGCCCCCACTGAAAGCCTAAAGTAGAAGCGGCTTCCAGCCGCTTTCGACCTTCCGGTGAGCGTTGTAAGAGGCTGGAAGCCTCTTCTACTTTGATTGCCTTCATCCATTCATCGCGGCTGTTGCCGAGCGGAATGCCCGAGCAAGCGATGTTGCGCATCGGTGGCAGTGGTTTTGGACCAGTCATCTTCCATACAGCCATCGCAACATTGAACGCGGCGATCTGCGTACAGCGTGGATCAATCTCAAGGCCGAATAAGTTGTCGCGAAGTACTGCTTCGACAGCCGACTCAACCGATAAACCTTCCTCGTGCATTCGTAACCGAACCAGTAATTCGAATGCAGCGACTAAGAAGTGGCCGCTTCCGCACGAAGGATCAAGTACTTTGAGCTCGGCTGCTGTCTTGGGCCAACCTGAGAACGTGCCACCCATTGGCCGCCAAGTAGAAGAGCCTTCCAGGCTCTTTGAATCGTCCGTTGGAACATTCTCATACTCAGCTCCTTCTTCTGAGACAAAATTTGGGGGGGGCTGAAAGCGGCTGGAAGCCGCTTCTACGTTGTGATCCTTGATGTACTCGCGAAACCTCTCGAGGCTCTCAGGAGATCGAACAGCATGGTCAAAGGATTCTTTTTGCCAAAATTTTCCTGCCTGACTGATCAGCTTGTTGATCTTGTTCGCAGTAAATGACTTCCAAGAATGGAGTATGTCCGACAAATCATTATCGCCTAATGGAGTCACTAAGACGTGTACGTGGTTGGCGGCTACAACATATTCGTCGAGGATGTATCTGTCACCGTTGAAGTGCTGAAGAGCATCATCGACAATCTTTTGTGGTTCCGTTTGTGCAAGCACGAGTGAACCGTATTGCTGATCTAACCACTTTTCTATCTGAGCAGGAAACTTTGCGTAATACTCTTTCTTCTGCTGGTCTGTGTGGGGTTTAGGATTTTTCTCAAGCCACTCGTCACGCTCTGCTTTCCAGGTTTTCCACTTTTCTGCTGGTAAGGAGTCAGCGGTACGAAAGGTAACGAAGTAAGTAACACCTTCCTGCTTGATATGCGGAAGATTACCGCTGCCAACATCGATCGGTTCCTTCCAGTCAAACCAGTTGTGGTCAAAAGTAGAAGAGCCATCCTGGCTCTTGTCTTCCCGTACTACGTCTCGATTGCCGAGGTTAAATTCACCGGCTTGGTCGCTTGTAGTGCGTAAGAGGCTGGAAGCCTCTTCTACTTTTACAAACCTCAGATACTCAAACTCGTAGCCGCCAGTCGTTTTGAGAGCGACGGCTTGGCGCAGCTCGGCTTCGTCTTTAGCGTTGATCGCAAGTTCGGGATTCTCAGCCAAAACCCTTCCAGCGTGCCACGCGCCGAGCGTGTTGTGCAACAGGAACAACACCATGTAGTGTTCCGTGAAGAGTTGAGTAACCGCAGGAATGGAACGCCCGTCGATCTTGTCGCCCGAAGCGTTGACGCGATCCTTCTCTTCGCTCTGCCAAAACTGATAGACCCAGCCCAACGAATCATCTGCTGTGAATACCTCGGCCGGCAACGCATTAAGAAGATCGTTCAGCTTTACTTGAGTCTCTTGAGACAGTCGCAGTTCTAACAAAGGATCATCTTTACGAAAGATGGCTGGCAGCGAGGCCGACGCAAACTGCCCACCCATCACCCACGGATCAGACTTCGACTCTTCCGCGATTTCTGCGAGCGCTTCCATCGAAACCGATTGTCCATATTCGGGATCGATCAGGAATTCATTCTCAGCCAAAAACCGCACAAAGATCATGCGATGCCACTGCTCGTAGGCACACTCTTGCACGAGACGTTCAATCTGCTGCGCATCAGATTGCGAATTGCGAAAATCACCGATCTGTTTGCCGTGAGCTCGCAAGCGGACTCGAAGTTGAGCCTGAGCATCGGATAGCGCTCCACGCTTGCCTTCGTGGACATTCAATTCTTTCAAACGATCCGTCACATCAGCGACCACCAAGTTCCGAGCCTTGATGATCGCTCTTTCAAGATCTTTGCGGAGTTCGGGTCTTAGTGCAGCCATGGGATGAATCTTGTGTAGGTTGTCTGGCAGATGGGAATTACGAAACGATGACTGGTCCTGCTTTGAGCTTCTCGAGTAACTCATGTTCCTTTTCATTCAACCACTGCTTCACTTCGTCAGGTGTCTTAAGGGTTCCACTTGTGAGTCGAACCTGCTGTAACTTAGGTTCAAGCATCTTTCCCGCTTGAGCCAGTGCCGCTGAAAAACGACCTGAAAGTGCAGCGGATTTGTCTGACCAGGATGACAACGATGTTGAATCCAGAGCTCGAACCAGCTCGTCGTCGGTTCCAACTTTGATCGATGTTATATCCGTAATACCGTTAGAGCTAAGAACGCTCGATTGATGTTCGGTAGATAGCCTGCCCCAAACGTCCGACTTAGTCAGCAATGCCATCTGCTCTTCTTGAGTGGACTTCAATGTGGCATGGGCTGTATTGACGGAGGCTCGCAATAGCTCTGCGCATTTCTTGACGAGGCCAGATACGTGATCCGAAGTGTCAAGCAACAATCGGTTGGTACGAACGCCTTCGGCGGATGACTTAGTAGCGGAGGCTTCCAGCCTCTGATCCGGGGAAAAGAGGCTGGAAGCCTCTTCTACGTGCCGTAGCATTCGATCCAGCGTCTTCCAAACTGGAAGCCGTTTGTCAGCGAGCTCGCCAAGCTCCATCCATTGCTTCGCAAGTTTCTTGAGTTCCGCATCGCGTTCTAGCAACTTGCCCAGTCGCTCGTTCCCTGCATGATTGCGAATGTCGATTAGACTTTGTGTGTCGGGCTGGGGTGGCAACGGCGCTTCACCTCCGGCTCGCGATGCTAGTGTGAGCATCGCCTCGATGAACTCACTCGACTTATCTTCTAAATCATCACTCTGCTTAGCCGACACTCCAGCTTCTTGAAACAATCCACGCAAGGCCAGCTTCTCTCTCGCTGAGATCACTCGCGTGACCTGACGGAACTCGGCCTTTTTTATCTTGGTCTGATCGAGCTTGCCGGCTGGAACCGCTTCGCCGGAATACCGCACCGAAACGTCACCCGCGTTGTGAAGCGCCATGAGCGCGCCGTCTACTGCGTCTTGGGGCCAACCGTACGGTGGCGATCCAAACTTCTTGTGCAGATCGCGACCTTCGGAACCGGAACCGATCTCTTTGAGAATCGCTTTGCAGACGGGATGCGATTTGGTCTCTTCGGTCCATTTGATCGCTTGCAGCGGCGTGTCATCGTTCGCTTTCGCTCGCGTGATGACCACAGGCCAGTTCTTGTAGTCCGCGTCTTTGAAGTCAGGAAACATGCGTACTAGGGCAGCATTGCCAGCATGGACGATCTTTTGCTCAATCGTAATGCCGGTGACTTCGGCTCCACCACCTTTGAAAACCTTGGCCGAGTCGATGATCTCCGCTAACAGTTCGTTGAGTTGACTCGCCGCATCGGACATGCGAGTCTCCATTGCCTTCTTGGCTTCCTCGCCCTCAGGTGTGCTAGGCACTCCCTTGAACCGAATCGTGCCTGCAGCCGACTCGTAGCGGACGATTTGGGACTTCAATCCGTCAGCGTTGCCACGTGGCAGAAACACGAACACGATCGGGCTGTCGGTTCCCGCAGCACGCGCAGCCTCAACAATGTTCTTCTCAGCGGTGTTGTATCCGTCGCGAATCCAAACCGGAACTGTGTCATCCCAAGTAGAAGAGGCATCCTGCCTCTTTGTGAGAGCTGCAAAGCGGCTGGAAGCCGCTTCTACGTCTTCACCAAAGAAGATTTCTAACCGTCGCTTTTCCTGACGTTCCCCTTTGTGAACCAACTGGATGTTCTTAAGTTCCTTCTCAGCAGACGCTCGGATCAAGGCCTCCCGCTTCGTGTGAACTTCGGCATTCTTTTCATTGAATCGAGCGACTCGATTGCGATACTCACGGTCCCAGTCGGAATACTCCTTGGTTTGCAGGTTGAATTCCGTTTCATCCTTGAGCAACACACCATCTTCGACCAGTTGATGGAGCAACAGCGGAATCTGCTTCCTCAATTCAGAACCATCATTGCGAAGGTCGCTGACCAGGAGGTCAGCAAGCATCTCAGGTGTGGCACGAATGCCGATATCGAAGCCAGCTTCGCGCGGGATCTTTCGAACCAAGAAGATGAGGCCGCAGATGCGTCGCTTGAGCTTACCCTCGGGCGTGTTGTCATCTAACTTGCGAATGGTCTCATCCAGCTCGCGCAACAATACACCTTGCTGAACCAAGTTGGGTTGTAACTGCTCGAACATGAAGTCGGCAGGAACAACGGTACCCAATGGCTGCTCTGCGAGTTCCTGCAGCGCGTCGTGAATGATGCGAAGCTGCGATCGCAACATGCCGCTGGTACCGGTCGGATCGACCGCTCGGAACACGTATTCCCAGAACCGACGGCGAGTAGGCAACAGGGGATAGTCTTCTACGATGATGCCGCGATCGTTGCTGGTGCTGGCGATACGAGTGCCAGAGAGTTGCCTTTCGATTTCACCGGCGTGTAGCTCCAAGCACTTGCGAATCTCGGGCACATGCTTGGGTTCCTTCTGAAGCAAGACTCGGCGAGTGACCGTCTCAACGTCGGTGTCCGAAAGTTCGACCGGTATGGTGAAGCGATCCTTTAACCACTGGAAGTGTGGAGCTTGGGCGCTAAGTGCATTTTGGCCAGCACCGATGACGATGATGCGGCTATCGAGTTGTTTGCTGAGCGCTTCGGCGACTTCGACCACGTCACGAGCGCGATCTTGCTCTTCGCCGATATAAACTTGCACTTCGTCCAATACGATGACTGTGCAGGGAAGCTGTCCGCTGACGGAAATCACTTCGCGAATTGTCTCGATGAAATCCTTCGTCGAAACGTCGTTCGGCTGAACGAAGGCGGCCTTGATGGTAGATCTCGCTGCTTTGCGATCGCCGTATCCTGAATCCACTTCGACAAGTGCGTCGTGCAGAATCGGGCTGACATAGAGATCGTTGAGCTCGCGAAAGAAGTCCTTGCCTTTCGTTTCGACGGCTGACTTCACTTTGTCATAGAATCCCTTGTTTTTCAGGTAAAGACAGAACTTGGCCTGAGCAAATTTCTCTGGAAGGCCTTTCGAACGAAAGATCATCCCCAGCACGGTCAAGCGAACGCTTTCGTTGGCACCGGACGGTAGCGTGCCCGAAGCGGCGTGGAGCCCACCGTAACGCCGCCCCAGCGTATCCAGCTCTTTCAAATTGGCGACCAACGCCTCAGGTAAGTCGCGAGGTAGTGATCGCGCTCGCGAGCCGTCCGGAAACTCGGTATCCACCCAAAGGTGACAGAGCATTTTGAGCAGGTGTGACTTACCACTACCGAAGAAGCCGCTGACCCAGGCCGCTGGTTGGCTGGTCCCGCCAAAGTGTCGAATGTAGGAATCGAGAATCCGAATCGCACCGTCTTCGTAATGGCCCTCGCAGACGAAGTTGATCAACTCTTCACGAAGGGTCAGCAATTCTTGTTCGGTCTGGCCGTCATTGATGCGTGCCTGTCCATTGTTCATCAACGCCGACGAGGCTGGATCTCTCAAAAACAGTTCACGATTCTTCATTGATTATTCTCCAGACCGATGCGTGATAGGTGTAGCCAAGTAATTCCAACCGGACCTTGCTCCGAGGAGGCTATAGGTGCCTTGCTCGAAATGACCCGGGAAGAAAAAGACCAAGCGTCCACGGATATCGCCGGCCACTTTGTCGATAAGTTCTGAGATATGCAGAAAGCCATAGAGCGACGCACCGCCAACTACGGCGACGACCGACTGCTCGGTTGCTTGCTCGTTGGATAACACGCCACGCAAGTGCTTAGAAACGAAGTCCATGAAAGCGGTGTCGAGCTTGAGCTTGAGATCCGCTGGGTCTTCGAAGTAGCTTTCACGGTACTCTTCGCGGGCCATCCACTGTGGAAACATGTCGGTGAGATCCACAAGCTGCCAATCGTGACCCGCATTGCGCGTGCGAACCTCGAAGTCGCCGATCTTGGCACGGATGCGTCGCTCGTCTTCTTGTGGATATACAACGAAGATCGAACGTTGCGCGCCGGCCAAGTTTCGCTGCCAAGGAGCACTTATGTGTTTCTCATAGTTATTAGCCAGGTCA
>JAYTVL010000366.1:0-1477 GCA_043744075.1 Pirellula sp. | reverse complement strand
CCAGCTTGCGTTTTTTGCCTCGCAAGCTGGAAGCTTACGCCACGTATTTATCGAACGATGCTAAATCAACTATTAGACGCAAACGAACAAGAATCGTTTCGCAAGGCTCTTTACAGCTACAGCGATCGATGCGTTCGACAAAACGTCCGTCGTTTGACGGAATTACCCTTCGAAGTAGAGGAGGTCCCCTGGTATCAGTCGGGACGTTTTGTGGTCGATCCTAGAGAGCGACCAGCGTCGTTTCTCAGCTATGCTACGGCTGACTATTACATTCAGGATGCAGCGTCATTGTTGCCGCTTGCGGTGCTCGACCCTCGTCCCTCTGACATGGTATGCGATTTATGTGCGTCTCCGGGCGGCAAGGCGTCGGCTATCGCGGAACGTCTTGGACCGAACGGATTCTTGTTGGCCAATGAGAGCATTCGTTCGCGGGTAGATGTACTGCGATATTCGTTAGCGAGAACCGGCAATCCTTGTTTTGCCGTGTCGTCGTATGATCCTGAGGATTTGGCCAATCTGGTGCCTCGGTCTTTTGACGCAGTTCTTGTCGATGCACCGTGTAGTGGTCAAACACTCGTCGGCCGAAATAAGCGTGAAGGCAATGCGTTTTCTGAAAACCAGATTGAACATTGTGCACTCCGGCAACAACGCATTCTTCAGTCCGCCATTCAGCTCCTCAAGCTTGGCGGACGCCTGGTCTATTCGACATGCACATTTGCAACCGAAGAAAACGAATCTCAAATCCAATGGCTTCAAGATCAGTATCCAGGCGCATGGAAGCCGATCGAACCAATGGGACTTGAGCCTTGGCGATCGTCGGTGCAGTCAGGTTGCTATAGGTTGTGGCCGCATCGCGATCGCTGCGCAGGTGGATTTGCAGCAGGACTTCGATTGGTAAAGGAACTCGAGTTTGCGCCCAAGGCAATGGGTTCTCGCAGCGTCAAACAGCCCGTCATATCAATTGCAGAAAAGACAAAACAGCGGGCTGAACTAGATAAACAAAAGTCTGTTCAGGAAATGCTTGATGTATTGGGCACGTTCAAAAATGCAGTAACAACAAGTCGACGGGGCGTTTCCCAATGCATGACACCAGGCGTGCAACAAGCGATAGAAGAATTTCGGGTGGTTTCCATGGAGCCTATGGCCGTCTTAATCGAGACGGGCAATCATTTTGTTCCGACCCAGGGACTTGCGCTGTTGGATAAAGAGTTTTTTACGCCGCATCACACTTTGGAATTGGTTGAAGTCCAGGCCAAACTATTTGCAAGCGGAACTTCCCTCGCCGTCGGACCGTCGACTGGGCAATCGAATTTGAGAGTTTTAGGCGGTTGGACAATTGCGACATGGAATGGCCGACCACTTGGTTGGTGCAAGGTTCTCAGCACCCGACTAAACAACCATTTGCCACCCTGGGCCAGGTTGAATATCAGATAAGCATCGTGCGATTAATTAGTGTCGTAGTGGACGAGGCTACGAG
>JAYTVL010000365.1:0-1479 GCA_043744075.1 Pirellula sp. | reverse complement strand
CTCGTTGGCAAAAACGACATGCACCGCGTCGCGTGGATTGGCGTCTGGGCCGTCAAGGAAACAATCGACTTCGAGAACCTTGTGATATACAAATCCTTCGCTCTCAAGAGCTACTTTCGCGGCTTCAAAGTCGGTGCGGCGTAGCAGAATATCAACATCTTGTGTGTTGCGAACTGCCGCACGATCGACTCGAGCTACCCAAGCGGCTACAGCGTTGCCACCTATGATTGCGTAAGGAAGCTTCGCAGCAGCAAGTGCGGCGGTCGCTCGCAGGGCCCTTTGACGAACTGCTTCCACTGCTTCGATCATCCTTTCCCACGAAAATGGTTTTAAATCTACGGACATTTCTTAGTAGCTAGTTGCTAGTTGCTAGTGGCTAGTGCATTTTTGAGGCGGTCGTCGATGTTGAGTTGGTTAGCCCAATCGTGAAGGTAGGGTTCATCGAGCTGGCCTTGGATGAAGATTAAATCTGCGACATCGATGAGGTCACGTGGACGCGATGCCAAGAGTTTCAAAAGTAGCAAATCCTCGGGCTTGACCACCCAGATCGGTTTACCGTCGAGATCCACCAAAACACGGTTATTCATTACGTTTGTCTGGAAATCGGTTTCGGCGAGGAAGACGTCCACGTCAATCCCTTTGCCATCGGCCAGAAATGTTCGAAATTTAACCAGTGGCATTTCTGCGACTTCATCGACCCAGCCGGATAAATATTGGGATGGCACTGTCAATCCCATTTCCTGAACGGCGTCAAACAGTTTGTAAAGATCACTTCGCGGAATCGACAGTGTAAAGTCCACATCATACGTGGGTCGCGGCAGGGCATGAATCCGAACGGCCAGTCCGCCCATCACCACATAGGGAAGCCCCAAACGCTCAAAGCAATCGATCATGCGACGAAGCATCTGCTCAAGATTGCTCACCGGGATACGGACTTACCCGCTTCTCCGTGCCGCCTCAATTGGTCGGCCTGTCGTAATCCCATCAGCAATGCCTGGTTCCGCTCATCGTTGCGTTGATTTAGCAAGTCAAATTTCCGCGATACCTGTTCATCCGACCCCATCAACAAGAACCTTTCGTTTTCCGCCATGCTATCGAGCGTCAACCGCAAACGCTCGGCAGGCGTCATGCGGCGATACGATTCGAGTGTTTCAGGGGAGAGCATAGGGGCAGTTGCTGGGGGAAAGGGGCTATTGGCTAGTGGACGCCCACGTCATAGGTCGCTCGAGCCAATCCGTGCGTCAAAATCAAAGGGGTTTTCAGTTTTCAGTTTTCAGTTTTCAGTTGTTAGTTGTCAGTTTTCAGTTTTCAGTTTTCAGTTGTTAGTTGTCAGTTGCGTGTGGCAAAGCCTGTGGGATTCTTAAATATTGCGAGGTGAGAACGGTAGCCACTAATCTCACGAATTTTCACGAATGGAACAGGCTCTGCGGAGGTTATGGGCTGCGATTGTTATTTCATCGCGGATTCGATTTGACTTCG
>JAYTVL010000364.1:0-17234 GCA_043744075.1 Pirellula sp. | reverse complement strand
CGAATTGCCAACCGAAATTGTAGCGGTGCGGCGCGAGCCGCCCGGTATTTTGCTGGATATCCACTTCGCCACCGGACGGCTCGCGCCGTTCCGCTACCGATTCCTTGCGGCATTCGGCTTTGTCCGCCGGAGGCGGGAAAAGCCGAGGGGAGCGGGAGTTGGGACGCCCTATATTTGTAGTACGCCAAAACGCATCCGTCGGGGGCAAGCCCCGAACGGATGAGCTTGCGGCTAGCGATAGCTAACTGAATTGTTGTTCGGAACAAAAAAGACTCGATATAAATCAGAAACAAATATCAAAACTGCTATTTGTCGTACAGCCAAGGCAGAACCTTGGGAGCAGTGCCTCCACCGGCGGAGCCAGGGAACGAGAATTAAGGATGGTGGCGATGAGCGAGAAGTCTCCGAAGTTAACCGTAAACTCACAATTGCTTCTCGAAAAATTAAGACGACTCGGAGACACTAGTGGCCTCAATGTAAGACAGTTCCTGAAGCAGCCCGGCAAATTGAATTCGGAACTGTTCGAAGATCAGTACCTGTTTGGACGAAAGAAAATAGTGAAAGCAGCCTATACGTTTTTCCGTTCCGCCGTCTGCATACTATGGATCGCAAATTCGGTTGGATCATTCTTGTTATTTGCAAGCGATTCAATCGACTTGCCGAGCAAGAAAAAGGTGACCAAGAGAATTTCGTTTCAAGAAGGCGTAGACAAATATTCTGGGACCGTCGACACCGAGATTTGGGCGCTGGCGCCTACGACTTTGCTCGAATCCAATCCCAACGCTTCGTCCGATGCGAACAATGACGGTGGCGAGAGTCAAGTATTGATACGATTCGACGGAATCATCGGCCCAAGCCCTACCCAAATTCCAAAGAACGCTCGAATCGCATCTGCTCGCATGCTTGTCAGCGCGTTCGACCAAGGAAGTACGGTCAATCTCCATCGGATGCTTGTACCATTTCCCAAATCCGCGACTTGGAGTTCCGTTGTCGATGGAATTTCAGCTGATAACTTTGAAGCAGCCAGACACAAAGACAGTTTCACCTTCGGGAAAATCGCAGCCAATTCTTCTACCATCGTTTTTGATGTGACCGATACCGTTCAAGCTTGGGCAACTGGGCAAGCAAATCACGGATGGGTCTTTCTCAACACCGGCGGAAACGGATGGGATTTTTACACCAGCGAATTCGAAAACATCGAACAGCGCCCCAAGCTCGTCGTTGAGTTCGAACCAGTAACCACAAAGTAGTCGAGCTAGGAGCAAAGAATGAATATGCAACAACACAATCAATCGTCGAACGGCCTTCCCTATTCTATGCGCCGATCGCGACGCGACTTCATGTACGTTGGCTGGCTCGGCGGTGCCGGACTTACGCTCGGCGATCTACTGAAACTTGAATCGAGTGCAGCCGAAGTAAATGCGAAAAACGGCAAAAAAATCGAGCCCAAGGCCAAGTCGGTAATTCATATCTACCTTCAAGGTGGATTCCCGCACATGGATAGTTTCGACCCAAAGCCAGATGCGCCACCCGAATATCGAGGTATCCTTGATCCAATTGCGACTTCGCTCCCCGGTATTTATTTCAGTTCGCACATGCGTGAGACTGCCAAGGTCGCAAACAAGATTACCGTCGTTCGCAGCATGACACACACGGAAGTCGATCATAGCCGAGGTGAACACAGCATGTTCACAGGCTATCGGCCAAGTCCTGCGCTGGTATACCCAAGTGTTGGTTCGGTGGTCGCTCATGAGCTTGGCCCTCGCGACGCGATGCCCGCGTATGTTTGCGTTCCGAACCAGGGGAGCCAGTTCCTCGGGAGCGGGTATTTGAGCAATGCATGTGGCCCATTCGCCCTCGGTGCCGATCCAGCCCGTTCCAATTTTTCAGTTCGTGATTTGAATCTGCCCAAGGGAATTGATGAACAACGATTCAATCAACGAAAAGCTTGGAAGGAGCTGGTCGATGATCACTTTGCGCGCAATGAACGCGATGATTCGATTGCTACAATGGATTCGTTTTATCAACGAGCGTACGACCTACTGGGTTCATCTCAAGCGCGCGAGGCGTTCAGCCTCAAAAAAGAAAACAACAAAACCAAAGACCTTTACGGAATGAACCCTTGGGGACCTGTTTTGAGGCCATCGGCAGGCGCGAGATTGCTGATCGCTCGACGCCTCGTCGAGGCGGGCGCTCGATTTGTTACTGTCACCTATGGCGCTTGGGACACACACGCATTCCACTATCGCAGCATTGAAACGCAATTGCCAGATCTAGATATGGCTTTTTCAGGCCTAATACAAGACCTAGATCAACGAGGTATGCTGGACTCAACGTTGGTCTTGATAACAAGCGAATTCGGTAGAACGCCAAAGATCAATGCTGGCGGAGGCCGTGACCACTGGCCTCGCGTTTTTAGCATCGTGATGGCAGGTGGTGGAGTCAAACAAGGCCAAGTCTACGGCGCGTCCGATGGGCTTGCGGCCGAACCAGCTGACTCGCCATTGTGCGTCGAGGACTACGTGACCACCGTGTATCACTTGCTCGGAATCGATGCAAACAAAGCGCTCATGTCACCAGGTGATCGGCCTCAAGCGATTGTTATGAACGGCAAAGTGGTTCGAGGAATCCTCGCCTGATGCATTTCCAGACCCAAAGTTGCACGAAGCTCTGCGTCGTGATCACATCAGCAATCCAATCGCTATTGTTTCTAGCCCCACTGTCTGCAATCCAAGCGGCCAACCCATCGCTAGAAGCCCTCGTCCCACCTGTAAGCACACGCGGTACGAGCTTCTCGATCCTTGCCCGAGGCTCATCGCTGGGCAACATCGATGAAGTGCTCTTCTATAATTCGGGGATACAGTGCAAACGTATCGAACGAATAAGCGAAGACGAAACGAGACTGCATATGGTCGCTCATGACATTTGCGAGCTAGGACCGCATCCGATCCGATTGCGATCGGTCGAAGGCATCTCCGAGCTTAGAACCATCACCATCAGCCCGTTCCCGAGTGTTGCGGAGTCGAACGATGAAGGCCCACAGCGAATCGATCCAAACGTAACGATCAACGGAACTCTTGGGGAGGATGACAAAGATGTATATCAAATCCATGCCGCTGCCGGACAACGCATATCAGCAGAGGTTGTTGCTGTCCGTTTGGGTGTCAATCTGCTCGATACCGTTCTGACCCTTCGCGATTCTTCTGGAAAAGTTCTTGCGCAAGTCGATGATACACCGATGCTCAACCAAGACCCGTGCTTTTCTATCCGAGCACTTGAGGATGGCGAGTACTTTGTTGAAATTGCGAGCGTCGGCGCAAATGCGGATACCGATAGCCCATATGCTCTTCACATAGGGCACTTCCCGAGACCATCGGGCGTGTTCCCACTTTGCGTTCAAGCGGACTTAGAGACAGAACTGACTTTTTTTCAACAGAGCACAACAGCGCAAGATGCGATCCGGCAACGGGTCAAGCTGAATGGATCCATGCCAGGGATAAGAAGCTTTACACTTATCGAGAACGGATCGGTTTGCCCAAGTCCGATACCGATTCGCATCGTTCCATTTACCTGTTTCGGCGGCACTTCTTCGGAGCATACTTCTTCGGAGCTTACTACCTTGGGGCGTACTGCATCGAACGTCGAGGCAGCAACAGCACCTATCGTTTGGAATGGGATTCTCACGGAGAAAGCCCCGTTTACGCGCCATCTCTTTCAAGTTCCCCAGGATATGGAAATCGGTGTGGAAGTGTTCGCATCTCGGCTCGGTTCGAAGTTGGATTCCATCGTCGAGATAAGAGATAATGACGATCAAGTGGTTGCGATGGGAGATGATCTAGAAAGCCACGACACACGTCTGGTTTTTCCAGCCAAGGCGTCATCGACTTATACTGCAATAGTTCGGGACAAGCGCAAGCAATTTGGAGGAGGATACATGTATGCGTTGGAGATTGCCCCTGTCGCTTCAGGGATCGCCACCTTCTTGCCACGTCGAGACAAACTATCGCAGTCTCGGCAAACGATCGCGATTCCACAAGGGAACCGCGCATTAGGGTTGTTAGGAGTTCGGCGCGATCGTGCCAATGGGACGGTTGTGCTGGCCATCGATCATTTGCCAACAGGTGTTCAGTTCGAAAGCCCACCGCTCAATGATGATGCCTATATTGTTCCAGTGGTTTTTGCAGCAGAAAAGAGTGCGAAACCAGCAGGCGGATTGGCAACCGTAGGCAGTTCTCTTCACAACAATGCATCTATTTTGTCTGGTTCGTTTTTGCAGGTAGTCGATCTGGTAGGCGGCCCCGCTGACGCAATTTTCCAGCCCATTGTGGTTGATCGGCTTGCGGTTGCAGTTACGTCACCAGTCCCTTTCTCTATTGAACTAGTGCAGCCGACAATACCGCTGGCAGTTGATGGTACGCTAGCAGTTGTAGTCAAATTAGAACGTGCAAAAGGATTTGATTCCCCGATCGACGTCGTTATCCCTCTCTTGCCTGAATGGGTTGACTGCGAAGCCAAGACACGTATCCCAGCTGGAAAAGAGTCTGTCCAAATTATTTTGCGAGCGACGCCCCAGGCGACCGAAGGTAAATTGTGGCCACTGGCTGTAGAAGCTAGCGTTGGTCTTGCGGAACGAAATGTGAAAGTGGATGTGTTTGCGTCGGACTACCTTCCACCGCCCGCCTCTGCCATCGGGACACACAGCGTATCAAGTTCGCTACGCATTCTTAAGATCGATCGTTCGCCCGCGCTCGGCTCGATCGAGAACATCTCAGCCGAAGCCGGGGATTCGATTCAATTCGATTGCAAACTCGAACTGCGCGATTCTGTCCCACAAAACATGGTAGCAACAATTGAGGGGCTACCAAATCGTGTTCATGTCGAACCCGTTTCAATATCGCAAGTCGATTCTGTTGCGAGATTTAAACTTGTACTGCAAGAGGATGCTCCCACCGGTACCTTTGACAAACTCGTATGTCGATTAACGGGTGAAATCGGCGGCAGCAAGGTTTCGTACTGCGTCGCTCGAAATACGAAGTTGGTAATCGCCGCCAAAGGACAATCGCAAAAAGATGGCTCCGGTCGTCCTCTTAGCCCCCTGCAAGCTCTTCGACTTCGAAATCCAAAGTAAGCATTTGCATGCAAACAGTGAGAATAACACGAGCGACAAGGAAAATATTGTGCCAAGTCTGAGACTGATTCTATGGTTCGGCGCGTTCGTGTTGTGGCCAATGCTCAATTCGATTGCAGAATCACACGATTCGAAAACACAGAGTGGTTTATCCAGTCCGACTTCTATCACGCTCCTATCGTTGCAAGTCGAGCCTAGCACGATCGAACTGAGATCAGCCCGTGATCAACAAACAGTTGTCGTGTCGGCCATCTATTCTGATGGTAGCACGCAAGATGTTACAGCGTCCGCAATATGTTCAATTGCGGCGTCCACCAAAGGCAATGGACAAGAACATGGCAACGTGGCAGAGTGGGTATCGGAAACGCTCGTTCCGAAGCAGAACGGAACCGCCAAGCTTGTTTTTCGTTTACAAGATCATGAAGGGACCGCAGAAATTACGGTTTCCGGTTGCGACATCCAGCCTCCCATCGGATTCCGAAATGAAGTGCTGCCAAGCTTGACCCGGGCGGGCTGCAACACCGGCAAATGCCATGGTTCGGCGTCCGGAAAAGATGGATTTCGCTTGAGCCTCTTTGGATACGATCCGGCAGGCGATCACTATCGATTAACTCGCGAATTGAGTGGACGCCGAATTCAGTTGGTCGATCCAGAACATTGCTTGCTGGTTTTGAAGGCAACCGGAGCGGTGTCGCACACTGGTGGCCAACGCATTGAAAAGGGAACGCGAGCATACGAAACATTAGTTCAATGGTTGCATGAAGGTGCAAAGCCTGATACGAATGATTCGGTTGTGCCGCTCGGAATCGAAGTATTTCCGAAACGTTCTGTCTTTGCAAAACCCGATGGAGAGCAGAAATTAGTCGTGCTGGCCCGATACAGCGACGACTCGCAGCGAGATGTTACTTCGTTATCGGTCTTTATGAGCAACAACGACTCGGCGGCATCGGTAACAGAAGAGGGACTCGTTGCAGCGAATGGACCTGGAGCCGCATTTGTTTTGGCTCGTTTCGATCAGTTCACGCAAGGTTCCTCGATCATTGTCAGACCCGACAAGCCATTCGAATACCAACAGCTTCCTGTTCAAGGTGAAATCGATCGACTGGTTGACAATCGATTGAAATTTTTGCACTTATCCCACTCCGAACTTGCAGGCGACGAACAATTCTTACGTCGCGTTACTATCGATTTGATTGGATTGTTGCCAACATACGACGAGTATCGCCAGTTTATAAGCGATGCCTCTCCCGACAAACGCATGCGACTCGTCGGTCGATTGCTTGAGCGACCTGAGTTTCTTGACATTTGGGTGATGAAGTGGGCGGAATTGTTGCAAATTCGAACCAACAACGGCGTGAGTCCAAAGGCGTTGCGGCTTTACGATCAATGGCTTCGAGACGCTGTGCATTCCGGCACAACGATCGACAAAATTGTTCGCGCGGTTTTGCCTGCCAGCGGTGGATCGCTTGAAAACCCCGCCACCAACTACTATCAGATGGAGACCACTCCGCAATTGCTTGCCGAGAACGTCGCACAAGTTTTCCTGGGGACTCGAATCCAATGCGCTCAATGTCATAATCATCCATTCGATCGATGGACGATGGATGATTACTATGGATTCGCTTCTTTCTTCAGTCAAGTTGGCTACAAACAGGCCGAAGATCCCCGAGAACTAACGATCTACAATGCTGCCGAGGGAGAGATGGTTCACCCGACTCGACGCCATCATGTCATGCCAAAGTTTCTAGGTTCAAACACATCGATAATCGAAGAGGGGGCCGACAATCGACAAGTTTTAGCGGACTGGCTTGCATCTCGCGAAAACACTTCGTTTGGGCAGAACATCTCGAACATAGTTTGGGCGCATTACTTTGGCGTTGGAATCGTTGATCCGGTAGACGACATGCGAGTGAGCAATCCACCATCGAATCCAGAATTGCTCGACTATCTCGGTACGAGGCTAGCGTTCTACAACTTCGAAATCAAAGAATTAGTGAGAGAAATTTGCAATTCGCGAACGTATCAATTAGCTACCCAACGGAACGAATCGAATCGTTGGGACGAACGGGAGTTCTCGCATCAGAAGATTCGTCGGATGCGAGCCGAAGTGCTGCTTGACTGCATCACTCAAGCGACCGAAACAACCGACAAGTTGCCTGGATTACCAGTTGGATCACGAGCGGTCCAAATTGCAGATGGACTGGCCGCTCATTATTTTCTGTCGACATTTGGGAGATCGAAGCGAGCAACGCCATGCACCTGCGAGGTGAAGACATCCCCGACCCTGTCTCAAGCATTGCATTTGCTCAATGGCGAAACAACGGGCGGAAAAATCCGTGAAGGAAATTTGGTATCGCGAATGCTTGAAACGGGACAATCAACCCATGACGTCGTTCGAGCTTTGTATATCCGATGTCTGACTCGAAATCCAACAGATCAGGAAACGAAGGAAGTGTTTAAGAAATTGGAATCGTATCCAAACGCTCGCGATGGGCTCGAAGACTTGTTTTGGGCGATATTAAATTCGAATGAATTCGTATTCAACCATTGATCAACCGGCTTCCACCGACCCTGCGGACTGTCGATTTAGTCGACGACGCGATCGCAACGATTAGCCGATGGGCGTTAGCCCCGGTTTTCGGACAGACAACCGCCGCGAACGCGGTACGGCTAATTAAATCGACAGTCCGCCTGCATGGGTGGGGCCACAAGGCAGGCCTTCGGCCTGGAAAGTTAACTTATGAGCAACTGGATGCACCTGAGAGCATTATTCACGAGTTTCGTATTCTTATTTGCCAGCCAAGTTTCTGCACAAAGCATGACTTCGCAAACTGGAGACTCTAATTCCAATCAACGCGTGTCATTCGCAACAGTACAAGTTGTCATTCGAAAGCACTGCGTCAGCTGTCACAACGAAGACCAGCCTCGCGGTGATTTGGTATTAACGTCGCTCGACAAAGTATTGGCTGGCTCGAGCTCTGGACCGGTCGTCGTTGCTGGCAACGTGTCGGAAAGTCCACTTTACGCTCTTGCGGCTCACTTGGATTCGCCCAAGATGCCACCCAACAAGCCTCGCATTCCTCAGCGCGAACTCAACTTGATCGAACGTTGGATCAACACAGGACTGGTCGACGAGATGCAATCCGAATCGGCCAAGGCACCCTCAAATGAGAGCGAAAGCATTGATCTCGCAAATGTTGAAAAAGTTGACAATGTTGCATCAGGTGGCAATTTGAACAAATCTGTCGCTAAGAGTCCGCTGCGTTCGTTGCCACAGCCGACTGCGATTCGGGCGATTGCAGCTCACCCGATCGAACCGATCGTTGTGGTCGCTGGGTTTCATCAAATTGCCTTGATCCAACGTGATACCGGTGAAATACGAAACGATGCAATCAATGTAGGCGAACGAGAGGTAAGCGTTATGCGATTCTCGAACGATGGAACACGATTGTTCATTGCGGCTGGAGTGCCAGGCGAGTCGGCCAGTGTGATGGTCCTCGATTGGCAGGGTAAACATTGGTTGCCGAGCGTTGGCGAAGAGCGCGACACCATTCAAGCACTCGATTGCAGCCTTGATGCAACCAAGCTTGCGATTGGCACGACCGCTCGCGTAGTCAAGACGTTTCGCGTCGATACTGGAGAACAACTGCATGCACATCGCAAACACACTGATTGGGTCATTTCAGTCGCATTTAGTCCCGATGGACTGTTGTTAGCCAGTGGTGATCGCTTCGGTGGCGTACACGTTTGGGAATCGGAATCAGGCGCTGAGTTTACGACACTGCGCGGTCATACGAGTGGAGTCACGGGCCTAAGCTGGTCCAACGACGGGAATCGATTGGTTTCGTCGAGCTTGGACGGATCGATTCGTGCTTGGGACATGCATACTTCGGAAAGCGTCGAGCGATGGGTCGCCCATGAGAAAGGGGTTCTATGCGTAGGACAGGATGCACAAGATCGAATTATTACCGGTGGGCGTGACGGCTTGATTCGAAAGTGGGGTGAAGAACGCTCGGTGCCAATTTGGGAGACAAAGCTCTCAGGAGAGGTGTTATCGATCGCAAGTCTCTCTCGGACTGACAGTATTTTTGCAACCGACGCAGATGGTGGGATATATCGACTGAGCTCAGGTGAGCAAGCGGTTTCAACGCCGGCAGTTGAAACTCGATTTACATTGCCATTGAGTCCGAAAACGAGAGTCTTCAAAACAAGCGTTCCAATCGCTCCCCATCGTATTTCTTCATCAATCGAGTTGAAATCGCAAGAGACTACAGCTGCACAAGAATCGATCGTTGAACGAATGGATTCACTGAACCTAGGATCGTTGCAATCTGATTTGGACGAGAGTCGTCGAGCATTAGCGAGCGTTGAAGAATCGCTCAAGCAATCGTATCGAACTATCGAACAGCTAGAAGAGTCTGTATCGCGGCTAAAGCAGATAGTCGTGTTGCAAGAAGCAAGACTGAAACAAGCAAATGTACGGAAAAAGCAGGCCAATTAGAGACACTTCTCGCTCAACGCCTGTTTGCAACTTCTGCGAATGCAATCGTCTCCGTTGGCTTTACGCCCAATGGCACCCACTTTGTAATTTTGAGCCTCAATGCGCTAGCATGAGGGCGGGATTCGTAAGTGATTACTAGCCCTCCGGCCCGCACGCTAGCGCGTTGCGGCTCAAAGTGAGTGCCATTGGGCTTTACGCCAGCGGGACGGCAACGGACAGCCAACCGTGACTTCTTTCTTCAGCACGACTTGAAAGCTGAAAAATCCTCCGTCCACGCGTGCAAGTCGCGGGGAATTTTTCACTTCTGTAAGCTAGCAGCGAACACCAGTGCAATTTGAAGTTATCCAACAGCAGCAATCCGATATGGGGCACCGGCGACTAGAAAAAAAAGAAGCCGTTGACATAGAAAAAGCACCTCCCGCTCTGGTAAACTATGATTGTGCCCAAGTTCACCACGTCAAGTAATATCCCTCCACAATCTGATGCCATTCGGCAAATCAATGAGTCCTATTCAATCATTGCCAGTAGTAAATCATAAAGGCGTCAACGTCGAGTGTTTGACCAGAGTAGCTCGGCGCCCCGTGTCGTTTTTTTTGGCACGGAGTGCCGAGCGACGCTTAGCGGTTGTTTTTGTTTTCGTATTCGCTATTGCTAATCGTGCTGCGGAGCCGCAATTGCCCTCCAGCATCGAGTTCAACCGAGATGTTCGACCGATCCTCGCTGACAACTGCCTTTCCTGTCATGGCAACGACGCCAATCATCGCGAGTCAGAGTTGCGACTCGATGTGCGCGAGGATGCGATGTCTAAGAAGGCTTTTGTTCCGGGAAGACCGGATCAGAGCGAGATGATCCGTCGAATTTTTGCAACGGATGCCAACGAAGTAATGCCGCCGCCGGATTCGCATAAGAAAATATCGGACCAACAAAAAAATATTCTTAGTCGCTGGATTGAGCAAGGTGCCGTGTATCAGCAACACTGGTCTTATGAGAAGCCAGTGAAGGCTGCAATACTCGATGGAAAAAATGGTGTGGACGCACTCGTTCAACGACGGCTTGAAGAGGTTGGACCGAAACCTGCGCCGGAGGCTGATCGCCGTACTTTGATCCGCCGCTTGTATTCCGACTTAATCGGATTGCCACCTAGCCCAGACGAAGTCGTAACGTTCGCAAACGACAAAGCAATGGACGCCTATGAAAAGCTAGTCGATCGTTTGCTAAAAAACCCGCACTACGGCGAACGGATGGCCATCGGTTGGTTGGACGTCGTGCGGTTTGCCGACACAATCGGCTACCACAGCGACAACCCGCATAACGTGTGGCCCTATCGCGACTGGGTTATCAATAGCTTCAATGACAACAAACTTTTTGACCGTTTCACAATCGAGCAGATTGCGGGTGACCTGATTCCGGACGCGAATCAAGAAACACGTATCGGCTCTGCTTTCAATCGTCTACTTCTTACCACCCAGGAAGGTGGTGCACAGCCCAAGGATTACGAACAGCGCATGCTCACCGACCGCGTGCGTGCTATCGGTGCAGTCTGGATGGGGCAGACAACGGGTTGTGCGCAGTGCCACGATCACAAGTTCGATCCCTTTACGCAGCGAGATTTCTATTCGCTTGGCGCCTTCTTTGCCGACATCGACGAAAAGTCGGTCGGACTCGGAGAGGACGGAATGATGGTCACCACGCAGGAACAGGAAGCGAAACTTGCAAAACTGGATACCGCCGTCTCCGACGCGAAGAAGGCCGTCGAAGCGATATTGCCGCTGCTCGAGAACGCACAAGAGGAATGGGAGGCTGAATTGATCGCGCAAAAAGTGGAGTTGCGTGAATTGACGCAAGATACCAAGGCATCGGAAGCCGAAAAGAAGAACGCACTTCAAATCCTGACTCTCGTAAAGAAGTCTAGGACAAACCGAAAAGCAAAAGAGAGCCAACAGATTCAAGATTACTTCCGCACGAAGGTGAACAGTCCATTCAAGGCAGAGCTCGACGCAATGGCGCACGCCCAACTCGAGCACAAACAGTTCCATAATGCACTGCCGAAGTGTCTCGTAAGCAAGAGCACTTCACAAAAACGCACAGTGCGTATTCTACCGAGAGGTAACTGGATGGATGAAAGTGGCGAGGTCATGAAGCCAGCGCTTCCACACTACCTACCGCAAGCAAAGATCGAATCTCGCGAACTGACACGTCTCGACCTTGCGCAATGGCTCATCTCCAAAGAGAACCCGCTCACGGCCCGCGCGGTAATGAATCGCCTGTGGAAGCAGTTATTCGGCATTGGACTTAGTAAAGTTCTTGACGATCTCGGCGCTCAGGGGGAGCCACCGCTGAATCCAGTCCTTCTCGACTGGCTCGCGTGTGAGTTTATGGATAGCGGCTGGGATATGCAGCACATGGTACGCGTCCTCGTTACTAGCTCGACGTACAAGCAGTCGTCCACGGCGACTCCGGAGTTGCTGGCCGCCGATCCCGACAATCGCAAACTCGCTCGTCAAAGTCCGTTTCGCCTCGATGCCGAGTTAGTTCGCGACAACGTCCTTGCTATAGCAGGACTGCTTTCGCCAAAGATCGGTGGCCCGAGTGTGAAACCGTATCAGCCAGAAAGTTATTGGGAAAACCTCAACTTCCCTATTCGCACTTATACTTCGGACACCGGCGAGTCGCAATATCGTCGCGGCCTCTACACGTGGTGGCAGCGCAGCTTCCTTCATCCGTCCATGCTCGCCTTCGACGCCCCAAGCCGAGAAGAATGCGCGGCTGAACGCAATCGTTCCAACATCCCGCAGCAAGCTCTCGTGTTGCTCAACGATCCTATCTATGTCGAAGCAGCCCGCGCATTTGCTAGCCGAATTCTCTTGGAGTGCAATGGCAGTAGCGAGCAGCGCCTCGTATGGGCCTGGCAACAAGCATTGCAGCGTGAGCCAAACGCCGATGAAATCAAGATAATTGCTCCGCTTTTGAGCGAGCGACTCATTGCTTACCAAAATGACGAAAAGGCCGCCGACGCACTGCTAAAAGTCGGCCAAATGCCAGTTGCTTCTTCACTGGATAAAGCCCAACTCGCTGCTTGGACCCACGTCGCCAGAGTGCTGCTTAATCTCCACGAAACCATTACCCGCGGCTAAGTTTGAACCTACTCATGAACACCGAGCTAACCCGCCGTATTCTGCTGTCTCGAACTTCACAAGGACTTGGAGCTGTCGCGTTAGCGTCGTTGTTGAGTCCTCGCTTGCTCAGCGCATCACCGGCATCGCGCGGCGTCCTGCCGACTTTGCCACTACCGCAAAAAGCCAAGCGCGTCATATGGCTCACGATGGCCGGAGGGCCATCGCAATTGGAGTTGTATGATTACAAACCAAAGCTTTCGGAGATGAACGGCCAACCGATGCCGGAGAGCTTCACCCAAGGCCAACAGCTTGCACAGCTTCAGGGGCAAGAGCTCGTTTGCCAAGGACCGCAATTCAAATTTCAGCGATTTGGCGAGAGCAACGCAGAACTATCTGAGTTGTTGCCACACATCGGTTCGGTTGTGGATGACATTTGCATTGTGAAGTCCATGACGACAGAAGCTATTAACCACGATCCAGCGCACATGTTCATGAATACGGGTTCGCAGATCGCGGGAAGACCCAGTATGGGTGCATGGATCACCTATGGACTCGGCAGCGTCGCGGAAGACTTACCGGGATTTGTTGTGCTCATGTCGACGGGCAAGGGTCGATCACCACAGCCAGTGGCAGCTCGCCAGTGGAGCAGTGGCTTTCTGCCATCGAAGTATCAGGGGGTGCAGCTCCGAGCAAAAGGGGATCCGGTTTTGTATCTCAGCAATCCGCCTGGCATTTCGCTCGATCGTCAGCAAGAGGATGTTGCCGCGATCAACGCGATCAACCAAGTGCGGGACACAATGGTGCATGATCCCGAAATCGCTACTCGCATCGCGCAGTATGAGATGGCTTTCAAGATGCAGGTCAGTGTACCAAGTCTCGTGGACGTAAGTGCCGAAAGCGCAACTACGCTGGAACTCTATGGCTGCCAGCCAGGGGATGGATCATTTGCGTCGAACTGCTTGCTCGCCCGTCGCCTGGCTGAGCGGGGCACTCGTTTCATTCAACTATACCATCGCGATTGGGACCACCACAGTCTGTTACGCGAGGAGCTGCCGCTGCGTGCGATGGAAGTGGACCGGGCCTGCGCAGCCTTGATTACGGATTTGAAACAGCGAGGTATGTTCGATGACACGCTCATCGTATGGAGTGGCGAGTTTGGCCGCACCCCGATGAAGCAAGGGAACAAAGGACCCGCCGGTCGTGACCATCACAACAAATCCATGTCGGTTTGGCTTGCTGGGGCGGGCGTTCGTCGTGGCCAAGTTTTTGGCTCGACGGATGAATTTGGTTATGCTGCAGTGGAGAATATTACCACAGTTCACGATCTCCACGCGACGATGCTGCATCAACTCGGAATACGACACGATGCCTTCTCGGTCAAGTTTCAAGGCCTCGACGCTAAGCTGACTGGCGTGGAGGGAGCAACAGTCATCAAGGACATCCTCACGTAAAAATGCACCAATCCTTGCGGTTCCGATTGTCAATCCGTTTGATTGAGCAATGAATTGACAAAGATGCTATGCTGATGTTTCAAATGGCTTATTCATTTGTAGGCCCGGTACTTCCCTCTCGCTGTTTGTAGGAGTTTGGTTATGAACAATGGCTTTGATCGACGCCGTTTTATTGTTGGTTCCTCTGCTCTTTCGACTGCGTGCATCGCGGGAACGGGAAAATGGCTCGAGGCACTGCCTCTAACGCCAAGCCCAAGCTTGGCAGCTTTGGGCGGAGTCGTTTTCTCGTCTGACATTGAGCCCTGGGTTCGATTGATTGAGGAGACCGACCGTGAAAAATTGCTCGAAAAACTGGCTCAAGAAGTTCGGGGCGGCCGCCTCGGATACCAGCAGTTTTTGAGCGCCCTCTTTCTTGCGGGGATTCGCAATGTTCAGCCTCGTCCAAACGTTGGATTCAAATTCCATGCGGTTCTCGTTGTCAACTCGGCGCGACTTGCTAGTCTCGCTTCCTCGGATCGCGAACGATGGTTGCCGCTGTTCTGGGCAGCAGATACTTTCAAAGCGAGCCAGCAAAAAGATGTAACCGAGGGGGATTGGACAATGCCCGCTGTCGCCGATAGCCGATTGCCTGCATCCCATCTGGCGGGAGGGTCTTTTCGGCAAGCGATGGATAACTGGGATGAAGAGGCCGCTGACGCCGGCATTGCCGCTTGGTCACGCACCGCCTCAGAATCCGAACTCTTTGAAACGATGGCCCACTACGGTTCACGCGATCTTCGCGATATCGGGCACAAAGCCATCTATGTTGCCAACGCATTCCGGACTTTAGGTGCCATGAGTTGGGAACATGCTGAACCGATCATGCGAAGTCTGGCCTTTGCCCTTCTCTGCCGCAGCAACGATCCCAATCCAAGCCAAAGCGATTTAGAACCGGATCGGGCAATCAAAAGCAATCAACAGCGAATCGCCAAAATGCGAAAAGACTGGCTCTTCGGTAAAGCGGACTCGCAAGCCACTTCGAAACTGATCGATTCGTTTCATAGCACGACTTCTGAAGACGCGGCTGGCATGGTTGCCGAAATGCTGCAATCGGGAGTTAGTCCCCAGTCGATTTGGGACGCATTGTTTGTGAGTTCCAGTGAACTGCTCATGCGGCAACCAGCAATCGTCGCATTGCATGCAGTGACCACTACAAATGCACTGGCATATACCTATCGTCGAGTTGCTTCAAACGACCTAAGGCTCCAGCTTCTTTTGCAAAATGCATCTTACCTTGGAATGTTTTGCCAGCGAGTAAAGTCGGGGAAACATCGGCCAGACAGAGTTGGCGACTTCGTTGCTGCTTCGTTACCTGACGACAAATCAGTGGCGTTGGATCAAGTTGTGCACGCAATTGCCAAAGACAACGACCAATCCGCTCGCAACCTGTTGGGACTTTTGGAACGGGGGCCGGACATGGCCCGCGAGTTCATAGATCGAGCAAGGCATATGGTATTCTTAAAGGGGACAGACTCACATGACTATAAATTCAGTTCGGCCATCATGGAGGACTACTTTAACATCTCGCCGTCGGTGCGTGCTAAGTATCTCGCCATGTCTGTTTTCAAGCTGAATGGCCCGTCTCAACCGGATACGTCACTTATGCCGCGCCTCCGTGCCTGTTTGGAATCGTAGTGAGAATTAGGTAGGAAGATGGAGGTAGGAAGATGAGAATTTTCCTACCTCAAAAAATCGTTCCTGCAGCTAGAGCTTAGGCAACTGCGTTTGCTGAATCGTAACGATCCGTTCGCTATTCCCTTTTATCAAGGAAATCACCCCGACAATAATGAATTCCGCTATCAAGTTTGCGATTCGAAACGCGATGGCGGCAAAGAGTGCGATCGGTTGAGGAACAACGCTGCTGAGCAACCAGGTAATAACTAGTTCTCGTACCACGGCTCCACTTGGTAGCATCGAAGCAAAACCCACGACGGCACCGAGAGACACTGCGGACACGCACGCCGCCCAAGCTTGAAAAGTCCAGAGGCCAGACGTTGACTGAATACCGGAAAGCACAAGCCAGCCAGCAGTTCCGTGCAGCATCCAACCTAGTGACATCCATGCACATGTCCTTAACATCATCATTCCAGTGAACGCTTCGCTGACCGAGCGAGGCATGCGACCGATTTTGCTCTTGGCCAAGATAGCCAACAATGCTCGAAAAGTGTGCGGCAAGAGAAGAACGAACGAGCAAGGTATGCAAATCGCCGCGATCATAACCATCCAAGGCGGCGGGAATTCCGGGGCAAAGAAAATGAATATGCATCCAACGATTGCACCGACTGCAATACTCGTAAACGTCTCTACAAAGATGCTAGCGATTGTTGGTTTGATTTCGATGCCCAACGGAGCCAGTCTTCCGACTCGCAACACGATTACCATCGCTTTGCCCGGAACATATTTCCCGAGATGTCCTAGGAAATAAGCGTGCAAGCCTACCCAAAGCGGTACTGACTGGCCGAAGGCTCTCAGTGTTTGCAACCAGGCTGCTGACGCAGGTAGCATTCCAGCCATGTAAGCTAGTACTCCAACGAACAGCCACCGCCAGTCCATCGCGGAAAAGTCGAGGTGTTCTCGATGTACTAACACATCCGAATATGCCTTTCGGATCGTCAATACAAGGAAAACAAACACCAAAAGCACTACCGCCCATCTCAATGCAGGCTTGGATCGAGTAAGCCAATTCGATTCTCCATTTGGCTTTTCCTTTGATTCTACGATTTGCTTTTCCTTTGTACGAGAGTTGTTCAATTTAGTTCCCGGTATTGGCGGCTAGCACCGAATGGCACTCACTTTGTGAATTTTGAGCCTTAATGCGCTAGCGTGAGGGCCAGATTCGAAGGTGATTCAAAACGTCCCTGCCCGCACGCTAGCGCGTTGCGGCTCAAAGTGAGTGCAATTAGGCTAGTGCCAGAAACCGGAAGTTCCTTCCGGCTTTTGGCCATCAGCCGCAGTGCGCTAGCACACGGTTTTTTGTGCGTACAAAACCGGACGCTAGC
>JAYTVL010000363.1:0-17284 GCA_043744075.1 Pirellula sp. | reverse complement strand
GCGAAAGTCCGGACCGACGGGCCTGTCGGCTTAGCCCGCACCGCGGTCGCTCGGTCACCCCCGGCGAAAATCTCGACCGATGGCTCTGTACGCTTACGAGTATGTCGAGCTTCTTAATTCCGTGAGAAATGACCAACTTAGACTCTTCCCGGATCACATGGAAGCTAAGCTCGAAAATGGCTGGAAATGGATCGGATCTGGACATTGGAAAAAATAATCTGCTGTACGTACGCAGTCGTATGTCAGTAGGCTTGGTAATAGATACCTTTGTTTTGCTTGGCAATTTCCCTGAGCGTCTCGACTTGTTCGTCCAGTCCTACGCAGTCGATTTTTGCAGGTTGTCGGTTTCGTCGATTGGCGATCCGAATTACCTCGATGCAATAAGGATCGAATTCGCCATCCGAAAGCAATACGATCCGCTCCGGGGCTAAGCGTATGGCGATATCCATTCCAGGGATCGGATTTGTGCCGCCTCCGCCGTTAGTCATTTTAAGCCATGCAAAGGCATCTTGTTTGTTCTTGTTGCTTGCGGCGAGCAACGCGAGCTGATTTGGAAATGCATAGGTTTGGTCGTCGAAGAGAATGATTGCGAATTCTTGGTTGGACTTCAACAATTCGATTGCCCGGGTCATCGATGCTAAAACTCGTGGTAGCCGATCGGGATTTTGCATGCTACCGCTGACATCAACGACAAAGACCGTACTTTTTGCCGAAGGCCCATCTCCAATGAACGGATTGCGTCCACCTGATGCAACAATCTCAGAACCGCTCTTGGTCCCAGATGATGTGCCAGCCGAGGACGTGGGACTTGAGGACGGTTTCGGTTGATAGGTCAATAGCATCGGAACCGACTGTTGCTCGATTGGATCATCTCGTTCTACTTTTTCACTACTCTCGTTGGGGGACTGCACCAACGGGTTAGTTGTTGGCGGACTTGCTTGGGCCGGTAACGACTGAGGTGCATTCGATGTGCCATTATCGATGGACAGAGCTGCAGCTCCCTTCACCCGAGCCCCAACGACTTTTCCGTCAGCGCTACTGCCACCGTTCGATCGAAGCAACAACAACGGAATCAAAAAAACAGCTATCAAGATCCCGGCAGAAATTGCTGCCGCCAAAATCCATTTGATTTGATGGTCTGTATTCTCTCCCGAGCCGGTATCAGCTTGTTCTCGTTGTTTCGGGACAGGTGGAGGCAAAGCCGGAGGCATGGGAAAAGAAGGTAAGGGCGGTGTTGATCTCAAAAGTCACTCCTCTAGTGCCACAACTCGGAAATGGTTACACATTAAAGCTCTCCACCGACCCCGTGTCGGTGGAAGCAAGACTGGCAAGCTAAGATCTCAAGCAGCGGGATTCGCAAAAATCCCATCGGCTTGCCCGATGGTTCTTTCGGCTTCTTGCTAAGGATCGTTCGATAAATAAGTGTCCGAAGTTGTAGTAGACGAGGCAACGAGTCCTAAGCGTGTAGGACTCGTTGCCTTGTCCACTACGACAGTAATTGATCGAACGATGCTAAGGTATTGATCGGATCCTGCACGCATCCATTGACGCGACTATTGTACGTTAGCTGAGCCACCTGAACCGATGGAGATGGATTCCACATCATTTAAGGGGAGTAGCTGGTAGTCGTATCCAAGCCGCAAACAATTCTCCTTGAGTCTCGCAAACTCTTTGAAGGAGTCTGGCCAAACTGCGACCGATAAAAACGTGTTTTGCGGTGGTTCATTGGCCAGGGCTGCTTCCAATTGAGACACATCCGCAGCGACCGATAATTCCCAGCCCGTTTCCCTTCTCGGTTTGACGTTCGTGGAAAAAGGAGTCTTCGTAACGATAGCATGAGTAACATTGTAGTTGCCGGATATTGGATCGCTGATTAAATAGAGTTTTCCGTAACGCATGGCAAATAGCAAATTTCCCTTGTTCGTTGCGCGGACAGACGGTAACTCCGTTTTTTGAACGCGAGAATCCAACGCGTCATCGACCGCTTTGGCTTTGTCCAAGTACGCGGCTTGCGCGGCTTCGAGTTTCTCCACCAAGTCGGCTGACTCTTGCCTGCGATTGGTCACCTGCACTTGGACCTCACTCAATTTGAAGCTAACCCGAGACTGTTCTGCTATCGCTTGATCCAGTTTTCGAGTCGCCAGACTGATTTGTTCCTTTAGTTCGACTACCTCTATTTGATCTGACCCGATGCGGAGTTTTTCGAGGGAATCGATCGTCGCCACAATCCGTCTTCTATCGCTCTGCAATTCTTTTAACCTGCGAGAAAACTCATCGACTTCCGATTGCGGGATATTTTCATTTGAGGAACTCGGAGATTGTCGCGAATCCTGCATCTTGGCAAGGACGGCAATCAGAATCGACAAAAATATGATTCCACCAAATGCGTTGCATATGGTATCCAGAAACAGATCAAGACTCGATGCGTTAATGCTGGAACGGCGACGTCGGCTCACTTTTCCTCCAATTCATTCCGCATCTTCAGCGTACGCTCGGTGGCGATCACGTCGTATCCGTAACTTGCATGCAATTGGTCAAGCTTGCTCCGGCACGTCGCAAATGTTGATGCCGCTCCGGGGCGTACAAGCAATAAAAAATGGATGGACTTCAATCGACTGTCCGTTACCCAATTTAGGAATTGATCGGCTCGACCGGTCCCAGTAAACTTTTCACGTACCTTGCGTTCTAAGTCGAGAAGTCCAATCTCGCTTGCTGTCAGGTCGACAACGACCAAATCCTTGCCGCTCAGTGAGGCATGCCGAAATACCATAGGATCATCCGTTTGCAAGTTGCTTATCTTTCTGTCTAGAAACTCCAGTTTTCCAAGTAATTTCTTGAATTCGTCTTGTTTGACTTGGTTTGCGATCGACTCTTCTTGGAGTTGCTTGAGTTGCCCCTCGGCCGCCACCAGTACGCTTCGAGTACTCCTTTGAAGTGCGTCAAAGCGTTTGGTTCTCTCCTCAAGTTGCCTGGAATCCTTTTCTAGGTCCGTGCGAATTTCATCAATATTGAAACGCTGAACTCCCGCGACGGCCGAACTCATTTTTTCAAGTTCGGACTCGCGTCTCTTTAGTGCATCCACCTCGGACTGCATCAACTCAACCACCTTAGAAAAATTTTCAGAAACTGGCTTATCCGTGGAGAGCCTTTCGGTCGCCTTGACGGATAGCTCCACTGCCATAATCAAAGTGATAAGCACGAAAATACCGACTACCGACGTGATGATGTCTTGAAAGGCAAAAAACGAAATGCTCGGTGCCGAATTCTTGCGAGCCATTTCACACCTCTCGCGATTGTTCGTACGGCAAGATCTTGATGCGACTGACAATCTGTCGCATGCAGTAATCATTGCAACTGTCCAAGAATCGTTCCTCAGCCGTTTTCTGGGCGGTCATCCACAACTGAATGACCAGTGCAATCACGAGCGCAAGCAGCGTGGTTTCAAAGGCAGTCGACAACCCCGAGGTTACGTCCTTGAGCGAGTCGACAATTCCGCTGATTTCGCTTTGCGATTCAAGCAGGCCGCTAAAGTTAGAAATGGACTGCGAAAGTCCTAAGACAGTACCGATGAAACCCAAGACTGGTATCGCCCACAGAAATCCGTTGATCAGCCCAAACGACGTTTCGTGAGCGGATTCATCGCGAGCACCGAGAGAATTCAATATTTCATCAACGTCCGAGACTCGCCCCAAATTTTTAAGATTGGATATCGCCGTCAGAATGCGGTTGTAGACCAAAAACCTTTCTGGATCGGACGCATTCGCATGGATCATCGTGATAACTTGGTCCGCGGTCTGAGAGCTCAAAACGAAATGATGCTCGGACGGAACCACATTGTATTGCAAAGCCCGTTGTTGCAATTTCAGCTTGCTCTGTTTGACGAGCAAAATGACCATGCACCAAAAGCCGAAGAAAACCGCTGCATGTTGCGTTGGCCCGCGGTCTATAAGCATTCTCGAAAAGAAATTGGGTGGAACAAAAAATGCGATGAGATAAACCAATACGGTGAGTACCAACGCAGCCAATCCGGATAGCCATGCATTGGAAGTCATGCCCCCCATAGAGGTAAATCCTAGTCGCTGTTCCCAATCCATCTCGTAGTATCTCAGAGGTGGAACGGAATTCTGTCCAGACGGTTCAAGGGTCAATGCACTCATCGATTTTACAAATTCTTTGTTCAAAAAGGCTCTAGCCAAGGACTGGGATACCCAGTCCCAACAAGTAGATCATCATAAAAAACAACGAAGTAACGACGAGCCAGATCAACACGACCATTCCGGTAAACTTCCAAAAACGATTCAACGATTGCATCGCCCGTTGGTTGTCTTCCGCGGTGAGTCGGTAATTGAGAACAGACAGCCGATTGAAATAGCTTAGCAAGAACAAACTGCCGATGAACCATGCGATCGCAGTTGCCATCGCGACCAGTGAAATGATTACCGCGATGACCTTGACTGGCCCTGAACCATCGCGAGTTGCAATCAAAAAGAACCATGCAATGCTGCCAACGACCGCGAACGTTCCGAAGATCAAACCCAAGATTGACAAGAATTGCACCCAACCTCGACTGGCGAGCAACACGGTAAGCTCTGAATTTTGGGACTGCGACTCTAGCTTAGCGCTCTTCCCTTCGATTCGACCGGTTGATTTTGACTTTGCACCCGTGCTTCGCGACTCCGGTGGAAACCAATCGGAACGAATCGTCTCTGCCGATATCCAATCCTGCATCCCCGGTCGCCATATCATCGTATCTGCCGTAACTTTGCCGTCCACAATCCAACGTTTCAAAGTCGATTCGTCGACCGGGCCCTGGTTTGCTCCGTCAATGTTCGCGTACCATAGCTGAGAGTTGGGTTCCGAAACAGTGGCAACGTCCTTTGTATCCTGAGTTTTTTGTTTTCCAGGGGTGCTCTCACTCTTGAACAGACTCGTAAATTCGTCGGCCGACTTCCAAGCAACTCCATCGGGGGATAACTCGTGTTGTTTCGTGATTTGCCCGCGACGAATTAGTTCGACCGCTTTTTCTTGAGTCATCGGACCAAGGACACGTCCCTTGAATCGGATGTAGATACGTTCATATTCAACAGTCATTTTAGCTTGGTTCCTAAATTAATTCTTGGTAGGTTGGTCGAGACGCAGCCAAAAGAGCGGGCGGCCGGCTAAGGCTGTTTCCGCTGAGTTCTGAAACGATACTTGTTTGTTGCGAATGGATCCTACTGCAACGACTTGGCCTTTAGCTTTGTCATTGGGGAGGGGCGCAATGGTGTAAATCGTCCCATCGGGCACATCGGCGCGATAGAGCCACGCTTCAAGCTTTCCCTTCGAATCCCTCAGCATGGCACCTACCCAGACAAATCGCTTATTTGCTAATACGCTTAGTTTTTGATTCAACACGACACGACTTTGTATTGCGTCCTTCGCTCCAGTTTGGAGAAGTTTTGCCACATCTGGATCCAAAGCAGTGTCGAAATTGGACTTGATGAACCAGAGCGTTCGGTTGTCTGCTGAATCGCTCAACTTTCCATCTAGAGATTTGAATGAATCGTACATGGCTGGACTTCCTGTACGTGCCGTCTTTAGCAGTCGCACAAGCAGCAACTCCTTGATCCGTCCATCGAGCTTTGGGTTACCTGTCATTTCCTGAATCGTTGCCAACATTTCTGTTTCCCAATCGCTAACCATTGCTTTTCGATTTGTTTCAATTCGTTTGGTTATTTTCCGGATCGAAGTGCGAGGTTCATCGACAATCACCAATTTCCCCCTGAAGTTCTCTTGTGAGACCGCCCCTAATGCATCGCTAATGACGGGCAGCGAAATGCGGGAGGTGTCGCCAAGTTTGCTGATTGCTTCCGCATTTCCAACACGACTGTCGTAGCTCATGAATCGTCTTATTGAATTCGCCCTATCGCTTCCAGACTGTTCTACGAGAGTCACCAGTTCGCCAATCACAGAGTTGTTCAACTCCTCGACGATTGAATCCAAACCAGTCGAGCGGGCATCCATTTTTGCGGCAAGCTCCTTCAACTCAACCAACATGCCATCATCTGCCAACCCCTTAAGAACTGTCTCCAAATCTGCAAACGCCTTTACAAGTTTTGTTAATTCCTCTTGCGAAAGCCCACCAGCCATACTCTCCCCCAGTTCTTTGCAAAGTCCATTCCATGTCTCGACCCCATTCCTGACGCCGGATTCAGCGATGACCTCAGAAAATTCGTTGGCAAGCGAATCCCCGGGGAGTTTATCTACGTAGCGTTTCATTTCGCTTTCAAACGCTTGGCTGCTAGCGGACTCTCGCATTCCACGTAGGGATAGTTGGCGTTGTTCCAGCTCGCTACGTTGCCGACGCACGGACTGGCGAAGGCTCAAGGCCCTATCCATCGCAACTTCTAACAATTTAGATGACTGAATACCACTTCTCGGGAATTCAGCGGATATTTTTCCTAAGTCAAGCACAATCGAATTGAGTTCCGTATCCGGGACATCGCTCAATGCCATTTGCTGGATTTCCCCAAGTCGCTTTTCAAATTCTTGTATGCGGTTGGTTGCGAGCTGGAACTGAGCGTCACGGATCTTGCGGTCGTGATCCTCCCACGCCATGCGAACACGTCGAATAGCGTCCTTTTCGCTAGGTGTTACCGCATTCTTTTCTGCGACAATGACTTTGCTTACATCGATTAGCGAGGCATCCTCCTGTTTCGCTTCCTCAATCAATCCGGCTACCCGGGTGCTGCGAGTGGATTCAGCCTCTTGCTCTGACTTAAGTTTGGCGACTAACGCGCCAACCTCAGGGGACTGAACGATCGATGGCGACTGCGTCGCGAGTCTCTGGACCAGAGAATCCGCTTCGGACAGATTTTTCGATTCGATCAGATCCGTCAGCCGATGAACGGAATCGGAAACGGCAAGTGTATAAGTGCGGTTCCATTGCCAAAGCCCAAAAAGAACCAATAACGAAACCGCGCTGGCAGCGACCGCGAAAAAGGTCATTTGCATACGTCGGCGAGCTGTCTGCTTGAGTTCGGCTACACTTGTTTGGTAGCGCTGCTCAAGAATAGGATCGACTCCCATCTGCATGGACGTCAAATCGTAGTAGGCACGTTGTAAATCGGCGAGTGGACTCTTTCGTTGCAGACTGGACGTCAGGGCGGCGGTTGCGTTTTCGTGACGTTCGACGCGTTCCCTATCTTCAGCGCATCCTTTAAGCCATTCCATTGCGGGTTCAACGGTTTGAGCAAGGTCCTCTGGGAGTGGTTTGGATAATGTCCGAAAAACCTCATTCCACGAATGACTCTGGCGACTGGCTGCCAGCTCATTTCCCTCACTGTAGGCCGAATGCAACCGATCTGCAATCGTTCGTAATTGCAGAACCTGTTCATCGTATTTGAATAAACTGGCGGAGCTAGCTGCGCGTTTGCAAAGATCCGCAGTGGGCTTGATTGCCCAATTGCTATTATTGAGTTCTGTCGCAATGTCTCGTACCGCAGAGATCTCTTTTGCCTCGATTGCTCGCTTGAGCTCGTTCGGAATTTGCTTAAGGCGAATGGTTTCCCATTGCTCTTGATCCTCTCGCCAAACCAGGTTGAGCGAATCGGTTTTCACCAAAGTGCGCAGGACCTTCAATCGCCATTGCAATGGAGCTTTGGCAATAGCGAGTCGGCGATGTTGACGAAGTAGTTCCTCAAGAGGCTGTGCGTCAACAATTGCCTCTTGCAGTTGCTGAGCCGCATCGCGATCCAGCAAAGTTGGCACGGTGATGCCATAGAATTTCAGGATGTCCAGCCACTCATCGAGTTCAGGAAAATCCAGTCTCGCGGACCAGTCAAGAATGTTAGGTTTCATGAACGCGCGTTGAATCGCCTCACTGCGCAAACCCTTGCGCAGGAGATGAACGCATTCGGTGAGGCGAGCGTTGACTTGAACCGTCTCGCGTCCAAATTCATCGGCAAGCGGTTCCAGTGCATCAGCAGTCACGCCATCCGGCTGCTCAAGTTGTTTTCGAATTCGATCGCTAATTGTCATTTTGCAATCTCCATAACCTTTTTCGGCAATGGTTTCATAGGCTTCCTTGTTCCATTTGTATTAGGAACTCCCTCGTTCGAATCACGTTTCCTTGCACGCGATTTCTCCACTACCAAGCCTGCCAATGGAGTGACTCGCAATTTGAAACGCACCGGGAGGGAAATCTCGTCAACTTTGCTCTTCGAAGCTATTTCACCATTAGTTTTCGCCACCGTCCAGACTTTGACGTTACTCTCGCCTTCAAGCGTCATTTCAAGCTCGTTTATTGAATCGATTACTTCTTTCAAGTCATTTGAAGTTTTGATTAAATCGATCCAAAACATCTTAAGACTTTGATTCTTGTTCTGACTTTCAAACAAACCGCTGCCAAGTGATTTGATTTCCTGTAGTGGGTTGGGATTCAAGGTCGGCTTAGTTTTCATCTTCGCCTTTAGAACCTCGGGAAACGCCTTTTCGAAACTGCTGAAACGCTTTATTAGGGCATCGAACTCGGCGAGTTCAGTAAGCTGCCTCTTACTTTGGTCGTCGTCGACTGTGATAAGAAACTTTCGTTGCTTCTTAGTTTCCTCCATAATCGCGTCGTAGCCACCGACGAGGTGAATGCCGAAATACGTTTGAAACCGACGAAGCTTTTCAATGTCGTCCAAAAACGCCGCGACCTCGCCTAGTTCATTGATGTTATCGGGGAAATCCATCCCTTTAAAAAACGCTTTCAACCCAACAATAGCATCTCCATCGGCTTCGATTAATCTAATGGAGTCTGTGAATTGTTTTGTCGCGAAAGTGCAGGCCGTTGAAGCTTCGATTAGCTTGTATATGTTTATTTCTATCGGTTCAAGGACCTGGCCGTTCACGGGACGTCGAAATAAGTTTTTAGGGAACTTGTATAGCAATCCCGTTGGATGTAGATCTGATTCGAAATTGATTAAAAAGATGTTTGGTTGTACAACGATAATCTTTTGCTCATAGCCAGCAAAGTCAAAACGACGTTCCATTCCTCTTTCAATTGGAGCGAGATCCGGAAAGGCAACCCGAATTTTCATCCGAGGGCTAGACGTGTTAATATGGGCTGCGACTTGCAGGAGTTCCGCAACGACAATCGTCACTTCACCGATGGGATAGATTTCAATTATATTGCTTGAAACTGTGTCGAAGACTGCTTTGTCGCTCGCATTGCATTTCAATCTGCTGAATTTACAGTCTTCGGCAATGGTATACGAATCCGACTTGGCATTTGGTATGTCTTTCCACTTGCCTCCTGTCTGCTCCTGCCATTGAAAAAATGGAATCGAATTTGGCGAAGACTCATTACGGTAATCCGATGCCTTAACTCGGACTGTTTGCCCTACGAACGCCGATTCCATCGGCTGATTGTCATTGTCATCGATACTCAGTGTTAGGGTTGGTTCATTGACGTTCGTGACTGTTACTTGAATTGATTTTGACTTTCCATTGCATTCAAATTTGGCTTCCAGAGTTTTGGTTTCAGCGGATTCAAAGTCGAATCCGCTATTCTCCTTCAAACAGATCTCTCTCGTGACCTCATCAAAAGTAAACCACTTACCGCCAGCAATCATCTTGACGACGGCATCGTTATTCCCTTCTAAAACAACGACAGCAACCTTAGTATCTTTCGGTATTGGCTTTTTTTCTGGCCAGCTTTCGATTTGTCGTTGATCAAATCGAATTTCGATTACTTCGTTTGGCAACTCATGTAAATGCGTCGGTGTCGTTTGCATCGGGGGAGGGGCTTTCGGGGTCTCTTCACCGGAATTTGCAACCGGTGGTTGCTCACGTTCAGCCTGTAAGTTCTGTTCATCGATCTGTTCGTCACGCTTCTTTGGCTCCAATTCCTTTCGCCATTCGACCACCTTTGATAACTGGATCGATTGCCAAACCAGATAGAAACCACCTGAAAGTAAAAGTAGTAAAGTCGTTGCCGCGATCCAAATGATTGCGGTTCGTTTCCATTTGCGAACATCCTTTGGCAGCGGTTCGGTCGCTGTGGCAAATTTGCTACGCCCCTTCTTCTTGTTGGACCGGGGCAGTATCAATGATGGCGGAATGCTCGATAAGCCTTCCAGTTGGTATTCTTGTTCCAACGCTGTCCCAGCTACTTCGTATTCCTCTTCTGAATCGATCTCTTTGCCTTGGATAGCCCCAGGATCCGTCGGCTGCGATGACGTCTTTGATGACTCAACGCCAATCGTATGTCCAGTGCGTGCAGATTGAGTTGCAGGTGAGTCAACCGCCTGTGGCATCGGCTTGGTTAGATCGACTACTAATCCACGGGCGATCGCCATTCTCGCTTCTTCGCTCCCGCTGACAACGCAGCGTACGCGGCAATCGACATCAGGAGGCAAGTTGGTGCAGTAAGTGCTAAACGTCGCTTGCCAACGTCGATTCTCAGGCAATAGCGCCGTTGCCTCCACCATCATGGAGAGAAGACTTGAGGATTGTGACTCCGAAAAAATAATCCAAACGGGTTTTCCAGGGGGTTGCAGCCAGGCGTTTGCAATCACGCCAGCCCAGCCCGCATCGCCAGTCATTCGCTGCCACTCCACGCACACCGATGGCATCAACGCGATATTCGGTACTACAGGGCCGACAGAAAGAGTTTTGCATTGGTTGTCCCAGTCCGTTCGCATGAAGCCTGGTTGCGAGAGCACGACGGCCGGGCCACATCGAGGCAATGGGTCGTCAAGGGAGATATGGTGCGCGATCTTGTTCGTTCGTTGACTGTAGTCGACGCCATAAGCTGCCACTCGCGATATTACGGATACCGTTCGGCCCCCGACATTAAATCGCAAGTGCGAATGGCACACGGGATTGGCATCGGTTCGTGAATCGCCAGGTTGATACAGATGACGATAACCGCTGAGAGACTCCAGTTTCTGAGCCAAGTTGATCGGCAGCCCGGTTGTGCTTATGACCGTGCAAAAGCCGCGGCTCCCTTGCTTAAGTCCCTGTGGTGCAGACGTGTAAAGCAGTTCTATGTTCATTTGGCTTTCACTCCTGGTTTTGAGGTGTTAGCGGTCCCAATGATTCCCGGGCACCAACGACTGAGCGCTATAAGCATTGGAACCTCGACCCAATACGGAGCCATATTGCGTGGTCGAATCCCGAACGAACCGGTAACTGGGTCGACTTCAGGTGCCAGGCCAGTAGCGCTGACAGGTAAGAACGTCAGGTGCTTAGCAAACCCCTCGGCAGCCGCCACGATCTCAGGTGTGTACTTTCGCAACATGTCACCGACTTGCTTGGATACATCCTCAATGCGTTTTCCGTCGAGTACTTTCATGGGAGAACCCGGAACAGTTACGTAGGGTGGTTCGTTGGATAGTTTGGGTAACAATTCTCGCCAACTATCCCACTTCGTCACCACGATGGTCAATGGACGTTGATGCAACTGATCTTCTCGCAGGCCTGCGTAGCGTCGGACTCGCTGAATGGCTTCCAAAAGGATCGTGTCTTGACGCACGCTGTTTTCTCGTGCGAGGCGTTCACTGCGAGGAAGCATTTGTGGGTCGGTCGTTTTTCCCTCGCAGGCACGTCGGAATCGAGCGTCTTGGGTTGGGTCGAACAAAAAGAACAAGCAGCGAGAGAGGGCCAAGTGTCGAGTCACCGGCGATGATGCGGTGTCTTGTCCAGGTAAGAAACTTTCACCAGCATTGTCGTATAGGCACATGACCCGCGAAACCGAACTGCTGCGTTTATGATTGGGATGCTGCTGCATCGGTTGCAAGTTAAACTGGAACGGTCGCGGGTATTGAACCGAATGACTCCCCATGTTCACGGTATCGTAGAGGTCACCCTGGACTTGCGTTTTTGCGATTGCGATGAGCTGATCCGGATTGGGATTGAGGAACTGTTGTTCTTCGTACTCGTGCAAGCGAGCATTGGAAACCGGGTCGGTGTCGGTCATCGCGATACCAAATTGCGTTGGCAACAACTGTCGCATTTGCCAAGTCATGGACGCGAGGAAGTAACTTTTTCCAGAGGCAGGTGCACCTAGAATGGAAAAGAAGACCGGAGCGATTTGATAGAGAGGACGAGCTACCTCCAAATGGCAAGCGGGACATGCCAGCCGAGAAGTCCGCTGTCCTTCGGAATCGATCGCGTCGCCCTCGGCCGTAAATCGCGATGGCAAAAATCGAATAGCGTATTCAGGACCAAGTCGTGTGTCGCCGATTAGGTCTGGATGCTCGGAAATCCAGAGTGATTCCTCGGGTGCGAATTCGTTCCAGCAATGTGGGCATGTAATGCGAGATCGAATCGTCAGGGAGGTGCTGGTAGTGCTCAAGGTAGGTTTTGATAATCGACTGTTGTTCGAGGTGGGGAGCTTGCCGAGATTATCAAGGCTTTTCAGAATCGGACTTTGGCGTTGCCTTGATGATTTGCATATCGAGGGATTTTTTTATCTCAAAAAAACCAAGCGGTTTCCCGACCTCTGCTTTCTTGCCAGTATGCGGGTTCGCAAATGGAGAGAGGCCTGATTCGCCAGGGCTACGAAGCTTGTACAAGGAGAACAAAGAATCGTTTCGATCAGCCTCACCTGCGTATTCGCGTCGGTTACTTTCGCGCGACTGAGATTGCACTTGAACATCCAGCTTCACTCGCAGTAGATCTCCGCGTTTAATCGATTTCCATCTTCGAATAATCGTCGGGGATTTGGTGTAGGTCCGCCAGAATTCGTGCACAATGATAAAACGATTTTCCGTTTTTTCACGCACGACTGCCAACTCAAGCGGTTCATCGAGTGTCAGCGCTAAGCCTTCCCCGACAAGCTGGATGTCTTGAATTGGAAACGTCAAAAACCAACTTGGTTGTTTATCGATCGCCGCATGCATCGCTTTTTCACGGGCTGCTACAGCTAGTTGTTTGGCTGCCGTAGTGTCGCCCTTGATTTCAATTGAATAATAGCTCTCACGTTCCTCAATCAAGAATTGAATGCTCTTGCATGTAACCTCGCGGAACTTCGTATCGACTTTCGGTTCGGAAGTTGGTTCCGACGCGGCCTTCGAATTTTCGACAACCGAAGCTGAAGTAGACTCATCTGGCTCCTCAACCGTTTTCTCGGCCATTTCTTTCAATCGCTCTGATTGTTCGGCCGCAAATGCCCGTTCGCGATCCAAGGCCAGTTTCGAGAGTTCCCGCCCCTTAGCCTTATACGTCTTGAGCCAAGCGATTACGGCTGCTTTGCGATTCTCGATGTAGGCCAAACTGGCATTGTGAAGCGGTAATGACGAAGGAACTTGGTCGCTTGATAACTCAAGAAGTGCTGCAATTTCCTTTAGCCGCAACGGCTGGCTTCCCGGTTCAGCCTCTGTATCGATGGATCGGATGATCTCCCGGCATAACTCGTCCTTGGCTTTTTGGCAGGCAAGCTGGAACTCAAGATCGGCACGCAATTGCCACTCTGGCCTCGCAAGACGATTTTCATCGTCCTGCGCACGGATGACGCAAACAGAAAACAGAAAAAAGGCCGACGCAATCATTATTTTGGACAGGTTTTTCAATTGCGACCATCCTAAGGGGCACGTGCTGCACGCGTACAAACGAAAATCGCTGAACTTTGAAACCTTGAGCAGCTAACGCCAGCTTAGACAAGCAAGTGGAAAAACGCAACCAACAATAGGACTCTTATGAATTATGGCTGCTCTTTCTTTGCAGGAATTGCTTGGCCTCGTCGTGGGCACACGAACGCCAATTCTTTCCAAGGGCGTTCTGGGCCAATCATCGCTATATCTCGCAAATTGCAAAAGTTCCCACCTAACCTTGGCTTGCTTGCTATTAAGTGTGATGCTTTAATTGGCTAAGTACACTGGTATAATGTTGTGAAATGGATTACCGCCAAAACCATGGCAGCAAACCACTGGTTCGATGTTCCTTGAATGGATTTGGCATGTGCTATTCCAACTACACTGACCGCCGGTCGCGGAGCGTACCGGCCTACGTTCCTGCATCGGCGTACTCGGTACCACTAACGTACGCCTACGGCTAACCGTTGAACGAAATTTTTGCCTGAACGGCCCGTTTGCCTAAAACTTTCGTACGCACGATGCGCAGGGAGAGGATGCAAACATCGACGTACCTGTTAATCCTTTCAGATTCGCTGACATGGCCAATGTCAAAGCCAGCGGTTGCAAATTTGGTATCGCCGACACGTTGAGGTTGGCGGCTGCCGAAAGTATCGCGTTTGCATTTAGGCTGGCCGCGGCACTAGCTGCTGCCGTCGCTGCCGCGGAGGCTTTTACGGAAGCTGTCGCCGTGGCTGTCCCCGATGCTGTTGCCGTTAGGTTGGCCTGAGCGCTCGCGAGCGCTGATTTCAGAAGCATGCCTGCGTTGGGACTGACCAAGTTGATGCCGGTCGCACTGGTGGTGGCCGCCAGTGCGCTTAGCTTAGCACTGATGGAACTCAACAAACTGGCGGGAATATTGAGTGGTGGGAGTCCCGCAGTCAATTGAATCGCCGCATTCAAAGCCGCAATTTTAGCCGGAAGCGGAAAGCCCAAACCAATCGCAACCGCATTGAGACGCATGGCCAACATCGCATTCGTCGATGCCGTAACACTTGCGCTAGCTTTGGCGCTCGCACTTGCAGAAGCGCTGACAGTTGCAGACGCCATCGCGTTTGCACTCGCTATGGCGCTGGGCATTCGGAAGGCAACACCTGGCATCGCAAGATTGAGCCCCGTCAGAGCCTGGATGCCTTGTAGCGAAGCCATGGCAGCCTGCAGTTTATCAAGGGCTGCTGAAATTGGCTCTAAGAATTCGTTCAACGCACCGAGCACATCCGGCAACTGCTGGTTGGCCGAGGAAATCATGACATTCATCCGCGCTACGGCCGAAGGGGTCATCGCGCCCATTCCAAGACTTTGATTGACCGACGCGAGGGCTTCGAGACGTGCAACGGCATTGGCCGAGATGGCTGCACTGGCGCTCGCCGAAACCGCAGCCGTCGCACTTGCGTTGGCCGTCGCCATCGCGTTCAGCGACGCACACAATTGTGGCGCGAGAGTCGCAACAGCGTTGAGCGGGCCAAGCTGGTCGTTGATAAGCGACGTAAGCATAGCCATCGGAAGCTTTCGCAGACTGGATGCGATGGTTGATAACTGATTAACACACATGCAACTCATCGCAGCCGAACTACCTTTCGCTAGAAAATCTGTTGCTACTCTCTACCCTTACGGAAACCAGCTTACACTCCAAAAGGCATAATGAATACTACTATTGTGAATACAGCCCAATGCAATGCGTTGTGCTTCCTCCACGCTAATTTTGCGGGTAGCGAAACTCGCCAAGAGTTTCGATGGTTAGGACGGATTCAATGGAATTTACCTCTTGAAGTCGCCGAAAGCCTACGCGGCTTCCGCTACGCAAGAACCCCAACTCTTAGGCTGGACAGAGCAGTAGCCGGAGTTGTAATTGTCGTTAAATTCGAAAGAGCTCATCGCGCACTGAATTCTCTCGATTTCAGCTACTGTATTTCGGGTACCGATGTATGTTTCGGGTACCGATGTATATTTCGGGTACCGATGTATCGCGATGGGGTCGACTCTATGTATACTGATCAACGATTGAAACTAAGCACAATGGGAATGTGACTAAAATGGGAATGCCAGCGGCACGCATAGGGGACAATGTTTTGCAAAACGGGCCCCATTGTCATGCCCCCATTCATCCTCCAGCTCCGATCCCAACCCCCGTGCCTCATCCACCGTTGCCTTTGTCCATCATCAAGGGCCAGCCGAACGTTCTTATCGGAGGATCGCCTGCCGCGAGAGTCACGGACATGACGCGGCCGTGCATGTTGCCCAGTTGTGTGCCGGGTGGGCCTGGAATGATTTCCAAAGGATCAGCTACCGTGATGATCGGCGGGCTGCCGGCTGCGCGTTTGAACGACCTCACGAGCCACCCTGCCTGCGTCGGCCCGATTCCAAGCCCCACTGGACGCGTCATTGGTCCGGGTTGTCCAACCGTCATGATCGGGGGCTGATTACCCCTTGCGAACAAAACACTTCGAAACGCTGTGCCCCATCTGTCCCGTCTGTAGGGATCGAGACCAAAAGCGCGAGTTCCCGTTACAAATCGCTTCGGTTTCGCATGAGACGGCGGATCAGATTGTGGAGGGCGTGCTGCAATGCACCAACCCAAACTGCCTAAGCGAATTTCCAATCATAGACGGCGTTCCAATCATTTTGCCACGTCTGCGCGCCTACGTTGCCGAAAACATCTTCCACATTTACGCTCGAAATGATCTGTCAAACATAACAGACAGTATCTTGGGTGATTGCTGTTCTCAAGGATCGGTTCTCGATTCGATGAGGCAGCATTTGAGCTGTTACGTTTGGGGGCATTATGCAGATCGCGATCCAGAGGAACCGCGGGATGCGCTTCGGACGGGTTCGGTAGTTCGTATCCTCGAACAAGGCCTTGAACTGGAGTCCGCTTGCAACGCAGATACCACTGTCATTACCGGACCCAGCCTCGATATCGGGTGCGGCCCAGGTCGTACAACCATCGCCGTAGCGGAACAAGCGGATCAGTTGACCGTTGGCATCGATCTCAATTTCTCGCTGTTGCGGCTGGCCTCCAACCTGCTTCGTTCTGGGCATGTTTCCTACCCGCGTCGTCGGGTCGGTCTAGTCTACGATCGGCGAGCGTTTGACGTGCAATTCGCGAATTTGGAAAGGGTCGACTTTTGGGCCTGCGATGCGCTCGCTCTTCCGTTTTCCGATGGTTTGTTTGGTCGGGTGACAGGGATGAATGTACTGGATTCCGTTTCCTCCCCGCACTCACTGCTCAGTTCCATTGCGCGCGTCTTAGCACCCAATGGAAGCGCGATTCTGGCGTGCCCTTACGACTGGACCGCGACAGTCACACCCGTCGAGGCTTGGATTGGAGGGCACTCGCAGCGCGGTCTTCATTCTGGCGAATGTGTGCCCTTGCTCCGGCAGCTTATGACAAAGCTGGATGGGGATGGGGATGGGCATGGGGCCGATCGCGAACCATTTCTGCAACTGGTTAGCGAGCAGGACCAGCTTCCGTGGACCGTCCGAATGCACGATCGAAGTTCGATGCAGTATAGGGTTCATTTAGTCCATGCGAGGGGCCGGATTTGCAGGTGATTAGGCGAGGAGCTATTTGAAATTTAACTGTAAATGGGTGGCACGCTCTGAGGCTGTGATTTTTTCGAATCTGAAGAAAGTACCCATCACGCTCCGCGTGATGTTGCCTATGAAACCAAAGGTTTTTGAACTGC
>JAYTVL010000362.1:0-62939 GCA_043744075.1 Pirellula sp. | reverse complement strand
TTCCCAACTCGGATTGAACGCGACAGGTAACGGAAGACCCGACACCTCTGCACTCTTTTTTCCGTGAGAGGAGTCAAATCGACGCGCGATTCCCGCTTCGTTTTTTGTTGTCGACGCTTCTCGACTGGGATTTGATTGAACAGGAACGGAGGCTGGTTGCACTTCATTGGGCGTAGGAATTGGCCCAGCGACTTTGCCTGCGATAGGACTAGCAGCGCGTGCCGCAGCGAAAGACGAAGTTGGTGGAACAGCCGTTTCCACCTGTGGATTTTCGTTGCTAGTAGGTTTAGTTGGTTGAGTTCGGTTGGCAAGCGGTAAAGGTGCGGGTGTACCTGCACCAAACGCGATTGGCTCAGCGATTTCGGCGAGCGTACGTCCGGACTGACGCACGCTGGATGCGTGTCGGGACTGTTCGTGACCAACTAATCCGTCAACGTAGACAACCTGGTCGTAAGTCGCTCTTGCCGACGTCGCGCTTCCAATGGCCGCCTGAGGGGCCTTCACCTGCGAGACCTTCTCATGTGAGGGGGCGACTATTTTTGGTGGAATCGTGTCCGTAGTTGGACGGCGATATTGGGCCGCTTCGCTTGTAACCGCGGTGACTCCGTTGCGAATAACTGCCGGGACAGAAGTCGATTCCGTCGCTTTCATTCCACGCTCTGCACCAAGCGGCGACCAGATCCCCTGCCGTGGGCTAACGCGAGCCGGCTGCGGTTGAGGCAGCTCATCGGCTTTGCGAGCTGCATGCGAGGGATCGAATCGTAAGTTGGTTCCAGAGGGCAAGTTTTGCGGGGGCTGCATCGGGGGAACCGATGGCAGACGGGGAGCTGTTGCAGTTGGTCTTGCTGTGTTTAGGTTCTTCGTTGGCCGAGTATCCGTGGACGCTTGAGCGGAAGGAGCAGCCCCAGGAGCTGAAGGCGCGGGTACACTTTGTGATGCACGATTCTTTAGATACGCTCTCAAATATGCCTGATTTACGTCGCTCATGATCAATTATTTCCATTCAATCAAACGTGTTGGGTACTTCTTAGTTTCCAGGAGGATATCCAACGGAATTTCCGATTTGTGGAGTTGCAATCGGTGTGTAAGGAATTTGCCTTGGCTGCGAGATGTACTGGTACCTGTTCCCATTGTTTACTGCGGAGGCTTGCGTTGGTCCTGCAAAGCCTTGTTGACTGTCGATTTGGGTCTGTTCATTAGTTGAAATCGGCGAAGGAACATAATCTTTTGACAGAGCAGGGTACGGTTGACCTGTCATGACATTAGACGAGTTACCAACGGCTGGGTATACATGAGAAATGTTGGTCGTCGGAACACTTCGAGCTGGATTGTCGCTTGGAGCCGGTCCGTTTAGTGCACTGGATGATGGGCTGGTTTGATTGCCACGCTGATAAATGCTCATCATTTCCTTTGTAGTCATCAAAGGCGCGTGAGTATCAGCTATTGCTTGGGCAGAAGCATCGATGGTGGGCTGCGTCTGGAAACTAGTGTCAGCCTTCATGTCAGGTGACTCTTGTTTCATTGCCCTTCGAGGATCCGGGTAGCTGGTCCCGGATTGCGACTGCGTTTTCGCAATTTCCAAATTGCTGGACGCTGAGTTGCCGGACGTTGGATAGATTTCGTCCAGCGACTCTTGCTTCGAATTCGGCAATAGAGACGGTATGGAGGGCTGTGCCTGGACGAGCAATGGCTCGTTGTCTTTAGATTTTTTAACAATGTTCGATTCGTCTACGGATGATGTTCCTGGAATTGGCTCGGACCGGGTAGGCAATACGGATGAGTTGGACTGCGCAGTTGTGCTGTGTGAGGTTGTGTTGTGTGAGGTTGTGTTGTGTGAGGTTGCAAAAACTGGGGCGCTAACAGTCGGTGATCCGAGTTCTAGCGGCTTGTGCTCATTCGCTTTGGCTATCGACGGTGATGCGGAAACAAGTTTCGGATTGGCCGCCTCCTTGGATGGAATTGGATTTATTGGCAAACCGCTTGAAGCAACTTCGCCTTTCGAGCTCGGCTTCGTCCCTTGGGAGTTCCGAATAACCAAAAGACATAGGGCAAGAATCAACAATGCAACCACGACATTGAATGGGCGATTGTTCTTGCTAGTCGAGTGAACGGGCTTTAGCATCGCAGCCGGTATTCCAGTTGCGGGATCAGCTGAAACCAACGCAGACGCGGGGTCGGGTGGTTTTGAGATATTTGTTGTTTTGTTGGCGATGCCGCTTACGATGTTCGGTTGAACGTTTCTTAACGAGAACAGAACCGGCACTGATCCAATCCCTTGTCCTCGCGGAGTTGGACTGTTTTGCTGCATATATGAGTTGGACACTGGTACGATTCCTTTCGAACCAATCAGCCCAATTTGGGCTCGTTTAGTAAGTTTATTTAGTGCCAATTGCTTCTCAAGTTCGGAAAAACAATAGAGACCTTATATCGGTTATCGGACGGATTGTTTCGATTCTTGAGTTTTTGACGGTCAGACAGTTTCGGTAAAATGCGACAAACGTTCCTGCCGCAAAGGACAAACGGACCTTCGTCGTCAACAGCTGGAGGCTAGAAAGGCGTGCTCTGTAGTGAAAGATCAATTTGATCGGAATAGCACTGATTCAACCCAATTAATTAAGCTCGCCGTATTTGCAATTCAAACGGCAAAAACCTAATAATCGATAGAGTTCGATCTCCCGGAGTGGCTTACGTCCTAAGAAAAGTCAAAAATCGCTGGGAGAAGTAGGGGAATCTTTTCTGCAAAGTATCATCCAATTAGACGGTGTTTTGCGACTTCCTTGTGGGACAACTGATGTTTGGTGGCAAAAGGAATAAGAAGATACGAAAGCTCGCGCTCGAGTCGCTCGAGTCCCGTCGTGTCATGGCGCCTCTTCCGTTCGGAGCCGAACCGGATGATACGGCGGAGTTTATGCTTGGCAGAGTCGCTGTCACCCCAGTTTTCCTTGAAAGTGACGGCACCATCGACGCCAACACTGAAAACTGGACTCCAGGGCACATTAACCAAGTTCTGAGCAATATCCAAACCGGATTGAATTGGTGGTCGCAGCTTTTAGCCACGAAGAGCTCGGTGCATACGCTCGATTGGGTGATCGATACAACGTACACCTCGAATATGACTCCAACTCCCTACGAGCCCATTTCCAGGACTTCGAACTCTTACACACTTTGGGTCTCAAAATTCCTGAGCGACGTTGGATTTGCGAGTAGTTCCAATCTCGAAGATAACGTTCGATCTTTTAATAATTCACAGCGGGCAAAACTGGATACGGACTGGTCGTTTACCATTTTTGTCGTGAACTCTCAAAGCGATGGCGACGGCAGTTTCGCACCTGGCGGGTCGTTTTCTCGCGCCTTTGCGTTCGCGGGAGGACTGTTTGAAGTGGTTCCGTCTACCCGACCAGCTTCGACGTTTACCCACGAGGCAGGGCACATGTTTTGGGCAAGAGACGAATACGCGGGCGGTGGGAACTATTACCAAAAACGTGGTTACTACAACTCGCAAAACACGAATGCCATCGACCTCAATCCAGACAGCAACTTCCAACAGGAACCAAGCATCATGTCGGCTGGATCTACTCTCCAGGCGGCATATGACAATCTAGTGACGGCAGACGCAACGCTAGAACAGCTTGGTTGGAAAGATAGCGATCAAGATGGAATCTTTGATGTACTGGACGTTCCGCTTCTGCTTGAGGGAACGGGTCGATGGAATTCGACCACAAATTCCTATCAATTTGTTGGCCGGTCCGCAGTTCAAACATTGCCTAACCGTAATAGTTCAGGTACTCAAAACAATATAACGCTGAACAAGGTAGGCAAGATTGAGTATCGCATTAACGGTGGTGCTTGGACTACTTTAACAACACCGAACCAGTATTCAGTCAACCTCGACGTCAACATTCCGCTGGGAAATACCACAACCGGTCAAATTGAAATCCGTGCAATTGATCCGCGAATCGGAATTACTAGCAACGTCTTTTCAGGTGAAATTGGCGCGATTCCGGACACGACTACGAAACCGGGCATTCAAGGATTTGTTTGGAACGATTCCAATCGTGACAACGCTTGGGGGGCCAACGAAAATGGTTTGGCTGGTATGTCCGTCACCATTGTCAACTCCAACAACCAACCAATCTCGTTTCAAACGATTGTCGAGCCCGATAGTTTCCAAACAGGACTCTTTAGTAATAACGTCAGCGGTGTTCGGCTCGACGCTATCGGAGAAGATACGACGGGCAACGTTGGTGTGTTTGAGGACCCAAATGCTTCTACGGGTATAAAGATCTTCAAGCCCTACTCGCTTTCAGCTGGCAGATACGTCGACGCCTTTCGAGGAAATAGTCAGCAGTTGCAGGTACAATTCGACAACCTAACAACATACGTTTCAATCGATGCGATCGCAGTTGGTGACAATACTGATATACGGCTTGACGCGATGGCTGTGGACGGCACGCTAATAAAGCGATTTGAGAGAAAAGGGCTTCTAAACGGCCAAAAAATAACGATGGAAGTTGGTACCGATACGGCCCAAATCGCATCGGTGATCGCTCGTGGTTTTGACAACTCGTATATCAAACTGGATAACTTGCGTTTTGGTCCAAAGAGCGCAACCAAGACCGCAAGTGATGGTAGCTATTTGCTGCCCAATCTTCCAGCAGGCACATACAAGTTACTTGTTCAACCCAGCGACCTGAGCTACGTGTTCACGAGTCCTTCAACTGGCCTTCAGACTGTTGTCCTACCCAACAACGGAATACAGTCCCATATCGATTTTGGGCTAAAGCGAGAGCCAAGCCCATGGCAAAACCAACGCTTGAACGAAGACGTTGACAACCTAGGAACGGTCGACCCACTCGATGTATTGGTTTTGATCAACGAAATCAATCGAGCTGGCTCTCGAGCTCTTGACGGGTCGGGTTTGTCATCACCACCCTATTTGGATGTCAACGGTGATCGCAGTCTTGGTCCACTCGATGTCCTGCTTGTAATTAACTACATCAATCGTGCATCATCAGGTGGCAGTGGAGAGGGAGAAACTGATTCTTTCGTCAAGATGCCGACTGCGGAATCGAAATCTCAGTTTTCGTCCTTTGTTCTGGATGCTCAAGCTAATCAACCAACGACTTGGATATCTACCACTTCAACTACGGTTGGCCGGCGCGATTTGACTGGTCCTGAACGTTGCGGTTGCCCAGCCTGCACATCGTTCGCTCCAAGCGGAGAATCGAGTCCCGCCATCGTTGATATTGCGAGAGCCATCGAGTCGTTTCCGTCACTTTCTTCGGCACGCCAGCCGCTACGCGGGTTAAGCGAGTCAGAAGGCTTGAAGCTCGTTTAACCGATCGGAGCGATTAGCGTAGATCGCGGACCTCCAGAAGCAGAGTCGCAAGATAATCAGGCATCGACCCAAATCCCCTTCAAATCAAGTACGAAGCCAGGCAAGATGTCTTCGGAAGAAACTGAATCGGGTGAGACGAGCACTTCTAACTGCCTATCTGGGCGATAGATGTGAACTCGTTTTTGCAATGGGTCGATTAACCATCCTAGGCGCAAACCTACACTGAGGTACTCGTTCATCTTCGCTTGAAGTTCCTCCAGCCGATCGGTTTCGGATCGAAGCTCAATTAGGAAGTCTGGACAGAGCGGTGGAAATCTCCTTCGATCTCCACTCGATAGAGCATTCCAACGTTCCATCGATATCCAAGATGCATCAGGAGATCGCTTAGCTCCATTGGGTAATCGAAACAGAGTCGACGAATCAAATGTGCGGCCACCATATCGCTTCGCCCATTGAAAAAGCTCCGATGTAATCTCGGAATTTCTATAGCCGCTTTCTCCGCCGGTTGGTGGCATACACACGATTTCCCCATTGGTGTTTTGCTCGATCCTCAAATCAGGATTCTTCGCCACAATTTCGTCGAAGGATTCTGACAACCGGATCCCGATCAACGGCATGCCCCACCGGTCGTCCGCGACTAAATTTTCGTCATTAGTTGAGTTGCCCATTTGAAAAAATCTCCCACATTATCTTACGGTCGATAGCAACCAATGCAACGCTTCCAACCGCGAACTTCCTCGAATTGCTAAAAATGGTCATGGCACAACCACGTAGCAGCGTCTCTCCGCAGACGCTGATAATTGCGAGCCTCGGAGAGGCTCGCCTACATGAGGTTATGCCCCCCTATTTGTGCATAGGTGCTTACGAGTATTATTTTCGAGTCGTAGTGCCTTGGTGATTTGTCTAAAGTTCTTCTGGTCGGCAGAATTTGATTGGCATTTCGCTGGTAGGGTTGTCCAAGACCATGCCCAATCTGCCAGCCAATAGCTCATCTAACTCTTCGCCGATAATCTCAGCTCGCCAACCGAGCGGCAAACAAGGGGGCGGAGCGTCGTCGCTTTGTGGGTCCAATCGGTACTTCACAAAATCGCGTAAATCGTCTGACGTTGCAACAATAGCTGGCGCAATGGGTTTAGTACGACAAATGTACGCCAGTGCGGCAGACAAAAACCGAGTTAACATGCCAGCCGGCAGGCCGCTTTAGAACTTCGGCTCGATGGGCGTCGAATCTAGAGTGCTTTTCGCTCCGATCTACCAAGCTGACCCTCGAAAAACCAGCCGTCGCGCAGCACCCAACACAGACAACCCCCACCATCGTTTCGCAATTCGGTGTGCCGTTTCCTAGCCAACGTTTGCTAGATGCCGAACTCCGATCCGCTGCGCTATTTCCCTCAGCCGGTCTCGGCTGGCTGCCAAGAACCGGCCTACCAACTTCGCTCCACTGAGCTTGAGTAACCTCGACGTCCATCCTTCTGCGCTACTACCAAGCCTCGCAAAGATACTTTCCACATCCGACGTCACCGATGCCTTGCCATCCCGAACCAATCGGCTTGTGTAATCCACCAACAGTAAATATTGGCCAAGCGTAAATCCCTCGCGCATCCCCTCTCGCAACTCACCCTTACTGCGTCGATCTTCGATCGGAACCAACCACAAATCTAATTCCACTCCATCGGAAACCGCCGCCGCCGCCACACTGCCACTGCGAATCTCGGATACGTCAGTAATCCGCCCTCCGGCCTTGAGGTGCTCAACCCGCTCCTTGATGGAGGTATGCGGACTCTCCTCAGGCAACGACACAATCCCTGCCGCCATCGGATTCAAATCGATGTAAGCGCACACCGAAAGCAAAGATTCCTCATCGAGAATCGCAATCGATTTGTATCTTCCCTCGAAAAAAGCTCCGGTGCATCCATCTTGCTTATTGGCCATACGAGCCAGCGGTTCCTTGAGGCACTTCATGAACCAGCCAAGCGATGAGAGTCGCTTGCGAGTCTCCTCAACCCAGACTGGATTCTCCGCTTTGAGTTTCAAGAACTCGTCCGTCACCTTGGCAGGCTTGCGATCTGCACTGCGAGGCGGGTACAGAGTCATCCAGCGTCGCGCGACTTCCAATGGCGACCATTGGGCTGCTTGATCGACATCGATCCTGAGCAAGAAGTGCAAATGGTTGTCCATAAAACTGAACCCGCCGACGGAGATGGCAAAGACTTGATCAAGTTCTTTCAATCGCCGACCGATCCAGTCCTTTCGGCCAGGCGAATCATCCTCGGATAAAAGCATGGCACGACGAACGCAACGAGAAATACAGTGGTACCAACGAGTTACGTCGGTATCCACAAGCCGAGAACGCGAAATAGTCATCTTCTATTCTCCAAAAACCAGCACAGGTAAAAGAGTAACAACCGCCAAAGTTTACCAAATCAACAATACCTGTCAATCGCTGTGCCTGTCCTTTGTTGTCATCTTCTTTGTTGTCATCCTTTGTTCACCATCCTTTCTTTCTCCAGAACACAATTCGGCCCGTAACAGCTACGGTTCTTTAGTATGTTCTATAATCCTTGATACTTGTTCCAGGGTCCCTTGCCAGGCACTGCCGTGACCTCGCTTGTTTCGATTAAAGACACCTTCGATTGCCACAAATCTCCCATCAAACTGACGCGAAACCTCTGTTTCCTTCGATTCCAGCTCCTCTCCGAAACTGACCCAAATACCGTTGGATGAGAGGCCATATTCTGCATCGTCTTTCGAAACATAGATCGCGCAATCCTCGAATTTTAGATGCAAGTATCCTTCTATTCGAATCTGATTTCCATGAAATTTATGTTTATTGACAAGCACTTGGAAAATCGATGGTTCGAAATCTTCGTTCGGGAACGCAGCTAACGTATCAGGAGCCCGAATTGAATTCACTGTTGATACCTTCCAAGTACACAAAAGAATTACCGTTGCGGCTAGAAACGAAAAGAGGACCACACATACAGCTGTCGACTGCTTGTAATTATTGGCCATTCAAGTCTCCAGCAAATGTATTTGCGTGCGGGTATGACCTGCTATTTCGGGAGCAGGAACACGATTGCGGAAACGTTCTGTAGTCATTTCGCACGATTCTGCCAATGTCTTCGATCTCTTGATCGCCTTTCCAAATGGTTTGTTGGTCAAATCTGCTTTTGATGCTGGCAATGCTCGCGAATTCTAAAAGAATCGTGGCAAGTTGGTCGCACTCTATCCGTTCAGTTTCACTAATTCAGGAGACATGGGATCGTCAAGGGCTCAAGTACTCATAGGTACTACCATCCAAATCGGTGATCCAAATGGACCAAGCATCTATCACTTTGCCCTGTCGGGATCGACCAAGATAAGAAATAACTACGCCAACAATATCATTTTCCTTGCATAATTCTTTGTCCTTTTTCGATGGCCACGGATCCCCGACTGGTGGGTGTGTATGCCAGTTGAACGCGATAGGATAATTTGTGTCTAGATCCGAGTATTTGGCTGCACTCGGAGTAGCGTCGAGATCTACGGGTTCGCCGTCGTTGTGTTTTGGTAAAAATGAACCAAACTGCTTTTTCTTACCCCACCATTTTCCGGGAGAAGTCTTTTGCGTAGTTTCAGCAGAAATGGTTTCAACAAATTTGTATTTAGGTTCTGCGTCTGCACTAGCTGCTTTCGTAATCACTCCAAACCGCTCGAGGTTTCTAGTTTCTTTCGCGGCCTGTTTTAGTTGGTCAATGATTGATGGCAGAAACGCTTCTAACTCGACGGCTTTCGCCGATTTCGTGTTGGTGGATAAAGCTTTCTCTTGTAATCCGCTCGGATCAAGCTTATTCGTCGGACCTGCACCTACATACTGATACCAATTCATGTCACCGGCAGCGAAGCCGATGGGGTCCATCGTTGACCAACGCATCAAGTCGACGTCGTACTCCCGATTCCTGAAATTCACACGGCCCGTTACCGTGTCCGCTTTGCCGCCCGCAAAGCCGTGATTGAATACAAAGGTATCCGACGCGGCCACAAACGTTGGCGATAGGACGGTTCGCTTGCCATACGCATCGTATTGGAATCGTTCCACCACCGCGCCGATCGAATTCGCTATCGCCGTGATGTTCCAGTTTGCATCCTGCATCACGTAGATGCGTTGATCGAGCGTGCCGTTGTTGTCCGTGTCCCGATCGCGGGCCACCATCGCATCAATGTAAGCCGCCGACCATGTGTACTGCACTTGCGCGACGTTGCTGCTATTGCGCTCCTCGATCGCTTGCCAAGCACTGCTAAAGTACACGACCATGGACCCCTCCTTGATCCGCCGATTCATCGCGTCGTAAGCGAATGTAATATTCGACACCGCACCTGTCTTTTGCTCGACGACCCGATTCCATGCGTCGTAAATGAGCGTCTTGCCATTTTGATCGGTGGTCAAATCGCCGTTGTTGTCGAACGCTAGATTGATTGCTCCGACCTGCGTCAGTTCGTTCTGCCTATTGTGCGTTCGATTCTGCACCACGCCGTTGGTTGTTACCGAAGTGCTATTGCCTAGCGCATCCAGAACCCACGACTGCGAACGGGTCGCGGAACCCGTAAGTCCCGTCTTGGCAGCATTAAGCGTGCCGCGTTGGAAACTGGTGATCCGATCGAGATTATCGTAAGCGTAGAGTTCGCTATTGGTGCTGCTCAATAGATTCTCACGATAGGTGCGGTTGCTATTGCGATCGTAGCCGTACGCGAATCGATCGACATTCGTCGAATTGGAGGTCTTTAGCCAACGCTGGTTGATCACACGGCCAAAACGGTCCAGACCCGTGTAAGCGTCTTGACTATCGCTGACCGCTTCTGCCGTGAGTTTGATCTTGGTCTGATCGACTCCAGCCAGTGTCAACGATCGATTGACAATCGTGCCGAGTCCTAGGTACGAATAACTCTCCAAAGTGCCGGTCGAGTCCGAAAGCGAACTCAGCCGACTGATGGTGTTATCGATCCCTGCTGTGTAGTTCGAAGTAAGCACACGACCATTGGCGTAAGTCATTCAAATCATTCGGCTATGGTTAGCACCACCGGCCATTTCTGTGTACGCATATTGAACCTTGGGAGTCGTTAGGACATTGACGGCCCCTGCAGAAGCTTGGAATTCCGTCGTCAGTTGCCCCAGACCATTGTATTGACGAAGCACTTCGTTGACTACCGTGGTTCCAGCCGTGTCGGAATAGCTAGACAATTTTTCAGGAAGTCCTTGCGTATTGAACGTGAATCCGACGCGGCGGACACCCGCTGAAACGCCAGCCCCGAGAGTCGTTACCGTGTCGCTCGTCAGTCGTCCCAGTGCATCGCGTGTGAATGCGTGAACGCTTCCATTGCGATCCAAGGTGGTCCATTCCTCACCCAAGGCATTGAATGTGGCTGAGTCTTGTTGAGTGGCACTGGCTGCGCCAGTCGTTGGGTCAGGATACCGTGTTGCTACAGCGATACGATTGTCGTTTCGTGCATCACCCCTGGCGAAAGAAGCTCCGTACACATAGGCCGTCGTCTGCACAGCGCTGCTTGGCAAGCTGGCCGTATAAGTTAACTTTTGCCCGATTCCATTATAGGTACAAAGGATTGTTTGATCGTCGGCAGCCGAGGGGAGCCCGCGTTGGTTGAACCACTTGTCCGTCTTGAGGCTGTTTGCGGAAACAGCTCCGGTCACCTGATCGATAGAGTAGGTTGCTGTTCTGAAAACACGGCCTTGATTGTCATACGAAAAGTCGGTACGCGATCGCAAAAGCGTAGCGTCAGGCGTGTCTGGAACACCGTCCCCGTTATTGTCCGTAAAGGAAGTGATGTTGTCGCCATCAAAGGAAAGTTCTGAGATAACTCGATCCAGATTATCATATTGACTATAGCTGATTGGATGCGCATTGCTGGTCGTAGTTTCGATCCCTTCGTTCGCGAGTTTCGCCAAGATGGGTCGATCTCGCCAGTCGTAAAGCACTTTCTTGAAGCGAGTTGGATCAGAGCCACCAGGATAGGCAACGGACTGAGTCAAATTGCCGTTGCCGCGTTGCAGTCCATAGTCGTATTGGTTTTCGCTGATCAGAACCATGTTCGCCCCGACATTGTTCGAGGGAGACCAATTACCTGTGGTTGGCGTGTCGTCCGTTCCAACCCAATTCGAGAGCGTCAGGTTTCGGAAGTCAAAAATAGTTCGCGTGATTGTACCGGTTGCGTCTTGAATGCGATTCAGTCGACCTCGCCCGTCAAAATCTGTTTTCAGTTCGTGGTAGTTTCCAGTATTGCTATCGTTTGAGGCAACGCCAAGAACAGCCGTCGCGGTAGAGTACGTGACACCTGTCATCGAAAAATAGGCGAGTGTGCTAATCACTTGGCCGCCGTTGGTGGTGATTTCGCGGGTTAGTGAGGTTATGTTTGCAGCGGTGATAACCTCTGATCCGGTAGGTGTTAACGCACCAGCAGTTCCCGTGGTGGTCGGTACGGCGGTCGTAGACAAATATTCGGTATAGGCAGTGCGCTGTCCGACTGGCGCACCGGAAATAGGCCGATATTCTCGGTTGACTTCGATGGGCGTGGCAGTTGTGCCAGAGGTCGGGTTCCACCCCCTGTAGGTTCGCGTTTCGAAGTTGGGATCATTGTAGATTGTGTAAGTTAGATTCCCTTTTGGATCTGTCTCCTTAGTCGTGCGGCCTAACGTATCAAGTACGTAGCTCGACGTCAGATGTAGTCCTGCACCGACGGGAGTTGTCCAGCCAGCAGGCAGGCCAACAAACGTTGTTGTCAGCGTTGTGTTGACATCGGAGATATTTTTGGTCACCGAGCCTGTCTTCATGTCGTACTCTGTGTAGTTAATGAAGCCATCGGCGTCCTTAGTCCAGACAGGTCGATCGTAGAGGTCGTAAGCGATCGTAGTAATGGCGGCAGCATTCGAACCATTTTGGGCGGTGGTTGCGATTGGCAATGAAATCGCCAACGACTTCTTCCGAGTCGTGTTTGTGAACCAATCGTACGTGTACGTCGTCGTTTCTGCTCCCGTTCCATCGTAGTTTCGGTAGTTGGTCATGGATGCCAACGGATAGATCGTGTCACTGCCTACGGTTCGAGTATAGTAATCGCGGCTATCGATTAGCGTACCGCCAGCGAGCAGAGTTCCATTGTCAAGTTCCCCCCGTTTCATGCGTGTTTGCGCTCGATACTTATCGACGCTCCCCGGCGTCGTAGCTGTCGCAGTCGTAGTGTCGTAGTACGTGAAGATGTCGATGCGACCCGCGTAATCGTTGACATACTGGTGATTGTTGATGGCTTCGCGATTATTGTTGTCTGTAACCAAGTTCGAATACGATTCGTCGTAGCCAGAAATGGCTGCCGGGTAGGCATGTAGCACAAGCTGGCCGTAGCCGGTATCGGGCGTTCCTTCAAATGCGCTCGATGGTTCTCGGTAGCGGTAGTAGTCGGTAGATTGATTTAGCACCTTAGCCCACTTTGTAGAGACCGTCAAAGGTAGGGCGACGGAAGCCATCGCTGGCTGTAGCTCCTCGCATAGCAATAAAGTCGCCAGTCACCAAGCCGTGGGCAGTCGAGGTGATGGTGACATCTGCATAAGGAAGTAAACTGATCGTTGCGGAAATTGCCGAAACGGTACGGGCATCTTCGTTAACGTCCACGGTATTCCGAAGCAACGTCTGCCCTAGTTCATTCATGTACACGTAGATACGATCATTGTCACCGGGAGATGGTGTCTCATCCGAAAGAAACTCAGTAGTTCGGATTCGCCATACATTTGGGTCGTAACCAGCGTTTGCAGTTCCGTTACCAAAGGGACTTACATGTATGTCGAACTCATACGTTCCTTGGCCTTGACTCAAGGTAGATGATCCCGAGTCCTGAGAGATTTCACGCGAAACACGATAGCGTGTTCCGAAATGGTAGTTGTTGTAAAAAACATTCGTCCCATACGTATTAAAGCCCCAGTCTTGGTCAGCCCAGAACTCGTATTCATAGAACTTGTTTGCATAACCCTTAAGGACCGCGTCTGATACGGCTGTGTAGGATGGGTTACTCGAAACCAATCGCTGGAACGATTCCCCCTGGACAATCGATTTGATGCCGGTATTGATCGAGGTTTGAAGTGGACGTTGCGTAAATGTCGCGTCCGTTCCACCTGTTGTCGCCGAGTTGTTTGTCGGGCCACCCGAGCCCGCGACCGAATACTCCCAAAGTTTGTAATATCGATAGTATTTCTGATCGATAATCGCCCCGGTTAGACTACCCGATCGAATCGTGACGAGCCTTAGATCCCCAAGTCGACCATGCATGGAATCGGCACCTTCCCCATTGTAATATTCGTAATTGGCCGACCTGACAGGGTTGTACGGCCCAACCGTCGTCGTGCTCTGAGAAAGCGTCACTCCCGTAATGAGGGCACACTTCCACCGAGCGTATTTGTGATCGTAGAATAAGTGTACGCGAGCCTGTCTGTTTCGCCGTTGACTCCGACCACCCGATCGACTGAGGAGACATTGCCACTTGCATTATAGGAATACGATGTGAGGAAGCCATTGGTGTCGATCCGTTGCTTTAGCTTGCCTGGTAAGCCTTGATTTGCGACACCTAACGTGTAGTTGTTGTTGAGTTCACCCTCTGTTGTTCCACGGGGCAAGTCATTGAAAACAAGTTTGTTTCCTGTCGCATCGGAATACGTCCATTCATTCGTGGTTGTACTGAATGTGATTTTTTGTCCACCAAAGGATCGGGCATTCCATGTCCCGTTGGTCTTTAGGAAAGGAACATCGAACAGCGTCATTGAAGTACCAGACGTGACGACACCGATCGTTGCATCTGTCTGCCTGGAATAGTCGCTGTAGGTAAAAAGATAAGGGTTTTGAGTTGTAACCCAACCATTCCCGAACTGTCCCGTGTTATTTACATCGGTCCAAGTTCGCGTAACACCGAACGTTTCTCCAAATCCGAAGGAACGTAGATCGGTCGTAACAACATCTGGAATTCCGGTAAAATAATTGACGGGATTTGCGGAACTTGCTGGAGGCAGGTCGGTCCAAGCATCGGTGTTCGGATCAATGTTTCCCGCATTGCCTTCTTCGCATCGTGTATCGTCGGGCGTTTGCGGGAAGGGGCTTGCGAAACCAGGGCAAGTAAATGCAAACATGCGTCGACCTTCCAACGGTTCGAAAAACAGCCCCCTCAAGGGTTTCTGTTTGCTAACGATTGAGTCCAACGAAAAACGCGAAAAGAGCTTAGCGTTTTGCTGCAAGATCACTTCTCTAACACAATTCCACAAGTTCCAGCGAAGAATGGAGTGTCTGACGTTCAATCTACGGTAAGTAGGTTTTGTCGTTTTTCGGGACATTTAGTTTTTAGAAACTCCTTAGATGGACAGGTAAACGTTGAAATCGGTGCTGAGATCGGTTACTGCTGTACGGAGAGCAATACGCCTTATTGAGTTATTTGCGAGCTATCGAATAGCTCGGCAGAGTCGAAGAAGCGTAGCAACCCAGTAACTTAATCGCGAGGCATCATTAGAGGTAGCGTAACGCAGCCTACCCTTCTGCAGTTTGAAGAGACAATTGCGCAAGAGAGAGAGAGAGAGGCAAAGATCGAAACATTTTCAACAATTCCTTTGAGGATGTTACGTCGCTAGAATCTTTTATTGGTCGGACGCTGGCTCGTTGCTAGGAGTGAGTCAGGCCTGATTGCAAAAAGTGATTAGAATTCGTCGTAGAAATGTGTCAAGCAGGGACAGCATTCTCTTGAATCTCGAACGTCGACATCGAGATGGAGCAACAGAAAAATGGGCTTCGATCACAACAGGGCCTCAAACCGAGGGTTAGTAGCGCCCTAGGGCTAATTAGCCGCAGGCGCGCTAGCATCCGGTTAAGCCCGACTATCTGAAACCATTACCGACCATCCAATGGTTATTGCGATCAAAGGACAGGGCACTTTTTTGGTTTTATGGTCCTCACTCCGACGTGCAAAACGCTATCGCATTGTTTCGCGAATTATTACTTACAGTTCTTCTGGTCGGCAGAATTTGATTGGCATTTCGCTGTTAGGGTTGTCCAAGACCATGCCCAATCTTCCAGCCAATAGCTCATCTAACTCTTTGCCGATAATCTCAGCTCGCCAACCGAGCGTCAAACAAGGGGGCGGAGCGTCGTCATTTTGTGGGTCCAATCGGTACTTCACAAAATCGCGTAAATCGTCTGACGTTGCAACGATTGCTGGCGCAATGCGTTTGGTACGGCATATGTATGCGAGCGCGGCAGATAAAAACTGCGTTAACATGCCAGCCGGTTGGCCTTTGCCGTACCGTTGCTTCTTGGGCCAAGTGGGGGCGGGTTGCAATAGCGAATCTTCGATGGCTTTGGCAAGCTCTGGCAAGTGCTGTTTGGTGTGGCGATGTTCCATGCCTCGCAAAGAAGTCATTCGTCGGACGTCCGATGTACCTCTCCTCGCAAGTTCTATCAGCAAATCGTCTCGTAGAATTTTGCGTGGAGGAATATCACGCTCTTTGGCCTTTAAGTCACGCCAATTCCATAGACCACGCACAATCGAGAGCGAGTTTCCCGTTAGCGATTGAATACCACTTATGCGAAACCAGCTTTCGTTTGACTCGGATTCAGCAAGCTCTTCTTGCCGACGTTTTGTTTCTTCGGCAAGCCACGATAGCCGGTCCAGTTTCGTCAACTGCTGACTAAGTGTTTTGAAAAGACGAGGCAAATCGCGAACGTCCTGTGCCGCATACTGAAGCTGTTGATTCGACAATGGGCGATTTCGCCAATCGGACCTTGTCTCTTCCTTATCTAGTACCTTGCCCGTAAATCGGTTCACGAGGTTTCCATACGAAGCCGGATATTCAAAGCCCAAAAAAGCCGCCGCAATTTGAATATCAAAGAGATTTGGAATTAGTTTCTTGGTCGCTCGGTAGCAGAAGAGCGATTCTTCTCTGCCCGCATGAACAACGACCGTGGTTTCTAGATCAATCAACAATTCCCAGAATCGTCCAAGTTCCGGACAGGTATATGGGTCGATAATGGCAATTTCATCTTCGATCGCTACTTGAATAAGGCAAAGTTCGGGGCGGTACGAATCCTCGGCCACAAATTCGGTATCAAAAGCGACAAGCTTCTGGGCAGCTATCTTGTCGCAGAGCTGATGGAGTGATTCCGGGTTTGTGATATAATTGAAATTTGCGTTCAATCGCTGCCTGCGGATGCTGTGGTTCGTGGGATTTGCCTATCCACGCCGCAGTGAAAACAACAAGCGGCTCTTTGTTAACTCGTGTGAAATGCTAGCAAACCAGCGCCATTTGTACCCGAAAAGGCAACGCACCACAACGACGGGTTGCTGCCACCGTTCGAGAAACAATGGTCGTCGCTGGACTCGCGAGAGTTCAGTATTTGCCGCGTTTGCTTCGAAGTCTTGCGACTCCGGCTACGAAAACAGGACACTTAATGGTCAAACGATCCTAAGCCGGACCTACGAGAATGGTCGGGCGGTTAGGCGATGACTGCGCTTAGCTACAACAAGATTTGTGCGGATTCAAGACCAGGATTATTAGTCAGCGCCAGATCGATCGCCGAATCGAGAATAATTGTTGATTCAGGGGCACGTTGGCTTGATCTAAAGGAGCCGACGTTGGGTTCACTGGGACGACCATCGCTCGAGCTAATATTTGCGATCTTTGCCTTGGACTTACCGAAAGCGGTGCAGATTAGTGTGGCTGGCGGCGAGCTGCTAAGTTGGACAGAGGATTTAAATCACATGTTGGCAACCAAGTTGCCAGCTCGGTCATATCTCAAATTAGCATTGGCGGATTGCAGAGGCAGTGAATGGCAGAAGATCGCAGAAAAGATTTCGCTAGCTTTGGTTCGTCGTTCGCAATTAATCCTGGTACACTATGCCGACACGGCGGATTCTAGGTCACCTCACTGGCAAGAAGTAATCGAAACCTCGAAGGCACTCGGTGGACAGTTTGTCTTGATCGATACGCATAACAAAACCTTGGGTGGCTTATTGGATCACTACTCGCTTGCACAACTTGAAAAAATGGTTGGCATGGCAAAACAACTTAGTCTAGGAGTCGCACTTGCGGGTTCTTTAAAACTGGAACAGCTAGCAAGCTTGTCGAACATAGGTGCCGATTGGCTAGGAGTTCGAGGTGCAGTTTGTCATGATACAGAGCGAACTGGCAATCTATGTTTAGTTCGATTGCAGCGAGCAATTGCCCTATTTGCCGCTGGGTCATCAACGGAAGCTGAACACCATGTCGTCCGGTAGCGAACGAGATCGACCTTGCGGGCTTTTGCGTCAAGGGAACAAAGTAGTTGGAAACGTTTGCATGCCTGAAGCCACGGAAATCTTCATCAAGGAATTCAATCACTGTTATGGTCAGTTGCGCCTTGAGGTGAGTGAGCAGCCAGTGATCGTGGCGAGACCGGTCACGAATCCGCACACTTTTCGATTACCCATGTGGTTCCGACACGTGTGGAACGAAAAAAAAATTGACGAGTAATCTTGTGGATACATCTTTGAGGTCCGAGAAATGTCTGATGAAAATGAGATCACTCGCATTCTAAAGGCGGTTCAGCGAGGCGAGCGTAACTCGTCCAACGAACTCTTTCCGCTTGTCTATGCTGAACTTCGAAAACTAGCGGAATCCAAACTCCGGAGGGAGCGTCCAGGCCAAACGCTTCAGCCGACCGCGTTGGTGCATGAAGTCTTTCTGCGTTTGATTTCAAAAAACGACCAAGAAGATTGGGAAAACACTTCACAATTTTTCGCAGCCGCAGCAAACGCAATGCGCCGTATTTTGATCGAGAACGCAAGAAAGAGACGAAGCCAAAAAAGGGGTGGAGATCTTGTCCGGGTTGAACTGGAAATAGACGACATGCCACTTGATTTTGATGACGATCATCTCATTCGACTCGACGAAGCCCTTGAGAAATTGGCTGAGGAGAATCCAATTCAAGCCAAATTAATCGAACTGCGGTTTTTCGGTGGCTTGACTGTAGAACAGTCCTGCGAAATTCTGAAGATCTCTCGTGCGACGGCGTCTCGCTACTGGAATCACTCGCGAGCTTGGCTGTTTTTACAGCTATCGGATTAGTGCTGAGTGTAAGCTCCCATTCATCAGTTTCTTCGTTTAACCGTGTGGGCATCGCCGCATCGCCCTGCGCTTTCGCGAGGAAAACGCGGCCCGATGGGCACGCGGTTAAACAAGTTGTATACGAAAACTTGTACATGGCTGCTTAGAACCGCACTCTTAGCAGAGATTGACGAAAATGTTAAGGCCAATTGTCGTTATTGTGCGTTTGTTTTGCATTAGTATTTCATTGTTATAAGCAGTAATTTCGCCTTGCCAAAGAACGGCTTGATCGACGACACTAGTGGACTTGGCTTTTGCGGATCTACAACACGGGACGGAACAAAACGGCATGACGAACCTGGCACAACTGGACCCTCCCAAGGCGACCGGATTGATTGTCCATATTCTCGAAGCAATTGCTCTTTTAGAAAAGAAAATACGACCTCAACAGCTATTAATGGCTCGCTACTACACGGCGCAGGACCAGCCCCGACTCAAGAAAGGCGAAAGCAGCCTGCAATGGGATTTCGAATTGCAGGGTGTCGCTCCCGTCCGCGGTCAATTCAATACTAGCATTCTTTTTGAATTGGATACCAAGCAACTTGGAAATCTCATGGACCCCAATGGGGGAAGAGTTATTCGGCAACTGAATGCACAGTGCAGTTGCGTCGAAACAATAAAACCTTGCGTTCACCAAATTCATTGCTTGCATTACATTCGGCGGCAATTGAGCGGAAAATCCGCTGAAGACGCAATTCAATGGATGCAAAGCTGTGTCACCGATGGTCGTCATGCCGGACGAAAACTGGTCGAGTCACTCGGCTATTTGAGGGATGCGCCTGTTGCAGTCGACACGCCCGCCGACGAGATGGAACGAGACCGTCTCATGCGGATCCAATGGCGGTTGTCGTTTTCCAACAGCACCGTCAAAGTAAACGCCTACCTTCAAACCATGCGAAAGAAAGGTGGATGGAACAAAGGCCGACATTTGAAAGATGGACTCGATACGGTCGAGGAAGCGGCATTGGTTCATCCATCGGACCGTATGCTTATCTTGCTGCTGCAATCCGCTGAGGAATCCTATCGAGGCCAGACACCGCGCATCGTTCGCGAATGCCTAAAGCTACTTAAGGACCATCCGCATTTGACTTTGGACGACGAACTTCAAACTCCCATTCGAATTAAAGAGTGTCCGATCGAAGTGCGAATCGACGAACACGAAGACATATACAAACCGAGTATCTATCAGGGCGAAATACAAATCGTTTCCTTGCGTGATAATCCCGACTACTTTATGGGAACGATCAATAACCACGAAACGATGATGTTGCGATTGGATCGCGAACAGCGCAGCATTTGGGTCAGCAGCATCGACAATCGGATGAAACGCTTGATCGAAGACTTACACGCCGCCGAACGACGCGAGGCAGTACTCGACCAAGAGACCGCTGAGCAGTTTGCCGACTTGGTTGCCGCCGCTGCAGATCCTAAGTGGATTCAGATCAACCTACCGGAACGGCTTGCTGGCCCAGAACAACCTTTGGAACCCATTATCGAAGTCCACTTGTCTCCATTTGGCAAGGAAAGCTTGCTCGTTGGATTGAGAGTGGCATGCGATGTCGTTGCAGATCAACCTGTACCCGGGATGGAGCCTGATCGGTTGCGAGTTGCAACTCCAGCGGGACGTTTTCAACTGCTGCGTGCGCTGGAGGAGGAATCGATTCGGGCCGACGAAATCGCCGGCGCGCTTGAACTGGGGCAACTGCTTTACGAGAGCCCTTACACTTGGATTGCCGAGAATCCGGATTTAGCCCTCGACTTGCTCCAACGCATTCAATCGTTAGGCGAAAACGCTCCGACTATATGTTGGCCCAAGAGCCAACCCATGAAAATCATCGGCGAGATCACACCGCAAAGATTGCAAGTTCGTTTGACAAGCCAACGCGATTGGTTTGGCGTAGAGGGGATTGCACGACTCGAAGGTCTTGAGATTCCGTTGGCTGAACTGCTAACCGCATTGCGTGGGGGACGACGATTCGTTCCGCTTGGGGATGGCCAATTCGCCATGATTTCGGAACAATTGCGGCAGCGGCTCAACAGTATTCAAGACGTTTCGCAAAGTGATTCCGGAGCGATTCGAGTCTCACGAGCAGCGACGGCGGTGGTTGAAGAGGCGCTCGGAAGCGACATCAGTTATGAATCCGATATGTCTTGGCGGGATGCACTCGATCGGCTAGCCGGTGCGAAAGTTTTAAAGCCGGTCATACCGCCCAATTTAAACGCCGAACTCCGCGACTATCAAAAAGTCGGTTACGCTTGGCTGGCTAAGTTAGCACATTGGGGCATTGGCGGTTGTTTAGCAGACGACATGGGATTGGGCAAAACCGTTCAAGCTCTCGGTGTTTTGCTGGACCGTGCAAACAAAGGTGCAGCTCTGATCATTGCTCCTACCAGCGTTGGCGTTAATTGGCAACGAGAAACGGAAAAGTTTGCACCATCGCTCAAAGCAAAACTATACCGCGAGCACGACCGTCAGACACTTGTGGATACCGCGGGACCTGGCGATCTGATTATTACTAGCTATCAATTGCTCCAACGCGATGTCGACCGCTTTACGGCGAGATCGTGGCATACGCTGGTCTTAGACGAAGCCCAATTCATAAAGAACTTTCAGACAAAGACCGCCCAAGCTGTTCGTCAACTCGATGCGGATTGGCGAATTGCATTGTCGGGTACACCGCTCGAAAATCATTTGGGTGAACTTTGGAGTTTGATGCGTACGGTTAGTCCCGGATTGCTTGGTTCGTGGGACAGATTCCGAAAGAGCTTCGCGGAACCCATCGAACGGCAGGGGGACAAGGATCGATTGAAGGCCTTGGGACGTGTTGTGAGGCCGTTCATTTTGCGCCGAACAAAAAAAGAAGTGTTATCCGAGTTGCCGGATCGTACGGAAGTGGTTCGACTGGCCGAGTTGTCGGAGGAAGAACGCCAGAGGTACGATGCTGCCCGCATGGCAGCATTGGCTGAAATCACCAAGCCAGGCGATGGCGAACACGAATCGCAAATGCGCATCCGCGTTTTGGCGTGGCTTACTCGATTGCGTCAGTTGGCATGCCATCCAGGATTGGTCGACAAACGCTGGGACAAGTCTTCGGCAAAGCTTGATCTGTTCATGGAAATCGTCGAAGAGTTGCGAGAAGGGGAGCATCGAGCATTGGTATTTAGCCAATTCGTTCAGCATCTTTTGTTAATACGTGGAGCGCTTGACAAGCTCGGCATTAAATATCAGTACCTGGACGGCTCGACACCAACAGCAAAGCGGCAAGAAGCGGTAGACCGATTCCAAGCTGGTGAAGGCGAGTTGTTTTTGATTTCCTTGAAAGCTGGTGGAACGGGACTCAATTTGACTGCGGCAGACTATGTGATCCACATGGACCCATGGTGGAATCCCGCAGTCGAAGACCAAGCGACCGACCGTGCCCACCGCATTGGCCAGGAACGAGCTGTCACAGTATATCGCATCGTCGCCAAAGACACGATCGAGCAACAGATACTTGCTTTGCACGCTGACAAACGTGAGCTGATCAGCGGCGTGTTAGACGGAGCCGATCGAGCAGGCCGCATGAGCACGGACGAATTGGTATCGCTAATCAAATTGAGCCAAGTGGAAAGCTAAAGGTTAAACGAATTGCTTCCCTGCCAGCTTGTCTGGAATAGCGTGGACTCAGGGAATTTCTGGCTCCACCGGCCTCGTGCCGAGCATCACAACCCGAAGCGTTAGCGAGGGACAAACAATCCCTCGCTAACGCACGCTAACTGGCAGGAAGCCAAGGGATTGCAAGCCAATAGACACAGAGTCTCCAACTATCGGTCTAAAAATACATCGCCAAATCTATTGTTCTTAAAGTAGTTTTGGCGATGTATTTATGTTATACTTCACCAAATCCATGAACTATTTGTCATATTTGGCGAGGTATTGATGTCGCGATCACAGTCACAAAGCGAAAAGACTCGCATTGTCGGCAGAATTGAAGAGCGGCGGTCGCTTGATGATGCCATGGATTCTCCAGATGCCGAACTGCTCGCTATCTATGGTAGGCGACGGGTTGGCAAGACTTTTCTCGTGCGAGAACATTTTGGAGCTCGGATTGCCTTTGAAATTGCTGGCCTGCACGGTGAGTCAACGGTACGGCAACTGGCTCATTTCTTTACTGCCCTACGCAATTCGTTTCCAAAAGCAATCGTGACGCCACCCAGCTCTTGGCTGGAAGCATTTGGAATGCTTGAAACCATAATCGAGCGAGGCCCGCGAACATCTGAGAAACGGGTGCTTTTCTTTGACGAGTTTCCTTGGTTGGCCACTCGTAAATCTGGATTCTTGTCAGCTTTTGAATCGTTTTGGAACGGCTTCGCAAGTCGTCGTCGCGACCTTGTTGTTGTCCTGTGTGGATCTGCAGCTGCTTGGATGATTCGAAAAATCATTCAGGCTCGTGGAGGATTGCACAATCGCGTTACTCGACGCATCCGCCTTTTGCCATTTGATCTAAGCGAGGCACGTGCTTTTCTCGAACATCGACAAATACGATTCGACGACATGCAACTTTCAAAGATTTACATGTCGGTTGGAGGTATTCCGCATTATCTCAATTTGATCAAAAAGGGGAAATCAGCGGCTCAATCGATCGATCAGCTCTTTTTTCGCGGCGAGGCTATGCTTCGCGACGAGTATAGCCAACTCTATGCGGCCTTGTTCGAAGAGTACGCTACCCATGAATCGATCGTGAGAGCATTGGCGGCGAGTTGGCAAGGGCTAGCTCGCGACGAACTCTTAGCAAAAGCGAAACTAAAGAGTGGAGGTGGGATTACGAAAGCAATCGAGGAGCTCTCGCAATCAGGCTTCATCACTGCAATAGCATCACGTGGACGAGTGGCAAAGGATACTATTTATCGCCTTTCGGACGAGTATTCCCTATTTTATTGGCATTGGATTGCACGATCGGCCGAGGGAGAATCGTGGCAGTCGAAAGCGACCAGCTCGCGATACAAGACTTGGTGCGGCTACGCCTTCGAGTCACTTTGCTTTAAGCATATTCAAGCCATAAAACGCTCGCTCGAAATCGGGGCCGTCGAAACGACGGTTAGCAGTTGGCGATTTGTGGCCTCGAAAAAAGACGAAGAAGGAGCTCAGATCGACTTACTTATCGATCGTGCAGATCGTTGTACGAATCTCTGCGAGATCAAGTTTTCTGAAGAGCCGTTCGTCATCACCAAAGCCTATGCGGCTGAACTTGAACGAAAAATTCGCGTCTTTTGTCAGCGGACAAAAACACGGAACACCATTTTTATGACGATGATTACCGCGAATGGCCTCAAGCCAAATCAGTATACCAGTCAACTCATCTCGTCAAGCATTACATTGCGAGACCTCATACGATGAGAAGCCAGCGGATGCGGTCTTAGTTCGCCCAGCGTGTGCCGGAAGTCAGCGATCTGTGCTAATCGCTCCGATCGGTTAAACGAGCTCAAGCAATGCGATTTGTTTAACCCGCGCAGCGACTGGCGCACTCGGGACAAATGCCTGACTCATTTACTTCGCCCGCTGAATCGGGTGTTCCTGAATTCCATCAGCCGCCAGCCAAAAACAGCGGTCTGCAAGCGATTCGGATTCGGCTGCGCTGTGCGTTACGTGCAATGTTGTGACACCAGTACTTTGCTTGACCCTTCGTAACAAATCATGCATTTCAAGCCGCGTCGACTCGTCGAGCGCACTCAATGGTTCATCCAAAAGCAATATGCTCGGTCTAAAAGACAATGCCCGCCCCAATGCAACGCGTTGCGATTCGCCGCCGCTCAAACCGACAATCGATCGATTCAATAAATGCTCAATTCCGAGAACTTCCGACAACTCTTTTGTTCTTTCGGACATGATGGCTGCCGACTGTTTCCGGAGTCGCAATGCAAATTCTAAGTGCTGCTGCACGGTGAGCGTCGGGAACAACGCGAGATCTTGTGGGACATATCCAATCTCGCGGTCTGCGGGTGACCATCGAGTCATGTCACGTCCATGGATTAGGATTTGCCCCTCCTCGACGCGACGCAATCCGCAAATGCTTTCCAGAAGTGTTGTCTTGCCCCGTCCGGTGGTTCCCATCAACACAGCGTACTCACCAGATTGGATTTGAAGAGAGATACGTGGGAGCGAAAACGTTCCACTTCTTACCGTAACGTTCCGAAGCTCGATCACGCGGTCAATCCTGTTCCAAGTCCACGCAAAACCAAAAGCACAACGACCGCCAGTATCACCATCAATAGCGACACGGCCACTGCGGCATCAAGATTGCCTGTACTCAATTCCAGGAAGACAGAGGTCGAAAGGACTTCAGTCCGCATGCGTGTTGCGCCAGCAAACACAAGGATCGGTCCGAATTCACCCAGTGCGCGAGCCCATGCGATCGTGAACGCTGTTACGACCCCTCGCCAGGCTTGCGGCAAAGCAATTTGCCAAAACGCTTGACCTCGGGTGCATCCAAGTGTTCTTGCTACCTCTTCGGCTCGAGGATTCATTTGGTCAAAGGTCACTCGCATCGTACGGACGGAGAAAGCACATGCGACAGAAAACTGCGCGAGCACAACCGCTGGCCAGCGGTACGTAATAGGAAACCCGATGCTATCCCTAAATAAGCTTTCGATTTGCCCGCCGAAGATCGGTTGATGAAACAGAATCAGCAAACTTAAGCCCAAGACCAAGGGAGGAAGAACAATCGGTATATCGACCAACGTGTCGATAAGCCACCGACCTGGAAAGGAATAGCGTGACAACAAATATCCAAGAGGCGTTCCTACCCACACCGATAGGATCGCGGCGACGGTACACGAAAAAATCGTCAATCGCATGGCAGCGCGAATTTCAGGCTTTGCAAGCGCAGCGTAAAATTCGCCCGGCGACGAAAACATCACATCTGCGGCGAGGAGTAAGACGATGAGTAGGATAAAGCAAGCGGAGACTCCACCCATGACAAGAAAAAATAATACGTCGGAACCACGACGTGAACTAGGAGGTTTTTCTTCAGTATTTGACGCAATTGCTACAGGGTGCCGGCGCATTAGTAATCTGTGATTCACGTGTTGCAAAACGCACTCAGTCGGGTGGAGTTTGGATTTCCGCTTATCGTACCATACGAGACGGGTATTTGTCCCTGACGTGCCAGCCGCTGCGGGGGGTTAAACAAGTCGCAAACCCGTGTGAAACGAATCGCAATGCCTGAAGCATGTTTAACCGATCGGAGCGATTAGCGCAGATCGCGGACTTCCAGTAGACAGAGGACTCACTAAATCCAATCAAGTCATGGCAGGCAATTGTCCATGGCGTGCCAGCCGCTGCGCGGTTAAACATCAAGATTCTTTGAAAAAAACTTGACCCAGCTTTTCCATACCCCTAATCTACGGGCTGTTCCGTTTCATCCAATATTATCTATCAAGGTGGCGCACGATGACTCAATCCAACGCAAATGCTTTAGGCACGTCCCGACGCGAATTCGTCAAGAGGTCGAGTTTAGCAGCGAGTGGAATAATAGCCGCTGCCGTTAATCCGACGCCAGCTGTTCATGCGGCGGGTGAAGACGTGCTCAAGGTCGGTTTAATCGGATGCGGTGGACGTGGCACAGGGGCGGCATCCCAAGCACTCATGGCGGACGATCGCGTAATGCTCACTGCGATGGGTGACGCATTCGATGATCGGTTGCAGCTGAGCCTTAAGAGTCTCTACAAAATCGAGGGACTGGAGTCTAAGATCGACGTCCCTCAAGAGCGACAGTTTGTCGGCTTTAATGCGTATAAGGAAGTTTTGGCGAGCGGCGTTGATGTAGTATTGCTCACTTCGCCGCCTCATTTCAGACCATTGCATCTGCAAGCGGCGATTGCAGCTGGCAAACATGTCTTTGCCGAGAAGCCGTGCGCGGTCGATGCACCTGGCGTTCACTCCGTTCTGCGTAGTTGTGAAGAGGCGAAAAAGAAGAATCTTGCGGTTGTGTCTGGGCTTTGTCTGCGATACCACTATCCTTTCCGCGAAGCAGTGCGTCGAATTCAAGACGGAGAAATCGGCGACGTCCGCACTCTTCTCGCAAACGATTATCGTGGCCCGATTTGGGTCAAGCCCCGTTTGCCGGAATGGACCGATATGCATTGGCAGATGCAGAACTGGTACTATTTCACGTGGCTTTCAGGAGATTTCAATGTCGAACAGCATGTTCACAATCTCGACGTTTGTGCTTGGGCTATGGGGGATCAATATCCAGTCAAAGCGATCGGAATGGGAGGCCGCGAAGTACGAAAAGGACCAGAGTATGGAAACATTTTCGACCACCATTCCGTCGTATATGAGTACGCTAACGGGGCTCGGCTAATAAGTAATACACGCCAGATCAATGGCTGCAAGAGTGATATCAGTATCGACATTCTCGGTTCTCAGGGGACTGCACGTCTCACTGAACGACGCAACGGCGTTCGCATTTCTTCGAAGGGCGAATGGGGTTATGACGGCGAAGAAAAAAACCTTTACCAAGTCGAACACGATGAGCTATTTGCGAGCATCCGGGCTGGAAAGCCGATCAACAACGGCGAGTACATGGCCAAGAGCAGCTTGCTGGCGATCATGGGTCGGATGGCAACTTACACGGGCCAAGAGATCACTTGGAACATGGCTTGGAATTCCAAAGAAGACCTCACTCCACCGCGATACGAATGGGGCGAACTTGAGACGCCGGAAGTTGCGGTCCCGGGGGTGACAAGGTACGTTTGACACTTAAACGTACGTTTGAAACGCATTCGTTGAACGACTGCTTTGTTACAGCTAGTAATTAGGGTTGGATGGTAGTGGACGAGGTTACGAGTCCAAACTTTCGCCGAAGCGGGAAAGGACTCGTCACCTCGTCCACTACCCTAAAATGAAGCTGCCCAAGTTATGATCGACGCCGAAAAATTGCACAATAGAAATTGTAAAATGCAAAATGTGAAATGCAAAAGGTATGGTTGTTAGCCCACTCAAAGTCATCGCCCAAGTAAGTCGACCATGAATCGTGATCCCGCCCGAACTTCGCTTTTGCGCCGCAGTTTCCTCAGTACAACCGCGACGTCCTTGGCTGCGATATCCGCGTTCCGATCGGCTTGCCCAGCAGAACTGGCCGATCGCAAGCAAACTGTGTTTCAACATGCCTGCATGACGCTCCCCTACAGCAACTTTCCGCTTGATCGCGCACTGACAGGCATCAAAGCCGCTGGCTATGGGCACGTCGCATGGGGCGTTCGGCACCGCGAATCCAACGGCGAGCAAGTTCCGGTTATGGCAGAAGACGCTTCGACCGAGACAGCAAAGACTCTCGGCCAACGATGCCGCGATCTGGGACTGGAACCGGTCATGATGTTTTCAACGATTTACCCTGAAGACGCGAGAGCAATCAAGGTATTGACGCAACGAATCAAACAAGCTGCGTCGGCCGGAATAGGTCAAGTGCTAACGTTTGGCCACTCTCAGGGTGACAACCGAACATTGTGGATCGAGCGTTTGAAGGTACTTGGGCCAATTGCACGCGACCACGGGGTGACGATTGTCGTCAAACAGCATGGCGGTACAACGGGAACCGGCGCAGCATGCGCGGAAATTATCCGCGAGGTCAATCATCCCAACATTTTCGTAAACTACGACGCTGGAAACGTGATGGACTATCTGGACCTGGATCCAATCCCTGATATTCGCAAATGTGCCGCCGAAATAAGAAGCTTTTGTGTGAAGGACCATCGCAACTGGCCTAAGGACCAGGACTGCGGTCCAGGTTTCGGAGAGATAGACCACTACCGACTCTTCGAGCCAGTCGCTTTCACTGGCTTGACGATGCCGCTGGCGTATGAAAACATCTCGGCTCCGATGTTGAATCCGCCAAAAATGCCAGAGGGAGTCGACGCTCTTGCACGCCGGGCTCGTGAGTTTCTTGAAACTGTGATCGACGGCCTGCAACAGATTTCGACCTGATATACTTTCGTTAAATCCGCATGTAGCCCAAAAGCACAACGAATCCGCAGGTCAAGCCTGCGGTATTTTGGTAGGAATCCCGCAGCCTTGAGCTGCAGTTCGTTCCGGTTTTCTGGCTAGAGGGTTCGGTAGCACGCCCCTTCGCACCCCCTGTTTCTTTTGCAGCTTGTCTCAACTATGTTGAACACAACTTTGTCACGAATGCTCTTTGAATCAGAGACCCCATTATGTTGCGTTCATTCCTGCCGACGCTTCTGATACTCGCCTTTTCCATTTCGGCTCAAGCGCAAGTACTGCATTTTGCTGCAACTGGCTGCGGGCCATACGCACCGGAAGAAGAACCGCTACTTGAACACTATGTCGATCTCGTGAACAAGGACGGCAAGAGCGAGTTCTTAGTCCATCTTGGAGATGTCGTTACCGGCACGAAGAGAAAATGGCCCGAATCTCAATATGTTACTGTTGCCAACATATTAAAAAAATCGACAAAGCCTGTGTTTGTGGTTCTTGGTGATAACGAGTGGAATGATCTCGATAATCCAGACGAAGGGCTCGAGTTTTGGAATCGGCATCTGCGCGATTTTGAAAAGCACTTTCCGAACTCGCCATCGCTCGAAAAACAAAAGTCTCGTCCCGAGAACTTCGCTTTTGTTTCTAAAGGGGTACTTATCATAGGTCTGAACATCGTCGGCGGAAAAGTGCATGACAAAGCGGAATGGGCGACACGCTTGCAACAGGACGCTGACTGGGTTGCAGAACAATTTCAAAGGCATAAATCGGATGTCCGCGCCTCTGTTTTGCTGGCACAGGCTACGCCCGCCGGGTCTCAGGAACTCTTTTTCAAGCAGCTAACCGCCAGTTGCAAAGAATGGGTCAAGCCGGTTCTTTACCTCCATGCAGACGGACATGTTTGGCAAGTTGAGAAAGCGTGGCGAGCACCGAATTTGTGGCGTGTACAAACGGATCAAGTAAAGCTGAACCCGCCCGTTCTCGTGACCGTTACCGAAGACTCCAGCAATCCGTTTACCTTTGATCGCCGACTGGATATCGGATCGCGTCGAGAGCTATTTGTGGATGACTTTCTTATTGACGAACATCGCGGAACAACTTTTAAGCTGCACACGCCGGAGCCCAAAGATATCGCCCTTGTTTGCGACGCTCCGTGGGAAGGGAACACGTCAGCTTACTACACGTTGTTTGCTGACGGCGATCGATTTCGCATGATCTATCGCGGCGCTCATTTTGACGAAAACACCAAGAAGTCGGCTCATCCTGAGTTCGCGTGTTATGCGGAGAGCAAAGATGGTGTAACCTGGGTAAAGCCGAAACTGGGTATCGTTGAATTCCAAGGCTCGACTGAGAATAACATCATTCAGGCGGGGGCGGGAACGCACAACTTTACTCCCTTCCTAGATGAGAATCCTGCTTGCCAACCCGACGCCAAATACAAAGCTTTGGCTGGCGATTCTAAGGGACTAAAGGCTTATAAATCAGCGGACTGTATTCATTGGTCCTTGATGCAAGACAAACCAGTTATCACCAAAGGTGACTTCGATTCGCAAAACCTCGCGTTTTGGCACCCGGTCCAGAAACGATACATTGCATACCACCGTAAAGGACGCGAGGGAGTTCGCGATATCATGATGTCGGTCTCCACCAATTTCTTAAGTTGGAATGATCCGCGGTTTCTCGAGTACGGTGATGCTCCCAATGAACATCTCTACACCAATGCGATTCAGCCCTACTTCCGGGCACCCCATCTGCTCATCGGATTTCCAACTCGATTCCAACCGAAAAACGAACAGGTTGAGCCAGTTTTTATGACCAGTCGGGATGGTTTGAGTTTCAAGAGATGGAATAAAGAGCTAGTACCGATTACGGCCCCAAAAGACCGCGAAGGAAATCGAAGCAATTACATGACGAATGGGTTGCTACAGTTGCGAGGACAGAATCGCGAACTATCGGTTTATGCTACGGAGGCCTACTATGCTGGACCAGGAAGTCGTGTACGCCGTTTCAGTATTAGAACCGATGGATTCGTTTCGGTTCATGCCGATGCCAGGACTAGTGAGTTCATTACTAAGCCATTCACATTCTCCGGAAGTCAGCTCCAAGTGAATTTACTTACCAACAGCCAAGGAAGCATGCGAATCGAATTGCAAGATGACTCTGGAAAGCCTATAGTCGGATACGGACTTGCTGATTGCATACCGCTCGTTGGCGATCAGATTGAACATGCCGTCGCTTGGAAAGGCACGCCTGGCACCACTACAACTGAAAATACGTCCGTGGCGTCGATCCAAAACAAGCCCATTCGAATGAAAGTTGAAATGCAGAATGCAGAACTATTCTCGATTCAATTTAGCAAGTAGAGTGGAACAGTTGTCCTCAACTGTTCGTATACTGGGCGTCGATCACAAGTCGGGCTGAACCGGACGCTAGCGCGTTGCGGCTGATTAGCCGAAGGGCGCTAGCCCACGGTTTACGGCCCATGTTGTGATCGATGCCGTATACTGCATGTGCGTTTCATTAAACCTTAAGATTAACAGTAACAGTCATGAGCATAATCACAATTGAAAGAACCGAATACATGTTCCAGAGCAGTTGGGACAACTGCTCTACAATGAGGGGGCATTTCGTTCTGTATTTTTGTTTTGCATTGCTGGTAGCCGTTTCCTCCTTGAACGGACATGCGCAGGAAAGCGGAACCAAGGCGGTTCAAGATACTTGGTACGGTGAACTGGATGCGGTTTCTCGCGTCTTCCGATTCATTATCAAGTCTAGCGCTGCAAATGCGGACGAAGTGATTGCGGAACTCACAAGCTTGGACGAAGGGGGGGCGAAATTCAAACTGGACGATGTTGTGATCGACGGCAAGCAGTTCAAATTTACGCTTAAATCTACAAATGCGACTTATCAATCCCAATTGAGTGTCGACGGTAGAACGGCGACTGGAAACTGGTCTCAAGGCGGCGCAAAGCTTGATTTGGTATTTGAGAAACGAGACAAGGTTCCGCAAGACGCTCCGGATGAAGTATGGCTTGGTACCTTAAACGCTGGCTTCCAGAAACTCGACATCCAAGTTCGCGTCTATCTAGCTCCAGATGGGAAGAAGAAAGCCTTTGTGGATAGCGTGTCACAGAACGCTAGCGGCTTCAAAGCGAATTTGGAAGTTGATGGAAACAAAGTAACGATTGACGTCCCGGCGTTGAAAGCGAAGTACGCAGGCGAAAGGAATGGTGATGCAACCGAGATTGTCGGTACATGGTCGCAAGGAATTCCGTTACCGCTTCGTCTGGCCCGAGTAAAATCGGTTGCTCCACCTGAAAGAGCCGTTCCAGAGCGCCCTCAAACGCCGCAAAAACCATTCCCATACGACGTCGAGGAAGTGACTTTCAAGAACGAGTCTGACGGGACAATTTTGGCGGGCACGTTGACTCGCCCAAAATCAGATAAGCCTTTTCCGGTGGCCATTTTAATTTCCGGTTCCGGTCCCCAAGATCGAGACGAGTCCATCCTGGACCATAAGCCGTTTTGGGTGCTGGCGGATTTTCTAACGCGCCGAGGCGTTGCGGTCCTTCGTTTCGATGATCGCGGAGTCGGAAAATCGACAGGGAAGTTCGAAAAAGCAACCACCGAAGATTTTGCGAGCGATGTTCGTTCTGCCATTTCGTTCATTAAGACAGCCGAGTCCGTTGACGCAGCCCGAGTCGGTCTGATCGGCCACAGCGAAGGCGGCTTGGTTGCGACACTAGTTGCGGCTGGAAACGAGGATGTTGCATGGGTTGTTTTGATGGCGAGTCCCGGAGTGAACGGGGAGGAGATATTGTATTCTCAGGGCCAATTGATTGTTGCTGCTGAAGGTGGCAACGAGGCTGCAAGAAAAAGGCAGCGATTGCTTCAAGAGCATGTCTTTGCGAAAGCCAAAGAGATGAAGGTGTCAGACGATATCGAGCCATTTGTCGAGGACATTGTCAATAGGATCATAGCGTCGGCAAACGACATCAACTCTAAGGACAAACCCGAACCCCCCAAATCGGATGAAAGCGAGAAGCATAGCCGAATTGTTCTCACTGAACTGGTTCGAGCGAATTTGAGAGCCATGAATGACCCTTGGTTCCGGTTCTTCGCGAGCTACGAACCGGGTCCAGACTTAAAAAAAATCAAGTGCCCGGTTCTCGCGATCAATGGTGAAAAGGACGTTCAAGTAGACCCTAAATTAAATCTGTCGAAAATCGAATCGAGTTTGAAGGCAGGCGGCAATCGAAGTTTCGTGATACAAGAATTGCCAGGTCTAAATCACTTGTTTCAGACTTCTTCGACTGGCAAGATCAGCGAGTATCAATCGATTGAAGAGACGATTTCTCCGTTGGCCCTCGAGAGCATTTCAATATGGTTGAAATCGCAGAATAACATCAAACCGCGATAAAAGCTTGAAGCTCATGTTTAACCGATCGGATCGATTAGCGGAGATCGCGGACTTCCAGTAAACGAATGTCGAGCTAAGACCGATCGGGATTAATAGAACTAACATTCGCCACTACTGCGCCAGCCGCTGCGCGGGTTAAACAAATCGCAAAACTTGACTCGGCCCTCCCGCCGCTTCGCGGGTTAAACAAGTCGCAAGCTACTTGCGTCGTGCCGCGTCGATCAATGGTGCAGCGATTTGAGCGGCTGCCGTTAATAGCAACCGTCCCGAGTTGTAGGCTTGACGGCGTAATTGGCTCCAATATTCCCCGTCGTGATACTCGCGAAGAAGCCTCAGTAATAAGGTGCGTTCAACATCGGGCAAGGTCTGGAGCATAACCGGAATCAACGTCTCCGTAACATTGTAGACTGCATCGTTCTTCAAACAGACTGGCACTATTCTTTCAGACGGAATTGACAATTCTGTTTCCAAGGCGGCCAGAGCCTTCGCAATATTCTGGGCTTTGATCGAGCCCGCATCACGCAAATCATAGGGTGGGTTCCAGTCGCCGAACGGACGCAGTTTGTCGACGTGGGACAACGCGACAACGACTGGCGGAATGGATCTCAGTTTATTGACGGCAAACCGATGTCGCAGTTCCTCCAGCAATTGAAGATCGGGCGCTCGTGCAGCCGTTGCAGCCGAGCATACCATGATTACAAGATCGCATCTTAGAAGTTCTTGGTCAAGACGCGAAATCGCTCGATGATCTTCACGGCCACCAAACCCCTCTGTATCAAATACGATCGCTTTGGGTAGTCCCTCTCGGTCCAGTACATACGGAGTGATTCCTGTTGTGCATGGCAAGGAATCTGTTGCCGCCCTCAACTCACCAAACACGGCGTTCACCAAGCTAGATTTGCCAGCCTTCGCTTGCCCTAGGACGATCACACGCAATGGCTCGTCGGTACGGCGATCCTTGACTTTGTCTGCTTTGACGCTATCCAACTTGGATTGTGGCGATCGAAAATCCTGAAAAGCCGGATCATGAACGGCAAGTTGCCCGCTGTAAAGCTGTATGGCATACTCTCCGGCACGACGTATGCTGTAGCCAATTGCCCATCGTTTCGCCTCCTCCAAGGCCGTGTCGCTAAGTGTTCCAAGGAGGCTGTCATTCGCCTCCTTAAAAACTCCGGAGACAGGATTCATAACGAATCGGATCACTCGATAGGCCAATCGCCACGGACTCTCAATTGAAGTGATGGAGGCTGTCTTCGTCCATAAGTGCGTCAATTGTTCGAATTGGCGAATCGTCAACAGATGGATGCCTGGAACATGATCCTTGGCAGCCAGTCGCAAATCATGCAGCACACTCTCAACGATCAGCATAGCATCCGGTACCGTAATCTCGAGCGCAGGCGTATTGGATTGGCGACCGAATTGAACAGCTACCGCGTTGAAGAGCTCGAGTGCGAGCAGCCTCCACGCTTCTTGATCGTTTAGCGCAGGCGGATTTGATTCCACTCTAAGAGCAATCGCCTCAACCGTCCCACGTGCAGCTTCTTCACCAGCGGCACCGAGTGTAGCGATTGGTACGCTGGCGGCTTTGCGCTTCCAAATACGAAACAATCGATCAATGTTCAATCCTAAGAGCGACACGACGGTAGCAGCCACAGCGAACCAAGTCAGCAATTCCCTCTCGTATAGCCACCAGCAGCCTGCCCCCATGAGGACAACATAGGGAAGCAAAACGAGGAATGCCACTAGTGCGAATCGAAGTTTCCAAAGGAGCATGTTTGAGCCGATTACGGTTGCTATTGAGAAGTGGAAGTGGATTCGCGACCGAACTTGAGATACTCTGCGAAACGGCGTCGGCCCTCGTTCAGTTCCTTGGCGTAGAACTCGCGAAGTTTCGCAGCGTCGGGTGAAGCCCCTCGCCTCAATTGAGCAAAATACCAACACAAGGAGCAGCCGAGAGCATAAGTCGTAGCTGCGTTGTATGCGGCACCAAAAACGCTGCCGAAGCCTGGAACGAATTTCGCAAGAATGCTGCGAACCATTCGTGCCAACATGCTCCCTCCAACCGCCGTGCCGAACTCAGTCATTAAGTGTGCTGTGAGTGGCTGTCCATAAATCGAAGAAAGCGCATGAAACATTTTCGCTTGTATGGCGATGACAACTGGAATATCCACGAGCGGCCAGGGGACTGCACCTGCTCCACCAGCAGCCACGCTGTAGGAAACGATATGCGGCCAGGCAGCCGCGTAGTAAATGTCTCCTAGTTCTTCGAGAAGTTCAGGTTTTGCCTCCAGAATGGAACGCAGTCCGCGCGGAAACTCTTCCTCGATCGCCGTCCACAGCGACTCGATTCCGTAGTCATGTGGCACGAGCCCGTCTTCAGGCTGTGTCAAATCGACTGCAACAAATCGATCGCCGTAACCAGCAAACTCTTGGCGCTGATGTTGCAATGAACGAGTTAGGTCACTTGGAATGGCGGCAGGCCATGGATCTGTGTTGAAAGGATAAGGTTGAAAATGCGGATCGGTGAAGTTCGCATATCCTTCGTGAAGAGCCGTTTGGACGATGATTACAGGCCACTTGGGTTGAGCCTTGCGGATCGCGCGAAGTGCGTCGAGCACCGACTTCTGCGCGTGGTCCATGGCCTTGACCACAACCATCACCAAGTGAGCCTGCTCCTGGCAATAGGCCAAGTCTTCAGACGGATCGTACCCCACTTCCCCCAATCCTCGCGTGTCGAGAAAGCGTAACAAGCACGACACTTCGTCGGGAAAAGCATACAGGCTAGCGGTACGTGTGCATGGTTGAAAGCCATTGCCAATCTCAGTTTTGGTGCTTCCCGTAATCGCTCGAACAATTGAGGTTTTGCCCGTTTGAGCTTTGCCAAGAAGCCAGATGACGGGCACGGGCAAACTCAAGTGCGATTGCCGAAGCTGAGCCTCGACTTTTGTAGAACTTACCTTTGGCGCGAGAACGGCGTCACGCAAGGCCTGCCAGTAGTTTTTTATAAAAAGCATAACATTCCATCTTATTGTCCTCGTTTATTCGAAACAAGCGGGAGGCCCGCCTGCCAAGTAGGTCCCGCCTGCCGGGCGGGACTTTTTGAATGCAGTCCTGCCCGGCAGGCAGGACCTACTTTTCGGGCCTGAATCACAATTTTGTCTCAAAAAAAGTTTCGAGAACGCGACGCCCTAAAACCCACCACTATTCCCTAAAGTACTTATAATGGTTACATTGGCAACAATCTTGGTTAGAGAATCCATTTAACTAGTCATAGACTGGTCAATTTTGTTTTGTTTTTTAGTTCCGAGTTCATTTTTTGGAGAGTTAGAATATGAGAGTAAGAAGTCGAGGCGGATTTACGCTCGTTGAATTGCTTGTTGTGATAGCGATTATTGGGATTTTGGTGGGGCTTCTTTTGCCGGCAGTGCAAGCGGCTCGCGAAGCGGCTCGGCGTATGCAATGCTCGAACAATTTGAAGCAGCTAGCGTTGGGTTTGCATAACTATGAGAGCACTCATAGGACTTTTCCACCTGCTGGCATCGACTCAAACCACATGTCCTGGCAAGTGATGACGCTTCCATATGTTGAGCAAAACAACCTTTACAGCCAATTCAATTTAGCGGCGGGCAGTTGGAATGCATTCAATCGCATCACTTTGATACAAGGGGTCGTAGTTCCGGGAATTCAATGTCCAAGTGCTCCGGATGACTCACTCTTTTCGGTGTTTGTAACCACGCCAGTTGAATCAGCCGTGCGCACTGCGCATTATCACGCAGTTCTAGGGCCAACCGGGCCCAACACGGCCGCAGGAAGCGGCAATTACTCGGTCCTTGCCAATCCTGCAGGTTCGGTTTTTGGCAATGTTGCAAACACGGGCGCATTCGGTAATTCTCGTGTAGTTAATGCGACAACCGGTGTTTATGTTTCCGACAAGAATCCTATTGGAGGCATTACCGATGGAACGTCAAACACCTTTCTGCTAGGAGAGGTTGCCTGGCGGGGGTATACGAATTGGCGGCCCTTTACACGTGGCTGGTTTTGGGACGCACGAGGAACGTTGATGTATTTGTCGAAAAATGTGACCAATCCGATCAATTCGAAATTCTCGAATCCTTGGAATGATGCAAATTTCGGGAGCATGCATACCGGTGGATGCCAGTTTGCGCGGGCAGACGGTTCCGTACAATTCGCTAGTCAGAGCATTGACATGAGTACGTATCGCGCGACAGCAAGCCGAAACGGCGGAGAAGTCGCAGTTGCGGAATAGAACGATGCATGCTTGCACTCTGAACTCTTGCGAGTCCAGCTACAAATACAACCCAGCACTCCATCTTCACCGTAAACGGCACTTCATCCGATGAATACCAATTTGCTGATTCAAAGCCGAATTGCATATGTCTGCTTTTCTTTGTCAGTTGCACTACTAGTTACCGGTTGCAGTTCTGAAGAGAGTCGTTATCACATTTCGGGCACTGTGACCTATAAAGGGAACCCGCTTCCTGACGGGTACATCACTTTTGAACCGGATAACAGTAAAGGAGCATCTGGAGGTCCAGGTAGAACTAAGATTACAAATGGCAAGTACGATACGCGCAATGCAGATAGTGTTGGAACACTTGGGGGACCCCACGTAGTTCGCATCGATGGATTTGACAGCAAGACCACGAAGGGAGGGGGTGGCGAAATTCCGACGCCAACCATGTTATTTACCGGCTTTACCTCAAAGGAAGATCTGCCAAAGGAAAACACCACGAAAGACTTTAACGTCACCAAGTAACCAGCCAGGAATATTCATTAGCCGAAGGGGCGTTAGCCTTTGCTGTTAAAAAACTGGGGTTGCCAGTGTTTTGCCGATGCGCAGGTATTATTCCTAAAACAGCGGAGCTGTGACATTGGATAGCCAGGGGTGCAAACCCCTGGTAGCATCGCAAAGAACGCATCTGGAATCGCGGAGCGATGGCATTCGAGGCGGAAAATGCCATCGCTCTGCGATTCTTAGCGATGCGTTCGCGATTGAGTGACCAGGGGTTGGCACCCCTGGCTATCGCGTGCCATCGCTCCGCGATTCAGGACAAAAACGGAACTAAACTTACAGTGAAAAAACGACCGTCAATACCAATTTTTAACAGCCCAGCGGCAGCCCACGGTTGTCCACTTCGCCATAACCGAGGCTAGCGCCATTGGGCTGATCACTTAATACCGGTGACTAATCCGGGCGCATTCCGATGCACAGACTCAAAACTGTTATTTTATTCGTTTCAACGATTTTCCAAGTGGCCTTCTTTCGAGAGACCGCTCTCGTTCGAGGTGGCGACAAACATCAGCAAGCCGATGTTGCCGTCTACGGTGGGACAGCTGGTGGAGTCGCTTCGGCAGTCCAAGCTGCCCGAATGGGCAAGTCTGTTCTCTTGATTGAGCCCGGACGGCACTTGGGTGGAATGACCAGTGGCGGCCTTGGAGCGACCGATTTCAAAGTACCAGAAGCTGTCGGTGGACTATCCCGTGAATTTTATCGCCGAGTAAAAACGCACTACGCTCAATCGTCAGCGTGGCAATACGAAAAACCATATGTCTACACGAGTGTACGACATGATCCAAACTCGGATGCGATGTGGCATTTCGAGCCCCATGTTGCCGAAAACATCCTCAAGGACATGCTTCGTGAGTCTGGCGTTGACGTATTGTTCAATGAACGATTGGATCAGAAAGTCGGCGTTGCGAAGACTGGTGCACGAATCGCCAGTTTGAAGTTGGAGTCAGGCAACCTTATTTCCGCTTCTGTATACATCGATGCTACCTACGAAGGAGACTTGATGGCCGCGACAGGCGTCCCATTCCACGTTGGTCGCGAATCGAACTCGGTCTATGGTGAGACGATGAACGGCGTTCAAACGAAACGAGTACCTTACAACGGCCACAATTTCTTTCGACCTATAAGTCCCTACGTTGTTTCCGGCGATCCAAAAAGCGGTCTGCTGTTTGGAATACACAATTCACCGCCTGGCGAGGAGGGGAATGGAGACCAACGCGTTCAAGCGTATTGCTTTAGGCTCTGCATGACCGAAGTTCCAGAAAACAGAGTCCCTTTCAAGAAACCGAGCGACTTCGACTCTAGCCGCTATGAACTTCTGCTGCGTTATCTCCAGAGTGACGAAAACAATTCAGTCTTTCCTGATCATCCTGAACCGCGGGAGATTGAATCACCTGCCCTCGGATACCGTCCCTATATCGTGATCATGCCCAATCGAAAAACCGATATGAACTCGAAAGGGGCTGTCTCATCCAATTTGGTTGGTGGCAATTACGAGTATCCAAACGGTGACTACGCAACTCGTGACAGAATCTTTCAAGCCCACAAAAGCTGGCATCAAGGCTTGCTATGGTTCGTTCAGAACGATTCACGTGTGCCAGAGAAGTACCGTCTGCCGTTACAGAGCTGGGGACTTGCAAAAGATGAGTTCCAAGACACAGATCACTGGCCACATCAACTCTATGTTCGCGAAGCTCGTAGAATGATAGGGGAGTTCGTCATGACCGAACATCATTGCGATGGGAGTCGAGCGGTCAACGATAGCGTGGGGCTTGGTTGTTATGGAATGGACTCGCACGTGACTCAGAGATACGTCGATGCTCAAGGTTGGGTACGCAACGAAGGCAACATCGGAGGCAGGGTGCCCAACCCCTATCCAATCAGCTACCGATCACTTACGCCAAAAAAGGAAGATTGCGAAAATCTGTTGGTGCCCGTCTGTTGCTCTGCCTCGCATGCGGCCTATGGAAGCATTCGCATGGAGCCTGTCTATATGATTTTGGGGCAGTCCGCTGGGGCAGCCGCTTGTTTGGCAATCGAAAATCGTTCGAGCGTTCAAGCCGTTGACTACAGCGCGTTGAAGTCTCGGCTAGAGGCCGACCATCAACGCCTCGTTTGGCCATTGGCACCGCCTACAGGACGAGTTTTGAGTCCGCCGCGCACTGCTGTAGTGGATCTTGTTAAAGATCCGAATCCTGCCTGATCTTTAACAAGATCCACTACCCTAAAATCAAGCGATCACAACCCACTTGCTCCGATTGTTGATACGCCCGGGCTTCCGAGAGTATTATTGATCGGGGATTCTGTTTCGATGGGATATACGCTGGCTACGCGAAGGTTGCTTAAGGGGCACGCTAACGTCCATCGTGTTCCGGCGAATGCAGGAGCCACCAGCCTTGGTCTTAGCCGGATGGACGCTTGGCTGGGCGATTCGAAATGGGATGTGATTCACTTCAATTTTGGCTTGCACGATGCAAAACTGCCCCCCGAAGGAGTGAGGCACTCGCCACCGGATGTCTACGAACAAAACCTTCGAAAACTAATCGACAAACTTCGAGGAACCGGAGCAACGTTGATTTGGGCGAGTTCCACCCCAGTACCGAATGGTGGTAACCTCGCCCCAAATCGAAAATTTGGAAGCGTTCAACAGTACAATGCGATCGCAAAGCGAGTCATGGACGAAAAAGCGATTACAATTAATGATTTAAACGCCGCAGTTACATCACAAATTGATAAACTGCAAAAACCTAACGACGTACACTTTACAGAGGAAGGCTCCGAGAAACTCGCCGAGCAAGTTGCAAAAGCCGTTGGTTTGGCACTGCAACGCAAATCGCAATAAAAGCCAAATGGCGTTGAATTAACCACGTAGGTCCGTCTCTCCGAGACGGACTTGGGGAGGAAGTCCCGGAAAACGCGAGTCTCGGAGAGACTCGCCTACGTGAAAACAACGTAAATTGAACGCCATTGGGCATAAAGCCGGCGGCGTTCAGCGAGAAGTGACACAATTACCTTCCACCGCCATTCCTAAGATCTTTTAGTCCAATTCCAATGGTAAACAACTCCACTCAGTCTATTCGAGCGATTCTGTTCGCTATTGGCTGGATATTGCTATTGGTTCATGCGTCGTGGTCCATGGCCGATGGGGGGCAAGAGAAGCAACGCGAACAGACCCATTTCTTTGAAAACAAGATTCGACCTGCTTTAGCAACGCACTGCCTTGCTTGCCATTCCACGAAAACGGAGGCAAGTGGTGGGCTGCTGTTGGACTCGCTTGCCGGTTGGCAGGCTGGAGGAGACTCAGGTCCATCCATCGTTCCAGGTGACGTAGACGGTAGTCGTCTGATGAAAGCAATCAGTTACGACGACGCAAAACTACAGATGCCTCCGAAAAGCAAATTGTCCAAGGAAGTGATAGATGCGTTGTCAAAGTGGATCGCGGATGGTGCTTTTGATCCTCGTGTTGAGCCAGTTACGGAAAAATCATCGATATCTGGGTTGCCCGTTGAGCGAGCTCAAGAACATTGGGCCTACCGTAGTTTATCTAATTCGCATTTGTCGTCCGGTTCCCAGGATAATAGCTCAAGCCGTATCGACAAGTTCATTGACACTAGGCTCGCAAAGGACGGGATTGTTCCGGCACCGAGTGCGAGCCAAATCGCGCTGGTTCGTCGCCTTTATTTCGACTTGACCGGATTACCGCCAACTGCCCGCGACGTTCGACACTTTGTTGGGGCCGATGGCACGAGCGAATTGGACTACGAATCGCTGGTCGATCGACTTTTGGAAACGCCACAATTTGGTGAGAACTTTGCGAGAAAGTGGATGGATGTTGCGAGATACGCCGAGTCGGTAACACTTCGAGGTTTTGTATTGCCGCAAGCATGGCGATACCGTGACTATCTAGTTCAAGCGTTTTCCGAAGACCGTCCGTTTGACCAAATGATTCGAGAACAGGTCGCAGGGGATTTGCTCAAGCACGATGATCTTCGGCAGCGCCATATGCAGTTGGTAGCAACGGGATTTCTCGCGATGGGAAATACCAATTTAGAGGAACAAGACAAACCGCAGCTTGAGATGGACTACATCGATGAACAACTGGATGTACTCGGAAGCGCATTTCTCGCTCAGACGATTGGATGTGCCCGATGCCACAATCATAAGTTCGATCCGATACCTACACGTGACTATTATTCGATGGCGGGCATATTGCGATCTGCTGTTTCGTTGGAACATGAGAACGTGTCCAAGTGGATCGAGCAGCCGTTGCCTACGTCTGGTGATGAAGAGTCAGTTTATAGACAACTAGCTGAACAGCTTGCCGATGTCACCAAACGAATAGCTTCGATGAAGAAATCACCAAAACAAACGGGATCATCGAAGAAAGGCGCCATCTCCGTAACCGATCTACCCGGAGTCGTGGTCGATAGCCGCGACGCGAAATTGGTTGGGATTTGGACTGTTTCTAGCGCGATAGGCCCGGTCATTGGAGATGGTTACATCCACGATGCGAACAGCGACAAGGGGAAAAAAACGGCAACTTTTGAGCCGCCTAATTTGCCACCAGGTCCTTACGACGTTCGATTGTCCTACACAGCGTCTGACAATCGTGCATCGAACGCCATCGCACGTGTCTTTAGCGCCGACGGAGAAGCGACAGTAGTGATCAATCAGAAGCAACCGCCTCCCGAAGACGGACTTTGGATTTCGTTGGGCAAGTACCGCTTTGAAAAGGACGGCCAAGCGTTCGTTTTAGTGACCAACGATCAAAGCGATGGGGTAGTGATCGTTGACGCAGTGCAATTTCTGCCAGCGGACTCTAATCGGAAGACTGTCGAAGATACAAAACCCCTTGACACCGGTAACCTGGAGCTTGCCGCCAAGGCAGCGGCCAAATTGGAAAAAGAGCTCAAGACGCTTGAGGGACAAAAGAAAAAAATAGAAACTCAACTTAGTCAAAGACCGAGTTACTTGACCGTGATCGAAAAAGGCCCTGTGGTCGATATACCGATTCACATTCGTGGCGATGTTCATAACCTTGGCGAGATAGCCCCCAGGGGATTCTTGACAGCTATTAGAACGAGCGGCGGCAACTTGATTCCAGCAGATTCAAGCGGTCGGATCGAGTTGGCAAATTGGCTGAGCTCAGCCGACAATCCCTTAACCGCTAGGGTCTATGCCAATCGAGTCTGGAGTTGGTTGATGGGGCAGGGAATCGTTTCTTCGATCAACAACTTCGGTACAACCGGTACCGCGCCGACCCACCCCGAATTACTTGACTGGCTGGCTAGCGAATTGATTCGCAGCGGATGGTCTACCAAGCATTTAGTTAGAACAATTGTACTTTCGAACGCCTATCGTCGATGCGTGGTAGAATCAGGCGAGCGGGAGAAAGCTGCGGATCCATTCAACAGTTTGTATTGGCGGGGCCACATGCGAAGATTATCGGTAGAATCCATCCGAGACGCGATGCTGTCCATAAGTGGCGAACTGGATCTGACGATCGGAGGTTCCTTGATTCGAGGCAACGCGAAAGCCGACTACAACTACCAGCACGAGTCCACACGACGCAGTCTATATCAACCGCTTTTCCGAAATTCGCTTCCTGAGCTATTTGAAGCATTTGATTTTGCCGATAGCAGCCTGTCCATCGGTCAACGGCCGCGAACAACCGTTGCGACGCAGGCTTTAGCACTGCTCAACAACCCTTGGGTGACGGCTCGCGCCAAAGTCGCCTCCGAAAAGTACTTACCTCTCGACTCCGCCGAGGACTCGCGCCAGTTGCTAACCGATCTTTTTTTGGATTGCTTTGGTCGATTGCCAAGTGATTCGGAACTCGACGCTTGCCGTACATTTCTCCAAAACGGTAATGCTATCGACAAAAAGGTTAGACTACAGAACATGATCCATTCGTTGTTTACATCTATCGATTTTCGTTACCTTGAATAGGTTCGATTGCCATGCTGCCCACCTTCATTAATCGCCGTCAATTGCTTCAAAATACTGCTTGTGGTTTCGGTACTCTTGCAGCCAGCGCAATTCTTGCTAGCGAAAAGTCGACATCGAAGTCTTCGCCGGGCAACACGCTCGGTTCGATTTATCATCATCCACCGCGAGCGAAGAGGATCATTTTCTTGTTCATGCAGGGAGGCGTAAGTCAAGTTGACTCGTTCGACTACAAACCGCAATTGGACGATTGGCATGGCGAAAAGCACACGTTTGACGATGCTAGACAATTGGCCAAAACGGGTAAGCGTACGGAACATCATTTGATGCGGTCTCCGTGGAAATTTCAACGCTACGGCGAGACTGGACGCTGGGCATCCGAATTGTTTCATGAATCGGCAGCGCATATGGATGACATGTGTTTGTTGCACGGGATGCACACCGAAGGAGTCGCGCATGGGCCTGCAACGCTATTTCTTCATTGCGGTTCGACGAATTTTATTCGGCCCTCGATCGGTTCTTGGATACTCTATGGGCTAGGATCGGAAAACGAAAACTTACCCGGGTTTGTCGCTATCGCACCATCGGTGGGTAATGGTGGCCCAAGGAATTATGGCAGTGCTTTTCTTCCTCCTAAATTCCAAGGCACCAAGATTGGGGGCGCAGGAGTGGAATCATTGTCGATCGATAACCTCTCTCGCGATGGAATTCCACTTTACACTCAACGCGAGCAATTCGATTTGATACAACAGTTGAATCGAGCCCAATTTCAACGCCGAGGCAATCACGATGAGGAACTGGAAGCCGCGATTCAGTCGCACGAACTGGCTTGGCGGATGCAACAGATTGGTCCGGATGTCTTGGATTTGTCCGGTGAGTCGCTTCAAACGATGGAAATGTATGGACTCAATAATCCGAAAACGCGAAGCTACGGCGAACGATGCTTAATGGCTCGTAGGATGTGCGAAGCGGGAGTTCGATTCATTCAAGTGAACTACGGGGACAATTCTGCGAATCCCGCTTGGGACCAGCATTCCAATTTGCCCAAACATGCTGAACATGCGGAAGCAGTGGACAAACCGATCGCAGCGCTTCTCCAGGACTTGAAACAACGTGGACTCATGGAAGACACGATCGTTTGGTGGGGAAGCGAATTTGGTCGTACCCCCTATTCTCAAGAGAATGGAACAGGTCGGGACCACAATCCTCGAGGATTCACCGTCTGGCTAGCAGGCGGCGGTTTCAAGGCCGGATACACGCACGGCAAGACGGATGAGTTTGGATTTCAGGGCGTTGAGGGGCGAGTCCATATGCATGATCTGCACGCGACGCTGCTCCATCAATTGGGCCTCGATCACAAACGGCTCACTTTTCAGAATGCGGGACGTGATTTCCGTCTAACCGACGTACATGGGCAAGTGGTCCATGAAGTCATATCTTAGATTTCGTTTTAGTTCACAACCATTCCAGTCCAATATTTTGCTCGCTGGCACTTTGTTGGGAAGTTGAGCCTCAATGCGCTAGCATGAGGGCCGGATTTGCAGTGATTAATAGCCTTCCAGCCCGCACGCTAGTGCGTTGCGGCTCAAAGTGAGCTGTATTAGAAATTCCGATTCCGCGAGATGTCGACTTGTGAACCCTTGAGGGAATTGGGTTGTCGAATTATCATTCTGGGCCTCAACAAAGGTCGCTGGCCGAATGATAGGCGCGATTTTTCATTTTCATGCATCCATAACCCCTAGATACTTAATGCGGCACTTACTTTCCGCGGTTGTTCAAAACGTTCCAGGTGTATTAGCCCATATCTCTGGGATGCTAGCCTCGCGCGGATACAACATCGACTCGCTGGCTGTTGGAGAGACCGAAAACAAGAATCTTTCACGCATGACTTTTGTAGTTATGGGCGATGATCACGTACTGGAGCAAGTCCGTAAGCAACTTGAGAAAATTGTCACGGTCGTAGCCGTACAGGACATCAGCTCACGCGACTATGTGGAACGTGATTTGATGCTGATCAAGATCAGTGCCGCGAGCGGTAGTGTCCGTACAGAAATTCGAGAGCTCGTTGACATATTCCGCGGCAGAGTGGTCGACGTCGGTTCGGAAGAGTTGATGATCGAGATTTCTGGTCGCGAAAGCAAGATCCAAGCCTTTATCGAAAGAATGCGACCTTATAACATTCTGGAATTGGTTCGTACCGGTCGAATTGCAATGGTTCGTGGCAGCAACCCAAATGGAATTGATGAATCGTCGTCCGAACAGATCAGCGAATAGTTCGATATCGCCAAAGAACAACAACTCTAACATCCCCCTTCCCCCAATCTGGAATTTGATCCTTCTAATGGCAGCCACAATTTATTACGACAACGACGCAGACCTTTCCCACCTCAAGGACAAGACGATTGCAATCTTGGGTTATGGATCACAGGGACACGCACAAGCTCAGAACCTGCGAGACAGCGGTTGCAAAGTAATTATCGGCCAGCGTCCAGGTGGCAAGAACTACGATCTAGCGGTCAGCCATGGTTTTCAACCGATGGAAATCGATGAAGCGACGAAGAAAGCGGATCTTGTCAATTTACTGTTGCCTGACGAAGTGCAAGGAGATCTGTACCGAACTCACATTAGGCCCAATTTGGTTCCTGGTAACGTACTAATGTGCTCACACGGTTTCAATATCCATTTCGGCCAAATTGAGCCACCCAAAGGAGTAGATAGCCTCTTGGTTGCACCGAAAGGCCCCGGGCACTTGGTCCGCAGCGAATACACCAAGGGCGGTGGCGTTCCATGCTTGATCGCTCTTGGTGCTGGTGCAAGTGAAATGACAAAGAAGCTGGGACTTGCATATGCAAAGGGAATTGGAGGAACGCGTGGCGGTGTTATCGAGACGTCCATTGCTGAAGAAACCGAAACCGACTTGTTTGGTGAGCAAGTGGTTTTGTGTGGTGGCGTGAGCGAACTGGTCAAGGCAGGCTTTGAGACGCTTGTTGAAGCTGGTTATCAACCTGAAATGGCTTATTTTGAGTGCATGCATGAACTCAAGCTCATCGTGGACTTGCTCTACCAGGGAGGTTTGAACTACATGCGGTATAGCATTTCGAACACCGCTGAGTTCGGGGATTACACACGTGGCCCTAGGATCATCACTGACCAGACAAGACTCGAGATGAAGAAGATTCTCAAAGAGATCCAGACGGGTAAATTTGCTCGGGAATGGATTCTCGAAAACAGGGCGGGCGCACCTGCTTTCAAAGCATCACGACGCCTTGAAAGACAACACCAAATCGAAAAAGTCGGCCACAAGCTTCGAAGTTTGATGAAGTGGATCGACGCCAAGGTTGTCGACTAATTACACTACTGCTTTGTCACAGCTTAATTTTAGGGTAGTGGACGAGGCAACGAGTCCCGTATGCGACGCAAATCTCATGGACTCGTCGCCTCGTCCACTACTATCAAACCCTAAATCTTAGCTGTTACAATAGGGTGCTCTTCTCGATTGCCCTTTACCACGAATTTCGCTGGATCATAGACATGTTGACGAACGGTTCTTCCCTTTTATTCGCTAGTGTCTGTCTTGGATGCGTATTAACTTTGTCGCCATCGGCGGCTTTTTCTCAATCAAATAATCCACCGACTCCAAAAGCAACACAGACGCAATTCGAATCTTGGTTCGGCTGGATTGAGACTCCGAAGCAGCAACTGAGAACTATTGTGCGTGTTCAACGCGACAAGGAGGGTAAAGCAACAGCCGGTTTCATCATCAGTCCCGATCAATCTCCCGTTGAAATTCCCTTAAGCAAGTTTGAAATTGGCACAAACGGAGAATGGCAATTTACGATTGAAAACCCAGCAAACGCTACCCGAACAGGCAAGTACACTGGCAAACAATCGTCACCAAACCAAGTTGAAGGTGAGTTTGAGCAAGTGGGCGAGAAACTAGCGCTCAACATGCGAAGAGTTGAATTGTTGCCAGCGGAAACGTCAACCAACTTGGGGGCCGATTCGGTTTGGCTTGGAACACTTGACATGAAATTTCGCAAAGTGGACTACCGTATTAGGGTTTATTCCAGTCCTCCGTTTGCTACGGCCGAGTCTCCAAGACTGCTCTTTGACCGCTTAACAGATAATGCGGTTGGGATTCCAGCCGAAGTTAGCTTGGAAAATGGGAATACCACTTTTGAAATGAAATCCATCGGAGCTAAATTTGTAGCCCACCTAAACGAAACCGGAAACGAGTTAGACGGTCGCTTTCTCACAGGCTCAGTTCCGCTACCGCTAGTGATGAAACTGCAGACGGGCGATGTGCCAATTGAAGTCGCGGAGCCAATTGCAATCGCCGTCAAAGACGAAAAAGAGGTGCCCCCGGGTTCGACGACCGCGACCCAAAATACAACGAAAGTCCTAGAAAAAGGTAGCCCACTTCTACTAGAGAATGAAAAACCCGCTCCGCTAAAAAGAACCGATATGGTCTCATCTACATTCTTTGAAGAAACGCCATTCGAGGTAACGTTTGGGGGCACCAAGTCGAAAAAGGCGAAAGAACCCGCTGTCGTAGAAAACGCGATTAAGCTGTCAGGCACGCTTACCATTCCTAAGTCAAAGAACGGTTCTCAGCCTCGCAAGTTTCCTGCCGTAATTATGATCTCTGGAAGCGGACCACAAGACCGGAATGAAACGATCGGACGGCACAAGCCGTTTCAAACGATTGCTCATTATTTGGCAGAAAACGGAATCGCTTCTCTTCGATACGATGATCGCGGTGTTGGCGAAAGTACTGGAGACTATTTGAAAGCAACTTCCGAAGTTTTTGCCAAAGATGCGCTCGAGGTTTGGACGCACGCGACAACTATTCCTGAACTTGACAAAACGAGGATCGGGATCTTGGGACACAGTGAGGGAGGTCTCATTGGTCCGATGGCCGCAGTTTGGGAACCCAAAGTTGCGTTCTTGATCCTGATTGCGCCCCCGGGCATAACAGGTTCGGAAATCTTAAAGACTCAAATAGATCGCATTTCAGAACTGCAAGGGATGAACGAAACGGATCGAAAGGCGACGATTGCCTTGCAAGGGAAATTACAAGATATTGCCAGCGGCTATTTTACCGACGAAACCAATATGCGTCGTGATATTCAGAATGCAATTAGGCAAAATTGGGACAGCCTAAAGTCGATCGCGAAATCGCAAAACCCAAACGCCAATCTGGACCAAATCCGGAAGGATCTGACTTCACAAATCGAGGGACAATTTCAGCAGCTTCGGATGCCATGGTTCCAATTCTTTTTGAGCTACGATCCAACCCCCAATTGGATGATGGTTCGATGCCCGACGCTTGCGATATGGGGCAGCAACGATGTTCAAGTGCTTCCGGAAATCAATCGAAAGAAAATCGCGAAAGCCATCGAACGCAACCAAAGACTTCATGCTAATTTAGAGGTCCTTCCGGGGCTCAATCATTTGCTGCAGACCAGTAAATCTGGGCTTCCGGAAGAATACGATGAAATCGAAGAAACGATCTCTCCAAAAGCGCTCAGCACGATTCGAATTTGGGCCGAAGAACAAGGGTTCATTGAGCGGTAATATGGGCAAATCACTAGTGCCGCATCCACATTGATTTTGTGAGTAGTTTGTAGTGGATCTTGTTAAAGATCCTATGCCGCAAGGGTCTTTAACAAGATCCACTACCCACAAAATCGACGCAGTCGAGGCATTTTTCCTATTGCTGCGTATTTATCGGACCAAGAATTGGCGGATTGGAGTTGTTAATCCCAAATCCGCTGGGATTGCCGTTGAACGAGGGCTGGTCGACGATCGGAACGGTCGATGTCATTGTTGGCGGCGACGAGACCGCAATTCCTTGACTTGACTGCAATCTCAATTGTTCACCACTCGCAATTAAGGCTTCGATGGGGACCACTGGTTCTAGTGTCAGTTGTACGTCGATGATTCGCTCGTCTCGCTTTTCAAACGGCCAGAGTGTTTCGCTGAAAAAATCGAGGGGAGGAATAGCGTACCAGGGCGGATTGAACTTACGCAAGAAACGCTCGGTTCGATAGCCGTCACGAACGATTTCGATACTCCTGGTTCCATAATACGTAAAGCTGGTTGAAACGGGTGTTAAACCGATCGGCTGCTTGTCGATGTAAGCCATTGCGCCTGGAGGACTTGTTCGAACGGTCATCCTTTTCCGAATGCATCCTGACGCGCAGGAGACTGCGACGACCAAAACCAGAACCATCGGGATATGGGCTGCGAATGTTCGTCTTTTCGAAGATGCGATCTCAAGCATTTGCTGTTCCGTTGGAAAAGTCAAAATCCACCGCAATTGTCACGTTTTACTGAATCGTCAAGCCGCAATGGCTGCCGAGTCTAGGATTCAAACGATAAGCGACGCAAGATAGATTAGGGAATTTCAGAAATTCTTGAATAAACCCTTGTATTTTTTCTTGCTTCGGCAACGATTGAGCGATCAAGTTCTTTTGCCCACACACATTGAGCCGTTCCCCTTGGCAGTAATCGCTTCCCCCCAAACGCATGTCAGTCCAACTAAGGAGGCAGCGTTTCCAATTCGCGAGCCACTGACACCACTTTGCAAAGCAACCGGGCACACGCTAGCTTTACTGGCAAAGCTCGTGAGCGGTTTCACAGTGCGTTGGCTAGGTTCACAACCCGAAACTTGCCAGCGCGTCTATTTCGCCAACCACACAAGCCACTTGGACGCCGTCGTCTTGTGGTCCTGTTTGCCCAAAGAACTGCGATTGTTAACTCGGCCAGTTGCGGCGCAAGACTATTGGGGCGGGTCGCGTTTACGACGTTTCCTCGCCAAATCGTTCAATGCAATTTTGATAGACAGAAAGCAGATCAAAGTGCATCAGAGCCCGGTGGAATTGATGTTGCGGGAGATTGGCGATGTCTATTCTTTGATCGTCTTTCCCGAAGGCAGCCGGGCCATGGACGGTGAAATGGGAGAGTTTAAAAGCGGTCTTTACTATCTCGCCAAAAAGCGACCAGACTTGGAGTTGCTTCCAGTTTACATGGACAATCTCAATCGCATTTTGCCACGTGGTGAGTTCATGCCTGTACCGCTTCTTAGTTCCATAACGATCGGCAGCCCGATCTACTTGGAAGTTGGCGAATCGAAGGTCGACTTCCTAAGTCGAGCTAGTCGATCCGTTAAAGTACTGAAAGAACGGTAGTCGGGTAAACAGGTTTTTTAATAATCGCCTTCTTCGATTGTCTCACGAATTTCGCGAACGACGCTCGCTCGAGAATTCTGTTGCTGGACGATTCTAGAAATATTAACCTTTAGAAGCTGCCCTATTTTGCATGCAAGGTCCACGTCCCGGATTCCTTCGAATTGATTCACGAACTCGTTCTGGTAATAGATCGTTTGATCGTCCGAATCGAATCCGCTTTCGTAAGCGTCTTGAAGCTCGCTAATCCAAGCTTCTGGAACTTGACGTTTGCGACAGTGTTCGATTGACCAAATGTCATTGCCTGTGCACTCCGTCAATAATGTCAGTGCTTGGCTTCTATTCATTGTTTAACAGTTGTCCTCAACCGTTTCTTGTACCATTGCCCGCACTCAAAGTGAGTACCATTGCCCGCACGCTAGCGCGTTGCGGCTCAAAGTGAGTGCCATTTGGAGTTAGCTTTCGGTTATAGCGGAGCGGACAACCGTGGTTTAACGCCCTTCGGCTAATCAATAATCCGGGTTAGTCTTTTGCCATGATCGAACTATCGATCATCCATTCGCGTAAACGCAACGGCCAATCTCCGGCAGCGCCTGTACTTCCTGGTCGGAATCCGAATCCATGGCCTGCGTTCGAATAAACATGCAATTCTGCTGGAACTCCAGCAGCTTTGTACTTAAGGTAGAGCTGGGCCATTCCCATTGAAATGTCGTCGCGATCTTTTGCTCCTAGCGCAATAAACGCAGGCGGCATCCCTTTTCGAACGGTGAAACGGTTTGAGCTTCCCGGATAGATGAGGACTTGAAAATCCGGTCGGCTTCCCATGCGTTCGACTGGGTCAGCTGATCCACTTTTTCCATCGTCAGACTCCATCGCGGCCAAGGCGGCGAGTTCCCCGCCGGCAGAAAACCCCAATACTCCTAACTTAGTCGCATCAATGTTCCACTCCTTGGCGTTGCTCCGAATCGTTCTAAGTGCGCGCCTCGTGTCGGCCATCGCATGTTCGTCAACCGTGTAAGTTGACCCAGATTCTCTAGCCAATCGGTTTTTCAAGACGAACGCTGCGATGCCATGGTCGGCAAACCATTGGCCGAGATCGTACCCCTCATGTCCTAAGCAAAGCATTCGGTGGCCACCCCCAGGACAAATCAAAATGGCAGCCGTTGGCTTTGTTCCGCTCGCCCCCTTCTGGGAAACCAGATACGGAGTAATGGACGGATTGTGAATGTTTGTGACATTGCACTTCCCGGGGCCCGAGTCTTCTTTTTCAGGTTCGGCCGCCCGTTCGACGGAACCAGGAGCGCCATTCACCCAAAGAGGAATTTGGCCTGGTCGTTCGGCTAAACAAATCGAGGGAATAAGGCAAGAGACTGCTGCAATGGAGAGTGTAAGACTTAGTCGCATAAGTTCATTTCCGTGGGAGAGGATGCTCGAAAGGCCATGATTGTAACATCAAGTGGGTAGCCGAAATCCGGAATTCGGCTATACTCTTGGGTTTTCCATTTTTGGATGCTGGACGAAAACCGGCCAGCACTACTAACCTTCTCATCTATGAACAACAGTTCCAGCGGGACATTCAGTCCTGACAATTCTAGCGCCCCCTCTGATCTACTCAGTGAACGCGTGCTTGTGCTCGATTTTGGTGCCCAGTACGCGCAGCTCATTGCTCGCCGAGTACGCGATCAAAATGTTTACTGCGAACTGATTCGACATGACGTCTCGGCCGATGTGATTTTGGCTCGAAAACCTTCGGCGATTATTTTGTCCGGCGGGCCGGCCAGCGTTTACGAAGACAACGCTCCTAAATGCGATCCCGTCATTTTTTCGCTTGGAATTCCCATTCTCGGAATTTGCTACGGAATGCAGCTTGCATCGCAGGCACTTGGTGGTGCTGTCGAAAAATGCCCGGCCCGCGAGTTTGGACGATCGCGGCTTGTAATCGCTTCGATGGAAAAACTCTTCGCAGGCTTCCCGCACGAAATCGATGTCTGGATGAGCCACGGCGACCAGGTGCACGCATTGCCGGCGGACTTCGAAACGCTTGCGTCGACGTCGACCTGTCCGTTCGCGGCGGTAAAACACAAAACCAAACCTGTTTATGGTTTGCAATTCCATCCTGAAGTATCGCATACTGCTCTCGGCGGAACGCTTATCCACAACTTTCTATACAACATCGCCAATTGCGAAGGCAAATGGCATTTAAGCGACTTCGCCCAGCGGTCCATCGAGCAAATACGAAGGGTCGTTGGCTCGGACCGAGTCATTTGCGGCTTGTCCGGCGGAGTCGATTCGGCCGTGACCGCAGCCTTGATCTACAAAGCAATAGGACCTCAGTTAACCTGCATCTTGATCGATAATGGCCTGCTTCGCAAAGACGAGCAATTCGCGGTCATTTCAGAGTTTACGAATCACTTCAAAGCCGACTTGCGGGTCGTGGATGCCAGCCAGCGTTTCCTTGAAGCCCTCGCTGGAATTCGTGACCCTCAAGAAAAACGACGCCGAATCGGACATGCGTTTATTGATTGCTTCAAACAAGAAGCGGAGAAAATAAACGGGGCTAAGTTCCTCGCACAAGGCACATTATATCCCGACGTCATCGAAAGCGGTGCAGCCGCAGACGGACCGTCAGCAACCATTAAGTTGCATCACAACGTTGGCGGACTACCCGAAGAGCTCGGCTTTGAGTTGATTGAGCCGCTTCGAGATTTGTTTAAAGATGAAGTCCGCAAACTCGGGGTCGAACTCGGCTTGCCTGAGCATTTAGTATGGCGACATCCGTTCCCAGGCCCGGGTCTTGCTGTGCGTTGCTTGGGCGATATCACTAAAGAAAAACTCGATGTTCTTCGTGAAGCCGACGCAATCGTTGTCAGTGAAATCAAGAATGCGAATCTGTATCGACAAACTTCGCAGGCGTTCGCCGTACTCCTTGAATCTCAGAGTGTTGGCGTCATGGGTGATGCACGCACTTACGAGAATGTGGTTGCGGTCCGTTGCGTCAATACGGACGATTTCATGACGGCGGATTGGAGTCATCTTCCATACGAATTGCTCGCACGCATCTCCACACGAATCATCAACGAAGTGCGTGGCGTCAATCGAGTTTGCTACGACATTAGCTCTAAACCACCAGCAACCATTGAATGGGAATAAGAATACGCAATGAGTCGATCGTACATTTTTCAAATCGAGAATTTGACCAAACGTCACGGCCAAAAAGAAGTTCTCAAGGATATCTTTCTTGCCTTTTATCCAGGCGCCAAGATCGGCGTGCTGGGTTCCAACGGTGCAGGTAAAAGCACACTGCTGAGAATCATGGCCGGGACTGACAAGAACTTCGACGGTACCGCAAGACTCGCGAACGGTTTTACTGCCGGCTACTTGTCGCAAGAACCGCAACTCAATCCAAACAAAGACGTCCAAGGCAACGTTGAGGAGGCAGTAGCGCCGCGCCGCGCAATCATCGATCGATTCAATGAAATTTCCAACTTGCTCGGCGAAGTCACCGACGACAAGAAAATGGAAAAGCTATGTGACGAAATGGCCAAGCTCCAAGATATCATCGATGCACAAAACTTGTGGGACCTGGACCGACAAGTGGAAATGTCGATGGCCGTCATGAACTTGCCACCAGGCGACGCAAGCGTCGCAAAACTATCCGGTGGAGAGCTTCGGCGTGTGGCTTTGTGCAAGCTGTTGATTCAACAACCTGATTTGCTATTGCTCGACGAACCGACAAATCACCTCGATGCTGAAGCGGTCAACTGGCTCGAACAACATCTCGCACAATACGTAGGGACAGTCGTTGCAGTTACCCATGATCGCTATTTCTTGGACAACGTGGCTCAATGGATTTTGGAGTTGGACCGCGGTTCTGGCTATCCCTTCGAAGGCAACTACACATCTTGGCTGGAGCAAAAGCAGAAGCGGCTAGTGATTGAACAAAAATCCGCTCAAGCGAGACAAAAGACACTCGACAAGGAACTTGAGTGGATCCGCATGTCGCCCCGTGCGAGGCAAGCCAAGAACAAAGCTCGTATCAGCTCCTACGAACAACTCGCTGCACAGCAGTTTGAGGAGCGACCGGATGAGCTTGAGTTTCAGATTCCGCCAGGAAAACACTTGGGAGAAGTTGTGGTGCATTCCGAAGGCGTTACCAAATCCTATGGCGATCGGGTGTTGATTGACAATTTGACATTTCGCTTGCCGGCTGGAGGTATTGTTGGCGTAATTGGTCCGAACGGAGCCGGCAAGACAACGTTGTTTCGAATGATCACTGGGCAAGACAAGCCGGACTCGGGAACTTTAAGAATCGGCGATACCGTTGAGCTGGGTTACGTAGATCAATCTCGCGATTCGCTTACCGACGCCAATTCAGTCTATCAAGAGATCTCGGGAGGCCACGACTGGATCGACCTGGGTGGCAAGAAGATGAACTCGCGATCTTATGTGTCGAAGTTCAATTTTAAGGGAACCGACCAAGAAAAAAAGGTTGGCAATCTTTCAGGTGGAGAACGCAATCGAGTGCACTTGGCCAAGCTCCTGCGACGCGGATGCAATGTCCTGTTGCTTGACGAACCAACGAACGATTTGGATATCGATACGCTGAGAGCCCTTGAGGAAGCAATCCTCGGCTTCGTTGGCTGTGTTGTCGTAATCTCGCACGATCGATGGTTTCTGGACAGGATTGCAACTCACATTTTGGCGTTTGAGGGTGACGGTTACGTGCACTGGTGCGAAGGAAATTTCCAAACGTACGAAACTCAGCGACGCGATCGAATTGGCATGCAAGCCGACGAACCCCATCGCTTCCGCTACAAGAAACTTGCAACCTAAATTGTTTGCGGCGCATGCTGCTCGTGCCTAAGTGTCAAAATTATCGCTATTTGGGACAATTCTCGCCGATCGCCACCGCCGATTGCATTACTTCAACGCCTTTGTCAAATCAGAAATCGATTTTCCTTTTACTTGGTAGACGTATTTTAGAACTTCGGCTACAGCCGCATATTCGCTGAGGGGAATGGCTTGGCCGACTTCAACTTGTTTAAACAATGCTTGGGCCAAGGGCTTCCGCTCCACAATCGGAATACCGTGTTCCAAGGCGATTTTACGGATTTTAGCGGCCACAAGGCTTGCTCCTTTGGCTACAACGATCGGTGCCTTCATCGTAAGAGGGTCGTATCGCAGTGCGATCGCCAACTCGGTCGGATTGGTCACAACCACGTCCGCTTTTGGCACATCTGAATGCAGTCGCTGTGCAGCCAGATCGCGTTGAATACGACGGCGTCGTGACTTGATCTGCGGGTCACCTTGCATCATTTTCATTTCTTCACGAAGTTCTTCGTCTGTCATCCGCAAGTCTTGTTCGTATTTCCATCGCTGGAATGCGTAGTCAATCGCTGACAAAACAAGTAATGCCGCGGCCACGTTTCGGCACAGATCGATCATCGTCGTCCAAACGAATTGACCGACGGTCTCTATGCTGCCAGCTCCGAGCGCTAAGATAGAATCCCATCGTGACCAAACTCCCGTCAAGAGAATTCCTGCAACAAGGCCAATCTTGAATAGTCCAAAACCAAGTCTCGATACATTGACAATTGTAAAAAGACGTTGAAAGCCTTGAATAGGATTGATTCGAGTGAAATCGAATCCGAGTTTGTCCGGCAACCACAGCGGTCCCACCTGGGCAAAGTGCACTACTAACGAAGTGCAAAGGACGCCGCCCATCAGAGGCAACAGTGCCAATCCGCCTTTTCCGATTAACCGTACCACTTGCAATACCGCAGTTCGTGGATCGGTTTGCCACTCCAATGATCTAGTGAGTTCTTCGTTAATTAGGTCCATCAGGATTCGCACGACTTGAGGACCAGTGAAGTCCAGCAGCATGACTCCAGCAAGTAGCAAGACAGCCGATGTCAAATCTGGACTTCGAACGACGTTTCCTTCCTCGCGTGCCTTTTGGCGACGGTAGTCGGTTGGGTCATGTTTCTTTTCGCCACCACTATCCGCCACGCATCACCTCAGAGGGCATCGTGCGATTAATTAGTGTCGTAGTGGACGAGGCTACGAGTCCAGTCGCCAGGGACACGTAACCTCGTCCACTACGGGTTCCGACAGTTATTTTCCGCTCGATGCTAGAAGGATTCGTATACGAAATTTGGGAGTTGGGACTGGAAAACATTTCCGTAGTCAATTCTATCCATTCCACTAGCTCGTTCTGGAATACCCAGCCGATACTGGCCATCGACATGGTCAAGACCAAGATCATGATCGTGACGTTAATGTTGAATCCGATGGCCATGATATTAAGCTGAGGGAGAGTTCGACCGATCAATGCGGTTACGAAGTTGGCTAACAACAACGCGATCGCGGGAGGGGCCGCCGCTCGCATACCAACAGACACACTGTGCCGCAGTAAATCATGCAAATGCAGAAGCCAATGTTCTTCCGCGATGATGCCGCCCGCAGGATAGACATTGAAACTATCGAGGCATGCCCCCAAAACGATTCGGTGGCCGCCCAAGGTCAAGAACAAAGCCATCGCGACCCAAGAGAACATTTGGCTTACAACCGTTACCGTCTCTTGAGTTGATGGATCGGCCGCTTGTGCAACGTCCATACTCGCAAGTGAACTTATCACTTGACCGCCGACCTGCAAGCTCGTCACAATCATCAGGACCGAAGTTCCAAACAATAGTCCAAGCAGAAGTTCTTTGGCTAAACCAATCACAATTCCTGCTAAATGGGACGGCAACGGTGTCGAGTTGGCCATCACGAGCGGCGTGACCGACAAAGCGATCATCAAAGCCAATAGCACTTTGACTCGATTCGGAATCGATGAACCTTGAATAGGTGGCATCAGTGCGAGCAGCGGGCCAGTTCGGCCAAGCACGCATAAGAAGGTCCACATTGGACCATACAACAAGGCTGCAATCAAATCACCACCGGCCAATGCAAAGCCCTTTCCTGTTGTCCACTTCGGAGATGCGGACCTACGACAATCCGCTATCCTGTATTATTCATTAGCCGAAGGGCGTTAGCCCAATGGCACTCACTTTGTAAATTTTGAGCCTCAATGCGCTAGCATGAGGGCCGGATTTGCAAGTGATTACTAGCCCTCCAGCCCGCACGCTAGCGCGTTGCGGCTCAAGGTGAGTGCCGACGGGCGTAAGCCCACGGTTGTCCACTCAGTTTTAACCGGAGGCTAACGCCTTTCGGCTGTTCATTAAATCCCCGGTGAATAATCCGGGCTATCGCTCTGATAAGTGCGGAGGTAGTTCTTGCAGTATGTTACGCGAGTAGTCTAACATCCGATCCGTTAGCCACGGCAAGCAGACTATGATTGCAAGTGTCATTGCCACCAGTTTTGGAACTGTGCTGACCGTCTGATCTTGGATTTGCGTAAGCGCTTGAATCAAACCAATAGCCAGGCCAACGATCATGCCAACCAGCAGTAGCGGTGCGCCTACTATCAGCGACATCAGTATTGCATCGCGAACCAAGTCAATGGCTTCATTGGGTGTCATCGTGTTTCAGTCCTTTTAGGTTTTTCTTTATCCTGGAAAGGTCCCAAAGCTATCAAGTAGCATGTGGACCACGAGTCGCCATCCATCCACCAATACGAAAAGCAGAAGCTTGAACGGCATCGAAATCATGGCCGGGGGTAACATCATCATGCCCATCGAAACAGTGACGGATGCAATGACGATGTCCAGAATCAAGAATGGGAGATAGATTTTGAAGCCCATTAAAAACGCCGTTTTCAACTCGCTAAGCATGTAGGCAGGCAATAGCACTTGCAGAGGAACATCGCGGAAGTATTTTGGTTCAGGACTACCGGGAGCATAACGGCTGTAAAACAACAAAACATCGTCATGGTTTTGCGCCATATCTATTTGATTGGACATAAAATCCCGAATGGGCTCGGCCCCCTTTTCCCACGCATCGACGGCTGTCATCTGGCTGCCCTCTTTGGTGTAAGGTTCAATTGCTTCGTTGTAAACCTTCGTCCAAACTGGGCTCATGACAAAGATGGTGATGAACAACGATATGGATGTAATGACTTGGCTTGGCGGCAACTGTTGAGCACCGAGGGCTTGCTTTAGTAAGCCAAAGACGACTATGACGCGAACGTAACAGGTTGTCATCAACAGAATGGCTGGCGCTAGGCTCAAGATCGTCAAAAGGAGCAGGATCTGAAGTGAGCTCGACAGTCCCTTGGGGCTTAGCCATGCATCCGGTCCCCCCAAGACTTTGCCGGCTAGTTCCTCGGTAGAGAATTTCTCGCCAAGTGTTTGCTTGATATTTTCATCGACCGCATTCTTAACGTTGGAGTTCTCCCGGTTTTTTAATGCACGACTCAAGAGACTTTCCGGTTTTTCTTGCCCAAAGGACATCGAACCGACATTAAGCATTTCAATAGGGAAAAACAAAACCAGAAAGACAGCAATGAATGGTACGAAGCCGGACAATCGAGCTAGTTTGGGTAGTTTGGCTGATGTCATGAGTGCTCGTCTAACGCAAAAAGTTTCGACAATTTTCCGTGATTGATTCATGTACTCGATTTGCAGATCCAACGCTATAAAGAAATCGGGCGAAGAATGGCGTTTCGAGGCCAGTAAGTATTGAAACAAGCCTGCTGGTGAGAATACAATGTGTGCACGATAGTGATCTGGTGGGAGAGATTTTGAGATGCTCCATCGCATCTCGAAACGCCGAAGGCGCAAAGTGGCCCTGAACCGCTCAGGCAAAAGGAACCGCCAGCACAAAAATCGTCTCTGGAGAGCGATTCAATGGTCTTAATCGGGCCGTGATGGAATCCACCGAAGGGGAAAGGCAACACGCCGAGATCTCTCAGGTAACAGGACAGAGGGGCAAACAAGGTTGAGAATTGGGAAAGTGGCGATGAAGTCACCCAATTCCCAGCTTCCATTTCCGTTTGCTCCTCGAAAGTCTTGGTTTCCGACCATGAACAAGTCCATTGCTGCTAGTCTTTCTCCATTCGTTTCTCGTCACATCGGTCCCCGCGACAACGAAATTCAATGGATGCTATCCGATCTAGGGTACGCATCCCTGGACGAACTTACGTCGACTGTCGTCCCAGAAAACATTGCCGACCATTCTCCTTTGGACCTTCCTTCGGGGATCTCCGAAGAACAAGCTCTCGCGGAGCTTTATCAAATTGCGGGCAAAAACAGAGTCCTACGAAGCTTCATTGGACAGGGTTACTACGGCACATTCACACCGAAAGTGATTCAACGAAACGTCCTGGAAAATCCAGCCTGGTACACGGCCTATACTCCTTACCAACCCGAGATTTCTCAAGGCCGTTTGGAATTACTCTTCTACTTTCAGACGATGGTTTGCGAATTGACGGGTATGGATATTTCAGGTGCCTCGTTGCTGGATGAGGGGACTGCAGCCGCCGAAGCAATGACCCTTTGCCATCGCTCCAGCAAGTCAACGGCCAACCGATTCTTAGTTTCCTCCGGATGTCACCCTCAGACAATTGAACTCATTCAAACCCGCGCCGAACCACTCGGAATTGAGGTCAAAGAGTTCGACCAACGGCAACCTGTTTCCGACTGGAGCAACGTATTTGCTGCAATGGTTCAGTATCCGGCGACCGACGGCTCAATCGACAATTTTCAAACGCTCATCGAAACCGGCCACGCGAACAACGTAATGGTGGTTATGGCATCCGACCTACTTGCACTTACCCTGCTAAAATCGCCGGGTGAATTGGGTGCAGACGTGGTTGTTGGCAATACGCAGCGCTTCGGTGTACCGTTTGGTTTTGGAGGTCCGCACGCTGCCTTCCTCGCTACGAAGGACGCTTTCAAACGGACAATGCCGGGACGTCTCGTCGGCCAATCGATCGATTCGCACGGCAATCCAGCGTTTCGTTTGGCACTGCAAACGCGCGAGCAGCACATTCGGCGAGAGAAGGCGACGTCCAACATTTGCACAGCCCAAGCACTTCTCGCAATCATGGCAACTCTGTATGCGGTTTATCACGGCCCCGATGGACTACGGGCAATCGCGAAACGCATTCATGGCTTAACCATGCGAATGCTCCGTTCGATTGAGAAGCTAGGGTTCAATGTAGTAAGCCATTATGTTTTCGACACTTTGGCAGTCAATACCGGAAATCAAACAGACCGCGTCATGACGTCGGCGGTTGATGCTGGTTACAACTTGCGCAAAATCAACGTAACTCAGATCGGTATTTCGCTCGACGAAACCACTACCGAATCCGACTTGATTGCGATCCTTAAGGTGCTAGGCGGCTCCGGGCTTGAGATATCCGAAGTATCAAATTTGTCAGCAGACCGTTTCCGATCGGACAGTTTTCTAAGTCAACCAGTTTTTCAGCAGTATCGCAGCGAAACAGAAATGATGCGATATTTGCGTCGTCTTTCGGAAATGGATATAGCCCTGGATCGCGCCATGATTCCGCTAGGTTCATGCACCATGAAACTCAATGCGGCAACCGAAATGACACCTGTGACTTGGCCTGAATTCAGTAGCATTCACCCATTCGCACCGGTCGATCAAACGCAAGGTTATCGCGAAATGATTGACCAACTCGAATCGATGCTTTGTTCGATCACGGGCTACGATGCGATCTCGCTCCAACCCAACGCTGGCTCCCAAGGTGAATACGCTGGTTTGTTGGCCATCAAGCGATACCATGAATCGCGAGGCGATTCGAATCGCAACATCTGCTTGATCCCTAGCAGCGCACACGGTACGAATCCGGCTAGTGCCCAAATGGCAAACATGCAGGTCGTTGTTGTCAAATGCGATGAGTTGGGCAACGTCGATCTTGCAGACCTTGACGCCAAAATTGCTGCCTATCCAGGCCGAGTAGCCGCGGTCATGATCACGTATCCGTCAACGCACGGTGTTTTTGAGGCTGGCGTGACTTCCGTTTGCGAGAAGATACATTCTGCCGGTGGGCAAGTGTACATCGACGGAGCTAATTTGAATGCGCTGGTTGGCGTTGCAAAGCCGGGCAAGTTTGGCGGCGATGTTTCACATTTGAATTTGCACAAGACTTTCTGCATTCCACACGGTGGCGGCGGACCAGGCGTCGGGCCCGTCGGAGTTGGTGCTCACCTGGCTCCGTTTCTGCCCAAAGATGGCGTAAACAATTCACGCAAAGGACCCATTGTCAGTTCCGCACCGTTTGGCAGTGGCAGTATCTTGCCGATTTCCTGGATGTACATTCGCATGATGGGAGCGGCTGGACTGCGACGAGCTACGCAAGTAGCGATTCTCAATGCAAACTACATTGCTCATCGCCTAAAAGAGAACTACCGCATACTTTATACAGGCAATCGCGGATTGATTGCGCACGAGTGCATCCTCGATACTCGGCAAATGAACACGGATGGCCATGTGTCCGTTGACGACATTGCCAAGCGACTGATTGATTTTGGCTTTCATGCTCCGACAATGTCTTTTCCAGTCGCCGGTACGCTTATGATTGAGCCGACGGAGAGCGAATCGCTTTATGAGATCGATAGGTTTTGCCGTGCGATGAACTTAATCTATGCGGAGTATGAAAAAGTCCGTGCGGGGTTTTGGCCCGAGGATAACAATCCATTACACAATGCCCCGCACACTCTTGATGCTATTTTGAACGAAGATCAACCGCGGATTTACACGCGACAAGAAGCGGTTTGTCCAGATCCAGAGATAGACTACCGGGTTAAATATTGGCCGCCCGTGGGACGGGTTGACAACGTTTACGGTGACCGAAATTTGGTCTGCTCTTGTCCGCCGGTCGAAAGCTACGAAAAGTAACGAACATGATTCACATAGTAGTTTAACCCATCCGTTCGGGGCTTGCCCCCGACGGATGCGTTTTGGCGTACTACATACAATTTGGGTTTCAACTCCGGTTCCCCTCGGCTTTTGCCGCCGGAGGCGGGCGAAGCTGAGGAGAACGGGTCGATTCGCGAGTGACGCCGTTAGTACGCCAAAACAAGGTTGGTGGGGGACTAGCCTGGGCTGTTAAAAAACTGGTATTGACATGGAAATCTGGATGGGACATTTTGTTCCTTTGGAATGGGTAAATTCGAAGCATGTTTCAGAGGAAGGA
>JAYTVL010000361.1:0-1490 GCA_043744075.1 Pirellula sp. | reverse complement strand
CGGCATGGTTTGTTAGGAGCGTAGCTCAATTGGCAGAGCACCGGTTTCCAAAACCGGGGGTTGCGGGTTCGATTCCCTCCGCTCCTGTTGAGTTCGTTTCGCTTTCACCACCCACAGAAAAAGCATGGCAACTGTATCCGAAGATTCAGCATCTCGCCGCTCACTCATCAGTGAGTTGTTTGCCGGATCGCTTTACAAAGCTCGGCAGGGACGCATCGTCCGCCAGGTTACCTGTTTAGCGCTCTGGCTAACGATGGGGCTAGGCGGCTGGCAATTGTTCGAGACTCTTGGGTCCTATAGCTTTAGCGACTGGTCGCCTTCGACGAAACAATTGCTCTTGCAGGGACGCTATGTTTTCCCTCTTTTGCTGGTGGCGTTGGGCATGTGGTTCGGCTTTCGCTTGGTAAACTGGCCGAAATTCGCTGATTTTTTGATCAGCGTTGAGGCCGAAATGACAAAGGTTTCATGGCCGACCAAAACAGAGCTTTACAGAGCTTCAATGGTCGTTATATTCACAATGGCTTTTCTGGCATTGTTGTTGTTTGCTTACGATTTAGTCTGGCAAGCGATCTTCGATGGCATTGGAGTTAGTTAATTTTTTTGGCTGGGTTGTCAGCGAATGGCTGGCCTCCCCAACAAGCCAGGAGAATGGCCTGCAGACGACTTCTGCTGTGCGCAAGCATGGCGATCACACGTCTGGTTTGGTTGTTCGTTAAGACTGGCGCTAGGTTTTCGAGTGAACATTTCCACACAATCAGAAACTGAATCGGCTGACGCTGGCGATATGCGTTGGTACATATTGAAGGTTCAGTTCAACCGCGAAGATACCATTCGCGCTGCCTTGGAAAAGCGAATCCGCTTGTCCAGTCTGGGGTCACTGTTTGGCGAGATTCTCGTCCCAACAGAAGACGTGGTGGAATTTACACGAGCCGGTAAGCGCCGTGTCGTAAAACGCAAACTCTACCCAGGTTACTTGGTGATCAAAATGATCATCAACGATGACACTTGGTTCCTGGTTCGTGAGACCAGTGGAGTAGGTGATTTTACCGGTTCAGGTGGCAAGCCCACACCGATGACAGACTCAGATGTTGAGCGAATCATCAAAATGGCTTATCCCGACGCTGATGACGAGCAAGTACCCAAGACCACGATTCCATTCCGATCTGGCGATCAAGTGCGAGTGAAGGAAGGTAACTTCCAGAGTCTCGAAGGCGAGGTCGACAGAATCGACGAAGCCAATGGGCGTGTGACCGTGATCATTAGTATCTTCGGTCGCAGTACTCCAGTTGAATTGGACCACTGGCAAATCGAGTCTCTTTAATGCGACGGTTTACTCTCCCGATCGATTCGGTTCGGAGTTTAACGAGTTGCGTCGAGAGCAAAAATCAAAGTAATCGGGTTTTAATAGAGTATTGAAACTCAACATTCAGTATCGGTGACAGAAGCGGACACAAGGTTCACTATCAATGGCCAAGCAAGTCGTAGGACAA
>JAYTVL010000360.1:0-4728 GCA_043744075.1 Pirellula sp. | reverse complement strand
GAGGCTACGAGTCCCTGGCGACTGGACTCGTAGCCTCGTCCACTACGACACTAATTAATCGCACGATGCTAAGGGGATTTGTTCCCGTATGGTTTTACTGAAACGACTTTGAATATGGCTCGACAACCTCAACTCGTAGTTCATCAGCGAATGGTTTGGCTACAACTTTCAGCCTGCGCTCTGTGGATCTTGACGTCTGGTCCGATGACTGCCGTAGCTCAATCGCAACGGAACCCAGCCGCAGACTCAGACTCAGAAGTATGGGTACGATCCCTGGGCGGGCGAGTTGTTTGCAACTCAGAAGGAGAGATCATAAGCGTAGAACTACGCCACGCTTGGCTGATCGATTCTGATCTGAAGAAACTTGCGAACTTTCCTGATCTCGAATCCATCGACCTTGCCTATACCAAAGTCACCGACGAGGGACTCTCTCTCTTAAAGACGCTTAAAAAGGTTCGCTCTCTTAGCTTGTTTTATGCAGAGAACGTAACAGATACGGGTATCGCACATTTGAAGCACTGGAAGCGGCTCGAGCAGCTCAATGTCCGTGGTACCAAGGTAACAAGTACACTTTTTGAGCATCTCGCCAACATGCTCTCGTTGCGATCGCTAGACGTTGGATTTAGTCGCGTCAATGACGACAACTTTGAAAGACTTGGCGAATTGCCAAATCTTGAACGGTTTTCTCTTGGTGGCAACAAAATGAGCGGCACAGCCTTGCCTTTGTTGAAGCTCCTGCCCAATCTTCGCGAGCTGAGCGTCGGTGGACATCAACGTACGGACTCTGGACTATGGAGCATAAACGTCACCGATTTCAACGTGAGCAACATCGCAGAGCTTAATGGTCTAAAGATGCTGGACCTTTCGGGAACAGCTATTAGTGATCTAGGAGTCGCACAACTCTCTCGGCTCAAGAAGCTGGAAACATTGGATTTGAGCCGGACTAAGTTGACGGACAAGGGGGTCACGGCTCTTGCGAAGATTCAGTCGTTGCGTCATTTAAAGCTCGCCCAGTCGTCAAGTATCGACGATTCGGCCTTGATCGCTTTTCAGACCTTCGAGAATCTCGAGGTGCTGGAACTGCAAGAAACCAAGATTACCTATGAGGGACTGATGCGGTTTTCGCCAAAGCCAATTCTCAAGAAACTGTTCATAGGCGGTGCAGAGCTAACTCTCGAACAAGTAGAAGCAGTTCGACTTCGGTTGCCGAGTTGCTACGTTTCTTGGTGGCCTAAAACGGAAATCGTGGCCGAGGTTAGATAATCTGCGTTAGCTTCTTTTCGCTAGTCGGGAATCGTCCTATTCTAGCCCCAACCGCCTCTTCTGCGAGAGTCAGATAGAGATCGCCGATCGTGCCGGTTACTCGAGTGTGCTGGCCGGTCTTCATACCACCAGCATGGCCAGCTGCAATCATCGCTAGTCCGGCATTTTTGTGCGCATTACACTCTGCGTGTTCATGGACGAATAGCGCGCAGGTGTTGTCCAGTAGCGTTCCTTCGCCCTCGGGAATCGACTTGAGTTTCGCCAAGAAGTAGGCAAACTCGTCTACATGCCACTTGCAAATGTCTCGCATGATGCGTTGCCCCTCTGGAGTCTCGACACGGCCATGCGTGTACTCGTGGTGGCGTTCGTAGGTGTAACCGAGCCACGGAAAGCGAGACAGCCCCTGGCACTTGGTAAGCATGTAGGAGGCAACCCGCGTCTGGCGCGAAGCCAGAGCGTGTACGAGTAGATCGGTTTGCAATTTTGCAATGCGAGGCCAATCCTTGAGGTCGCCCCCTTCGGACGGTTGCTCGACGACTTGCGAATACTCAGTTGGCAGGCCTGCAACAGATCGCTCAAGGCTTCGAACCGAACTCAGGTACTCGTCCAATCGATTCTGGTCGTTGTAGCCCAAATCTCGCTTTAGCGAGGCTGCATCGTCAGCCACGGCGTCAAGAATGCTCCTTTTCCGTTCAATCCAATATTGCTCTTTGGAACCAAAGAGGCGATCAAAGAGCCGATGTGGAATCATTTCAGGTGGCAAGGGTCGATCACGGCCAGCCCAACTCATGTTGCGTTGGATACTCTCACCAAAGGATTCTTGACAGACTCCGATTTGCAACGAACGAAAACGGCTTTCCAAACCAATCTGGTTCGCAATCACTTGATCGATCGATGGCCCACCAGCCCCGCGACCAGAAAAACTTTCCCCCGCGACTAGCCCGCTCATCGAATTGTGGTGCCCGTTGCCAGCACCGATGCGGGCTGCAGGATTGTCGACGCCGCTAAGAATATGAATGTCGTTGCGGAATCGGGCCAACGGTTGCAAACAAGGCGTCATGTCGTAGTTTTGTCCGTCCTGCCGCGGAATCCAATATTTTTCAACAATGCCGTTCCCATTAAACCAAAAAACAAACCGAGTCGGGATTGGCTGTGCCACTTGGTCAGCGGTTGCAGCGTAAGCAGTTCCTCTGGAATTCAGCATGGAGTCAAAGACAGGGAGACCGACTTGAATTGCAGAGCCCGATAGCCCCGCACCCATCAAGAAATTACGTCGCGAAAAATTGGACATATACTATGATGTTTTCATTGCAAGAACAACTTTGATGTCACTATAGCCATGACTAGCTCGCGAAACCGAAATCCTGAATCACGAAACTTGGCGAAGGCTGTATCAAGTATCGGCTGATCGGCCTTTGATTCTTCGCGTCCAAACGCATATCGGAAAAATTGCTTGACGATACATCGCTGGCAGGTTTCGTTCTCAGCTAAAAGTTTACCAAGTTCTTTTGGGCGAGAAAACTCGGAATTCGGGATTCCCTGAACAATTGCAGTCGTATCGACATCCAATTCCTTGGTCGACGGTTTGTCTCGACCGCCAAATCGCAAGGTCATTTTCGTGTGAAAGCCTCCAATCGCGTCGTATTGCTCGAAACCGTAGCCAATTGGATCGATCAATCGGTGGCAGCTAGAACATGCTTCGCTATTCAAATGCACCGCCAACCGTTGGCGATTGGTTTGCGGACTGTCTTCAGCAATTTCGGGCAGCACGGAGTTTATTCCTGGTGGCGGAGGTGCGATCTCTTGGGCAAGAAAGTGGTTGCGAACAAATAGGCCGCGGGACGTTGGTGATGTTTCTGTGGGCTTGCTCGTTAAAACAAGAAACGATCCATGGCCAAGAACTCCCGAGCGCCCAGATTCTGGGGGGTAGTCAACACGGGAGAATTCCTCGGAGGGTGGAGGCATGCCATAAATCTGAGCCAAACTCGAACTGATAAAAGTGTAGTCCGCCGAAAAGAACTCCATAAAGTTCTTGTCGTTCCAAACAAGATGGCCAAACAATTGCCGAGTTTCTTCCGTCATCGCTGCCGCCACTTCGCTATTGAATTCGCGAAATTTTCGACGGTCGCGAGTAGCATCCTGTACACGATCAAAGCGCATCCATTGTGCTAGGAATTCATCGAGGGCCAATCGGGCGCGAGGGTCATCCAACATCCGCCGAGCTTGCGCCTCGATCTGTGCCACTGCTGAGAATTCATTTCTCGAAGCGGCTTGCAGCATTGCATCATCCGGCATCGTATCCCAAATCAGATAAGAGAGCCGACTTGCAATTTCAAATTGTGCGTTGCTAAGTCCTTTCTGCCGCTGAACACGAAACAAGAAGTTGGGTGACTGCAACATTGCCTCGACAACCAACTGCGCACCGGAGTTAAATTCGCGAGTCTGATTAGATACTGTCAGAAACATACTTAGGTACTTGTTGGTTTCTTCGTTAGAAAGTGGCCGTCGAAAGGCTTTCGAGCCAAACTGCAGAATAAAGCTTCGTGCAGCATTCTGATCGGACGGAGACAATGGCTTAATGGGAATAAGGCTGCGAGAATCACCGCCACGGAATGCGGTTCGGGCCAATCGTTCTGCCGCTTCTCCATAAGCTTCCGCCTGAAGCGGCGAAACACTTTGGCCTTCCAGCTGATTCTTAAAGCCGTGAATAAAGTCTTCTTTGGGAAAACGATTGGCAGCTAGACTTTGATCGCCTAACAGGTCACGGATCGTGTTGTTGTACTGACTATGAGTAAGCCGACGAATCGAGAGCGGTTGAAGGCTCCACTGACCTGCTCTCGCAATGAGTTCGCGCGCACGCGACTGTTCCTCGTCAGACAAATTTGCCAAGTACGCAATCCACACTTGCAAAGTTTGTTCTTGTGCGCTACCCGGGACGACTCTTTGACCGCCAGTGTGTTCTTCGCGATTGGTGGGTTTTCGCAAAAGTAGCGATTGCTGCAAATCATCGCGATCAATGAACTCCATGAGTTGGAAGCCGAAAGCCAAAATCTGCTCTCGGCTTGCACTTCGCCCAGGAAACTCAATACCGTAGGCTGACGCTACTCCATTATCGTTATGACACAAATCGCACTGCGCGGTTTTCAATTCGGGATAGAGTTTGTCAGCGAAAAAATCTTCGTCTGCAACCGGAGATTTGGTGGTCTTGGGGATCGACTGTGCGAACACAAAGGAGTTGCAAGTCAACACGAGAAAGACTAGGAAGATCAAAGAACACTTCTCACCGATCGCCAACAACTGGTTCCAGGGCCCTGCCGCTGATTTAAAGGCTCTGCCTGGGCTGCGCGACAAATAGCAGATTCGATATTTCTTTCTGATTTCTTTCGAGTCTTTTTTGTTCCGAACAACAATAGACTTAAACAATACCGCTAGCCCATCCGTTCGGGGCTTGCCCCCGACGGATGC
>JAYTVL010000359.1:0-4729 GCA_043744075.1 Pirellula sp. | reverse complement strand
AACCGCCTGTACGGTTCGGAGGGAGGGGAGCCGCAACTCAATGCGGCTTTCCTACCCCTATCTTTCTTCGGATCAAAAAAATCACAGCCACTCAGAGCGATAGCGATGGTAAAGCGCTCTTCACGAACAATGAATCGGAGATTCTCGATATCCTATCAGGGATGTAAACTCAAGATACGAGCGATGGGCGTGGATTTAAGGTCCCACGCAATTGACGCTTCACACGCCCTTCGTACCTCAGGGCGTGACACCAAATGGCACTCACTTTGAGCCGCAAGGCGCTAGCGTGCGGGCTGGAAGGCTTGTAATCAATTGCAAATCCGGCCCTCATGTTAGCGCATTGAGGCTCAAAATTTACAAAGTGAGTGCCATTGGGCGTGACACCCCCAGAGCGTGCCACCCAATTTATAGGTAGATTTCAAGCTGCCCCTCGCCAAATTAAATCGGTTTACCTTTCCAACGTGCAAACGCTTCGAGGGCAAAAAACTCGGGCAATCCAATTCGATTGTACGAATCGGCCGTTCCGCGATTTCTGTCTTCGGCCCTTTGCCAGAATTCACGAGGATCGCTACCTGGAAAAAGAGCCTTGTCCTTCTGGCTTTCGTGCATAAAAATTGACTGACGCTTAAGCGACAAATCCCCGGGACTCAGCGGTACTGCGATCTCAATTTCATGCATAGGATACTCTTGCCAAGCACCTCGATAGAGCAGAACATCCGGCAATTTTTCGCCTCTGTTAGTCATTCGCATCAACGCAGCGAAAATCGCCTCTGCACAGACACGATGGGTGCCATGCGGGTCGGCCAAATCGCCAGCAACGTAGATTTGATCTGGCACCAACGTCTTTAGCAAAGTCTCAATGATCTGGATATCTTCTTCACCGACTGGCTTCTTAGCGATCGTACCGGTTCGGTAGAAGGGCAGATCGAGGTAATGTAGGTTCGAAGATTTGCAACCGATTGCGATTGCTGCCGCGCGGGCTTCGCTGCGTCGAATTAAACCTTTGATACGTAGAATGGATTCCATATCCGGCTGACCAGGTTTCTTTTGATCGATCGCTTCCCTAACTTGGTTCGCCAAGCGGCTGGATTGTTCAAGTTCGATTTCAAACAGTTGATTGTAGTCCGCCACGAGCTCTGCGACTCGAAGTGCGTCATGATCAAACACCGCAATGTTTCCGCTGGTCATATAGGCAACATGCACTTCATGTTTGTCGTCGTTGAGTCGAATGAGAGTACCCCCCATACTGATGACGTCATCATCAGGATGTGGGCTGAAGCAAACGATTTTCTTGGGTTCTGTACCGGCCGGATGGTAGTTGATGGTATCGAGCATCCATCGGAAGACTTTTTGAGAAATGGCTTCGGCCGGACCATGGCGCCTCAACAACTGATGCAAATCGTGTGCACGGAAATCATCCGCATCGAGTTTCAGCAACGCTTTTCCGGTTTGCGAACATAGCCATAAAGTTGCGCGCTTGATTAGTTCGTCATCCCACGAAACGTTGCCAAGCAGCCAAGGAGTCGACGCCCCCTTGAGCAGGGACGATGCAGGGCCGTCTAGCAGGACTCGAACGTCGCCGTGCTCTTGTAGATAGGAAGCAGGCACACGATCACTGACAGGACGTTCGAGCGCCTCGACAACGATTTGCGATTTATGTTCGCCGATTGCTAACATGAGAATGCGTCTTGCCGAAAGTATCCCGCTCAAGCCGACGGTGAGTGCTTGTATCGGCACATTGTCTTCTCCGAAGAAGTCGCTGGCTACACTTCGGCGAGTGATTGGGTCGAGTGTACAAATTCTTGTTCGGCTTCTTCGTATGGAAAAGGGTTCATTGAAACCGATATGACCGTTGAGTCCGATACCTAGTATTACAAGATCGAGGCCTCCTGCATGTTGGATCGCTTCGTCGTAACGTCGGCAATGCAAATCGACATCGCTTTGATGGAGTTGGCCATCCAGAAAAAAAACTTGGTCAGGAGGGATATTGACATGATTGAGAAGTTGTTCCTGGAGCCAAACGCGGTGGGACTGTGGGCTATTGGCTGGCAAGCCGTAATATTCATCCAAGGAAAAGAGAACTACGCCGGAAAAGTCCAATCCATCTTCGCGGTGCAACCGAATGAGTTCGCGAAAAGTCGTAAGTGGAGTAGAGCCAGCGGGCAGCCCAATAACGGTTCGTTGACCCAGAGCAGCCCGTTCGCGGACGAGACCGGCTACGAGATGGGCTGCATAGTGGGAAAGCTCTTGGATCGTTTCGAAGCAAAAAGCTGGTATGTTGGTTCCGTGAACAGGACGCGCTCGGGGTTTTGGCTTCGGGGCGGTTTCGACTTGTTTTTGGCTCATGCTGCAAGAATGGGACGCGAAATGGCGGGTGATCGAATCAACCTATTGTATTCGATGTTGATAAGAGTGCGCGATGGATTGCGAGACAGAAGTGATCGATTGGTTTTGGCAGAAAGTTGCACCGCAGGTTTGGTTGCAGCGCAGCTAGGTCAAATTCCGGGGATTTCCGATTTCTTATGTGGGTCCATGGTCGTTTATCGGACATCAACGAAAACAGCTTGGTTAGGAATATCTTCAGAGGTTTTGGAGGATCCGGTGATCGGGCACGTTAGCGCTACGGTCACTCTCTCTTTGGCAGAAGCGATACTTGCAAAAACGCCCGAGGCAACCCTCGCAGCAGCCATAACAGGCCATTTGGGGCCTGGTGCGCCGAAAGGAATGGACGGCCAAGTGTATTGCGCAGTTGTTCGACGGGGATACAGAAGTGAGACTTGTGAAGTTCAATCTCTTAAATTGTCGTCCGGACCAGTGATCAATCAGGATGATTTCGCAAATCGCCATGCACGACAAAAAGAGGCAGCCTATTCATTGCTCAGTCTAATCGAAAGCCGGGTCAAGAATCCAGCAGATTGAGCCTGAGAACCCGTTTCGGAGCTATATCGGATTTGAGCGGAAATTGGTCAGAAAGGTTTGCGTGGGTGGTAGAATGAAGAGAATTGCAACATCAGATTCTGATCTTAAGACAAAGGCGATTGACGGACCGACTGGTTTTCTATAAAAAGTTACGAATTAAATGCACCCATGGCGCAACTGGATAGCGCATCGGTCTTCGGAACCGAGGGTTATAGGTTCGAATCCTATTGGGTGTACTGAACGAAAACCTGCCGATTGCTTGGCAAAGTGGACCTCTCGAACGTCGAGAGCGCGGCATCTTTCTGAAAGTGAAACCGGGAACACTTCCCGGATAGCTCATTTTGAGAGGTGCAAAATGCGTACTCCGTCCATGCGAAAACATTGTTCCGGTCAGGCCCGAGTCACTCTTAACGGGAAAGACTATCTGCTAGGGATTTACGGATCCCGCGATGCGAAACAGCGATACCATCGTCTGCTGGCCGAATGGGAAGCGTCTGGGCGATCGGCCTCGTTTCGATGCGATCCTCAGGTTATTACGATTGTTGAAATTGTGGCCTCCTACCTGAAGCATGCAAAAGCCTATTACGGGGATGGCCCGAACAGCGAGTATCATAGAATTTTGCCAGCTATGCGAGCAATCAAGAATCTATATGGGGAGGAACCGGCTTCGTCATTTGGCCCACTGCAATTCAAGGCACTACGGGTTCACCTGATGAAGCCTATCCGGAGAAAAACAAAAAACGGCGATATTAACGAACGCCCTAGGTCGCGACCTTATATCAATCGTTTGGCAAAACACATTCGGCGACTTTTCAAATGGTCTGCAAGTGAATCCCTGATCTCGGGATCTATCTACTTGGACCTATCGTGTGTAGAACCGCTAAAGCGAGGGCGAACCACGGCGATGGAAACCCTACCCATTTTGCCAGTCGCCGCAGATGTCGTCGATGAAACGATTAAGCATCTATCACCTATCGTCGGAGCAATGGTTCAGTTTCAACAACGCACCGGATGCAGGCCGGGCGAAGTCTGTGCAATAAAGCCGTCCATGGTCGATCGATCCGGCGACATTTGGGAAGTAAAACTTGTTGAGCACAAAACTGCTTACCGGGGGAGGGAAAGAATTATCTATGTCGGCCCACTTGCTCAAACGATACTTGCTCCTTTTTTGCTTCGACATGCGGACGCAAATTGCTTCTCTCCCCGCGAAGCAGAAGAAAAACGACGAGCTCAAATGTCAGAAGAACGCAAAACGCCATTGAGCTGTGGCAATCGCCAAGGCACCAACAAAAAGAAGAAGCCAACCAAACAGCCGGGCGAATGCTACACAAGTCAGTCGTATGCTAGAGCGATTCGGAACGCGTGTGCGAAGGCTTTTCCCCCCGGCAAGCAACTGGAACGAGAAGCAATACTTGCATGGAATCGCAATCATGCCTGGGCACCAAATCAGTTACGGCATTCGATGGCAACGAACGTTCGGAAACAATATGGAATCGAAGCTGCGCAAGTGCTGCTCGGTCACTCAGAGATTGGAGTTACGCAAATCTACGCTGAGGCCGATCGATCGAAAGCAATCGAAGTAATTCGAAGAATTGGCTAGAGAGCCAGTTGACATCTTATCCCTTCTATGCGATTTTTATATCACTCGTTGCTTCGAAAAACGGACGGCGAGTGAATTAGTCCTTAAACAAGCGAACGCTTGTTTGACGGGGCTTGATTTTCGCAGCGCAGCGGCGACCAGGCCAGCCGGGCTGGTTGATTTTTTTCGATTTCGTTTGCTTCATGTTTCGAGCTGGATTTGGGCTTGGCG
>JAYTVL010000358.1:0-1496 GCA_043744075.1 Pirellula sp. | reverse complement strand
TATTGGTGAGTTTGAGCGCGTTTGAATAAACACTACAATGATCAAGCGGTAGATTGGGACCTTTGTCCCGATCGTTCGTTTGGACGGGACAATGGTCCCATCCTACGGTAATCTACAACCGAAACGAGAACATAGTCCATGAACTTGCAAACCAACCGACGCGAATGGATAGTGAAGCTCAGTGCGATTGGAATAGGCTCCATCGCATTCCAGCGCGTACTTGCCGACAAAGCGAGCGCAGTCGGTGCGATCACACCTCAAATGATCAACGACTCTCAATGGATTGCGGACATTGAGCTTACGGATCGCGAAAAGAACACGCTTTGTCAACAACTACAGAAACAAACGGAAAATGAACGGAAGTTGCGAGCATTAAATATTGACGGAGACGTAGGGCCGGCCATGGCCTTCTTGCCTCACTTCTTTGCCGAACATCTCCCGGAGGATCTTCCGGATGATGGTAAAGTGGAGAAAACACTAATGGTAAGCGTCATCGATTCCTCTTGGTCGGATCGTGCCAAACAAGTGAGTGTAAGCAAAATTGACTGGCATGACGAGTCAGCTATTGCCGGTTCCGGTATCGTAGAACAAGCCGCTGCGCTCCGAAACGGAAAGATAACCAGTCAACGACTGACGGAACTGTACTTGGGTAGGCTCAAGAGATTTGACGCCATATTACGTTGCGTCGTGACACTCACCGAAGAATTAGCTTTGCAGCAGGCAATGCAAGCCGATAAAGAACTCAATAAAGGAATGGATCGCGGATTATTACACGGAATCCCATGGGGAGCTAAGGATATTATTGCTGTTCCACCGTTCCCGACAACTTGGGGCGCAAGGCCCTATCGAGCAACAGTGCGTCCTAAACTGGCAACTGTCGTTCGCCGCCTAAACGACGCTGGCGCGGTCATGTTGGGTAAGCTTGCGGTTGGAACGTTGGCAATGGGAGATATCTGGCATGATGCGACAACCAAGAATCCATGGAACGTTGAACAAGGAAGCTCGGGTTCATCGGCTGGAAGCTGTTCTGCAGTTGCAGCGGGGTTATGTACATTTGCATTGGGCAGTGAAACTCTAGGCAGCATCGTCTCTCCGGCTCGACGTTGCAGAGTCATGGGATTGAGAACGTCGTTTGGTCGAGTTAGTCGGTACGGATGCATGACATTGGCCTGGAGCATGGACAAGATTGGTCCGATTGCTAGGCACGCTGTCGATTGCGGGATCGTCTTGAGCGCCATTCAGGGCAGCGATGGATTAGACCCGACCGTCGTTGATCGACCAATGATTTGGCCAACTCAATTTAACATGAAAAAACTGCGAGTCGGGTACGTTATGTCGCAGTTGTCAGACAGCGAGCGATTGGTTTTTGATGAGCTCAAGAGCAATGGAGCAGAAATGGTCCCACTGGAGTTTCCAAATTCGATTCCGCAAGAAGCACTGATGGTCGGTTTAGACGTTGAATCGGCAGCGATGCACGATTCGCTCTTTCGAAATGC
>JAYTVL010000357.1:0-17513 GCA_043744075.1 Pirellula sp. | reverse complement strand
CTCGTTGGAGTATGAAGTGTTTTAGTATCCCCAACGAGTGTGCCGGATTTTTTTCTTGAAATCAATCCCTACATAGCTTCTCCGCGAAAGTTGCGTGGAGATCGCTACTTTTGCGGAGCAAAAGGCAACACTTGGGCATTTATTGAATGAACGATCCTAAGCCACACGTGAGCCGAATGCCTCGTTTCATTATTCCCGATACCCTTATCTCATAGACCAATTTCGTGAAAGAGTTAAGCAATGGCGAACTGCGACAAGAAATACTCAAATTAGTCCGTGAGTATTCGAAGCGAGTTCACGGGCAAAATCGCCCAGGATTCGACGAAACCTCGCCAAAATGCTCCTGGTTTGGTTTCAAGATGTCTGTTCGACCGGATGCGCCCTTTACGCGAACAGGTGATTCTTGGATGTTGGACTGTGCATAAAATCGTAGTTGAAGATTTACAAACGATTCTTGAAAAGCCATTGAATTGGGAGCTATTGCGAGGTAAATCGATACTCGTTACTGGCGCCAATGGGTTTCTGCCAGCTTACATGATTGAGGTAATCCTGCGATTAAATGACGATGCGCAGTTTGGTTGTAATGTAGTTGGCGTTGTGCGAAACGCTGCGAGAGCGAGGACTCGATTCGCAGACTACCATGAAAGGCGAGACTTAAACTTCGTTGTATCCGACGTGTCGGAACCGATTCAATGCGCAACTCGCTGCGACATCATCATTCATGCGGCGAGTCAAGCCAGTCCGAAGTATTTTGGGCCTGATCCAGTCGGTACAATGGCAGCCAACATGATCGGAACACATCACTTGCTAAGACTTGCTAAGACTTGGGAATGCGAAAAATTCCTTTTGTTTAGCAGCGGCGAAGTGTACGGTTCTGTTAACATCGAAACGGTTCCCACACGAGAAGAAGACTACGGTTACATCGACATACTGAACAAGAGATCCTGTTACGCTGAGAGTAAGCGAGCGGCGGAAACGCTACTGGTGAGTTATGTTAGTCAATTTCAAATTCCGGGCGTCATTGTCCGACCATTTCATACTTACGGTCCGGGTATGTCGCTGGATGACGGTAGAGTTTACGCCGACTTTGTTCGAAGCATCGTAAATAAATCGGACATCATCATGACGAGCGATGGGAAAGCTGTTCGAGCTTTTTGCTATTTGAGTGATGCCGTTGCAGGCTTTTTTACAGTTCTTTTGCACGGTAGCGTCGGACAGGCATACAACGTTGGTAATCCTGACGCCGCGATCAGTATTCGAGAGCTTGCAAGTATGCTTGTCGCATTGCATTCGGATCTAGGTCTAAACGTTGTTTGCGAGCCTATCGCAAGGAACGATTATTTGCCTAGCTCGATTTCGATCAATTCACCCAATATCGATCGCGTAGCAAAACTAGGCTGGCGTCCTTCTGTTATGCCCAGCCAAGGATTTGAACGAACTATTCGATTTTACTTAAATTCATGATCAATCCTCGAAAGTACTCCGTGGCCATTTTAGGCACTGGAAACATTGGAACGGATCTACTATTAAAAGTGCTTCGCTCGCCCTCGCTTGATTGTGCACTCTTTTCGGGCAGAAATCTTGCATCGCCTGGAATGACGATGGCTAGTCGTCTTGGGGTATCCGTTTCCGCAAATGGACTATCAGGCATCTTAGAAGCAAAAGAGAAAGTGGATTTGGTTTTTGATGCGACGAATGCCGAAGATCACGTTAAACATTCATCCTTACTCGCGGCTCGGGGTATTACCTGCGTGGATCTGACACCATCAAGACTTGGACGGATGTGTATTCCCGCTGTAAATCTTGACGAATGCTTGGATTATTCCAACGTGAACATGATTACGTGTGGTGGTCAGGCCGCTATTCCGATCGCTTGTGCAATCATAAAAGCCAATCCGACGGTGGAGTATATTGAAACGGTTTCAAGCATTGCTTCGCGCAGTGCAGGGCCAGCGACTCGAATCAATATTGACGAATATCTTGCAACGACCGAGCACGGCCTAAAAACATTCACTGGATGCGAAAGGACAAAAGCGATTCTCATTTTGAATCCAGCTCAGCCGTGTGTTCACATGCAAACTACAGTCATGACTAAGATTGACGTACCAAATATGGAACGAACTCGCCATGAAGTAGATGCTATAGTGACCAAAATCCAAAACTATGTTCCAGGATATCAGCTATTGCTGGAGCCCACGATTGAGAATGGACGGCTCGTTTGCATGATTCGAGTGGACGGACGAGGTGATTATCTGCCAAGATATGCAGGCAATCTAGATATTATCAATTGTGCCGCCATTGCTTTCGCAGAGGCGGTTGCAACGCGCCGATTGACATGAGCGAGACAGCTATGAATCTATCGATTTCAGTTTGCGATGCGACCCTGCGAGACGGATCGCATGCGTACAACCATCAAATCACGCTGGATCAGATTCGAGCGTATTCCGCTGCCTCAGACGCAGCTGGCTTCGATTACCTCGAAGTCGGGCATGGCAATGGGCTAGGTGCTTCCTCACTTCAAGTAGGAGAGAGTTTGGTTCCTGAACAGGAAATGCTCCTTGCAGCTCGTGAACAACTAAAAAAGACCAAACTAAGCGTTCATGTTATTCCTGGTTTCGCGACGATCCACCGAGATCTGGAGGGCGCATTAGCCACGGGGGTCGACCTATTTCGAGTCGGATGTCATTGCACTGAAGCAGACATTACACAACGGCATATAGGCTACGTCCGTAATGCAGGGCGCGAGGCTTGGGGAGTCCTCATGATGAGCCACATGGCTGCTCCGAAAGTCCTATTAGAAGAATGCAAGAAAATGCAATCGTACGGGGCCCAAGGGATTGTACTCATGGATTCAGCAGGTGCATATTTGCCGGTCGACGTTTCAGCAAAAGTTGGCTTACTTGCAGATAACCTGGAGGTTCCTGTAGGTTTTCACGCCCACAACAATCTGGGGTTGAGCGTAGCCAACTCACTTGCGGCATTGGATTGCGGCGCACGTATTATCGATGGCACCTCAAAGGGGTTCGGGGCTGGTGCAGGAAATACTCCTCTTGAGTTACTAATTGCGGTCCTGCAAAAATGCAATTACGTATCGAACGTGGACTTGTTCAAGGCCCTCGATGCAGCAGACGTCGCGTCGAGACTTTTTTCAGACTCCCTTCCGGATGCAAACGCAATTACAATCGTTAGCGGCTTAGCCGGAGTGTTTTCAGGTTTTTCAAAACCAGTACAGCGAGTTGCGACGCTACTAAAAATTGACGCCAGACATTTATTGCTGGAATTAGGCCGGCGCGGAGTGGTAAGTGGTCAGGAAGACCTGATTCTCGAAATTGCTAGCGAGCTTTCAAAATCAAGAACTGAGACATGACCAATTCAAATTCAGCCATCCAACGAGCATTGCATTTAGTGCATTCGGATGCTCGAGCCGTACTAAGTGACAGGACTGAACTGTTGAAAGGGTTGCGTGGGAAAGGCCTCTTTATCACAGGGGGTACGGGCTTTCTGGGGACGTGGATAATGGAACTTATTCGCGTTCTTAACGAAGACTATGAGTTCAACACCAACATCACGGTTTACGGTCGCAACTGCCAAAAGTTTGTTTGCCGATGGCCGCATCTTGCCAACCTAAGCTGGGTTCGTTTTCAAGAGGGTGATATTCGCTACCTTGTCGATATCCCTAAGGATACGAACTATGTAGTTCATGCTGCCGCACTGCAGGATCGTCGCCTTTATAATTCACAGCCAACCATTGTTGCCGAGACCAATAGTATTGGGACAGCCCGAGCACTCAAGGCTTGCTTACTCTTGGAAAACCTCGAGAAGTTCCTACTCTTGAGTTCTTGCTTGGTCTATGGTACTCAGTCTTGGGACATCGACAGTATTCGCGAGGACTATGCTGGCCCACTTCGATGCGATCAAGTCAAATCTGTTTATCCTGAGTCCAAGCGAATGGCTGAGATTTTTGTTCATTCTGCGTTGAGCGAATCCAAACTGCCATTGGTAGTCGTTCGCCCCTTTGCATTTGTGGGACCTTATCAATCCATGCAGTTGTCGTGGGCAGTAACCGAGTTTATTCGCGACTGTTCAAAAGGTGGACCTATCCGCATTATGGGCGATGGGCTTACGGTTCGAAGCATACTTTACGCAAGTGACTTCGCATTTACGGTGCTTGCAGGACTAGTCCAGGGAAAGGCGGGGGCCACTTACAACATTGGAAGCCCTGAGCCTGTGGAGCTACTCACGTTGGCATCCTTAATCACTCAATTCTTCAAACCAGTTCCAGAAATTTTGACTCGAGTTGGACAAGTTGGACTTGAGCGAAATCGCCTCGTGCCTAACATGGATTTGGCAACGGCCGAAATCGGATTTCGGATGACAGTTCCTCTCATTACAGCCTTGCAGAAGACAATTGACTGGCATGGACTCGTTGATTTTGATTCAAACATCCATTTCCGATGTGCTTTAAATACAGATGGGCTATGAAAAGAAAAGTCAGCGATCTCATTTCTCGGTTTTTCGAAGCTCGCGGTGTCCGACATGCTTTTGGCATTATCGGCTCTGCAAACTCGCATATTTTCGACTCGGTTTTCCACAACTCTGATATCGAATTGATTTGCAATCACCACGAGCAAGCGTGCACGATGGCAGTGCAGACCTATTGGAAGCTGACTGGTGTACCGTCTTTTGCATTGGTAACAGCTGGCGCCGGATCAAGCAACGCCATTACGGGAGTGCTGTCCGCGTGGGCAGATTCCATACCTTGCTTAATACTCTCTGGCCAAGAAAACACAAAATACATCACGCCGGATCATGATCTTAGAATGTATGGTATTCAAGGCTACGACAGTCCATTTGCCGTAAGCAAGATGACGAAATATGCGGCTCGGGTCATGGAACCGGAAAACGTTCTTTTCGAGTTAGAGAAGGCATGGCATTTTGCTACCACCGGACGGCCAGGTCCATGCTGGTTAGACTTTCCGATGAATGTGCAGGCTGCCATTGTAGAGGAGGACATGATCCCTCACTACACTCCGACAACGCAACCCTTGCTTTCTGTTTCATCTAAAAAGATGAGCCTTGAATTGGAAGTGAAGTCGATGCTCGCTCGGTTGCGGACTTCGAAACGCCCGTTGTTGTGGTTGGGGGTGGGAGTTAGGATGGCACAGGCTCAGCCCGAAGCCGTCCAACTCGTCGAATCGCTCGGAATTCCTGTGTTATTAACTTGGTCTGCGATTGATTTGCTGCCATCGGATCATTCGCTAGTGGTTGGAAGAGCCGGTGTCTATGGACAGCGAGCCGCCAACTTCATTCTTCAAAGCTGCGACACGTTGATTGCAATCGGAACGCGCCTTTCCATCCTTCAAGTCGGATATGACGTTTCTGAGCTTGCCAGAGACGCTACTGATATTACAGTTGTTGACATCGACTCGGCTGAGCTGAAGAAATATCCACTGAGAATGAACCACCCTGTCTGCGCTGATGCTGGAGACTTCATGAAAGAGACCTTGCGACAGGCAGAAAGCGACTCCCTACCTCATTACGAAGAATGGATTGAGTGGTGCTCCGATTCTCGCGTGCGATTTCCGTCCATTGGTCCCGAGCACGCAGACAAAAACGGCTTCATTAACTCGTATCGGTTTATGGAGAGGTTAGGAGTTCACCTCAAACCAGATCAAATAATCGTAACGGATATGGGGACCGCACTGTTGAGTGGTCATCAGGCCTTGAAAATCAGTCCGCCTCAGCGGCTCTTGACTTCACAGGGCTTAGGGGAAATGGGATTTGGCCTGCCCGGTGCGATTGGAGCTTCTTTTGCTCGCAACCGAGGCGAAGTCCTTTGTCTAAACTGCGACGGAGGCATGATGATGAATCTTCAGGAATTGCAAACGATTGCCCATTTTCAACTTCCAATTAAGATCATAATCTTTTGTAACGACGGCTACCTTATGATAAAGCACACTCAGAAGGCAATCTTGGGTAGTCGATATTCAGGAACGGATCGCGCAAGCGGCGTCTCCTGCCCCGAATTCGGGAAATTGGCAATCGCATTTGGGTTCCCGTCGTTTCAAGTTAGGACATGGGAGGACTTCGATCGCAACGTCCCATTGTTGCAGGCTCACGCTGGGCCAGCCATTTGCGAGGTATTCATGCATCCAGAACAGTTTTTTCATCCCAAAGTTGGTGTAGCCGTGTCACCAGATGGAACACTCGTTTCGCCGCCACTCGAAGACATGTCCCCGTTTCTGCCACGGGACGTATTGCAGGAAAGCCTGCACGTGCCATTACACCCGAAATCTGCACAGATCATGGTTGAGTGAGAGCAGGTCTACACGTACCGAATGGTCCTTAGTAGAGTTTAGCGAGAATTGTCGTAACTTCGGCACGGGTTACTTCTCAAGCGAGAAGTCAAGTTTATTCGTTCCAGACTTGATCTCGGCGCTGAGAGTCGAATTTGCATGGTATTTGTCCGGCAGTCCTTCTTCTCGTTTTTCGATTTCTTCACCGAACTCGTTCTTTGATTTTTTGCCGGTTGGCTTTGCCCATCGGATTTCGACTCGGTGCGGTCCAACCATCGGACCAAACTTGGGTTCGACTTTGTATTGCCCCTTCTCGATTACACCTCCGCAACTGATGCCTCCGACCGCTGTCGGAATGAAGGTGATCGTTGCAATGGCAAGCGGCTGTCCATCATACGTGACTTTCCCCTCGACGCCCGATCGACCATCCGAGGACGAACAACCGGGCGTACAAATTGCAACGAAAATAAGGAATGGGATGGCGAGGCTCCGGCAGAGCCGAATGACGCTGGTTAACAATGACGTGGCTCCGCAGGAGCGTCCCCCTCCCGATTCGAATTTCAAATTTTTTTCGGTATGTCTCATATCGATTTACTGCGCGAAATTCACAACTAATCCATCGTCCAACCACCAGAGTTTTTGGTACAGGAAATTGGTCCTCGGGGGCGAACCACAAACGATGGTCGCACCGGCTGGATCTGATTCAATATTCTCGCTGATAAAATGAACCGACCCGTCGCAGAATACAAAGTTCAATCCGCCGGTGTGCATGCTTGAGAAACCACCGCGGCGGCAGACATCGATCGTGCCGACTCTATCATTGGCGCAACATGCGGCACCTCGACTTCCAAGAAATGGAACATTTGGTCGTTCGCGCGCGGCGCCACCAAGAGTTCCGCCTGAGCCTCTCCGAATGGCCCAAAGTCCACCGACGCCAAGTTTTCGATCTCGTTCGCCAACCAGGAAAGTATTGCTCGTCCCATCGGTAATGCTGGCCATCGTAACTTTGCCTGGGGGATTTGCCACGAAGGTCGGTGAAGTACCAGTGAATGCCCAAGTCAATACTCCTTCGCTGGCTACATAATTGCTGGCACCGTAATTCCCAAAGTTATCATTGGTTGGGGATGAATCTGGATCCGTCGGGCACAGAAACGTCGGTATGCGGCTTTGCAACAATATGCCAAGCGCTCCCGTTGGATTGTTGGGAACCGGATTAGGCGGTATCAGGAGATTGACGTTTAGTATGTTCGGAGCACCGATCGCTTGATATAGATTGCTTTGTTCGATGTACGGCAGAATTGCAGTGCCCCATCCCCAACTACCGGTAATGTTCGCACCGCCGAGGGGTGTGAAGCGACGATAGGAGTCGTGGAAGGTGTGGAACCCCAACCCGATTTGTTTTAGATTGTTGGAACACTGCATGCGCCGAGCCGCTTCTCGGGCGGATTGCACTGCGGGCAACAAGAGTCCCACGAGGATTCCGATAATTGCGATAACCACCAACAATTCGACGAGCGTAAAAGCATTCCGCTTACATCTACAATTTGAAAACAATTTCACAATAGGATTCCTTAGCTAAGTAAACGAAGAAATGATTTCCGTAAAAACATCATAACGGGAAAATTCGCCCGATTGTCGAGCAAGCGATAGAAACAAGATACCGATTGGTAGCAGGAAAAACAAGTTGTTTGATCGTAATTTAATTTGAATACTGTCAGTGATACTCTCACTCTCGAAAATGACTTGGGCGGAAAACTCGTTGATGTGCTAGTTTTGGCCGGTTGACACCGCGTGCTTGATCGCAAAATCGTTCCTGACGGAACTCCGTTTTCTCGATCGACTAGCGGCAAGAGCCCTATGAAGTAATTCTTCACCTACGGATCTGTGCGAGGGATGGCCAGCATGGCCATTCCTACAGCGACCTTATTGTAGAGGGGAGTGCTCAAGCACCGAACTTGCCCAATCGACCGGCATTGGCCATCGCTAAGGTCATGAGGTACTGTGCTTCGAATTGTCCAAGCCCACCTGTAATGCATGTCGTCTCGTTAAATGTAATGTGAAAATCCGGCCTGCAACAATCCGACACAAGTAAAGTCGGGACAGGATGCCACGAATGCGCCTTTAGATAACTTGGCGTACTGTGATCACCAGTGACGATCGTCACGGTCGGATGCAGCTTCTCGATTCGCGGTAGGATTGCGTCGAGTTCCTCTATGCGTTTCACTTTTTCGGCGAAATTGCCGTCCTCACCAGTGCTGTCTGTATACTTAAAGTGAATAAAGAAGAAATCATATTTTGCCCAGACTTGCTCCAGTGTATCGATTTGTTCCGACAATGTTTGAGCTGATCCGACAACATCCATGCCGACAAGCCTAGCCAGCCCCTTGTACATCGGGTAGACCGCAATTGCAGCGGCGTTAAGTCCGTATACTTCCTTATAAGACGGCAGGGAAGGTTTATTTGCGAAGCCTCGCATGGTGTGGAAATTTGCTTTCGGGTGCGGGGCCAGAATTTTTTTCGCTTGAGCCAAAAATTCCTTTGCCACTTGTGCTGTGCGTTCGCTGGCATTGTCGTTGGCGCGTGGATCGAGTGGAGGAACGCCTGTCAACTGCGGATCAGTATCTGCAACGCTTCCACCAAGACCCTGTCCTCGAAACACAACAACGAAGCGATGTTCTTTCACAGGCGCAACGAAGATTTCGATGCCAGGAATCTTCACTTGTCGAAGCGAAATGGCAAGCGGCGCACTCTCTTCACTGCTGATTCTGCCGGCTCGGCGGTCTGAAATATTTCCGTTTTTGTCGATCGTGCAAAAATTGCAGCGGATCGCAACGTCTCCGTCCCGCAGTTCGAATCCGATACCAGTCGCTTCTAATGCTCCGCGACCAATTTTGTATTTCAAAGGATCGTAGCCGAACAAACCCAGGTGACCTGGCCCGCTTCCCGGAGCAATGCCCGGTTTAACTGGAATACTACCGCCCTGAACTCCGATCTTTGCCAACGAGCTTAAGTTTGGGGTGATTGCTGTTTCCAGTTCCGTTTTTCCGCCGAGGGTCATAGGCAGTCCACCTAACCCGTCCGCGACTAGCATGACAATCTTGCTGTCGTTGCCAAGTTGCAGCTCACGGGTCAACGTATGCATGTCCATTCAATTCTCCCAAACGTAATTGTCTCAAAACGCAGTTTGGAATTGTTTATCAGATCTGTGAAAGATCGCAAGATCTGGTGGGGCGTTATCAGCTAAAGCGAGCAAATCGAATGGCCCAATCTTACTTGACCAAATCTTTTTTAGGCTTTTGACTGCGAGCAAACATGATGGTTGCCAACGTCACTTTGACACGCCGTGCTCTTCGAAAGCAAAATTGCGATACCAGACTTCGCTTCCGTGATCGGTCAGCATTAGCTTGCCTCGCGGCTGCTCACTAAATTTTGGGTAATCACTAAATTTGCTTTCGCCGATGCGTCTTTTCCATTCAGCGTCGCCAACGGTCGCGGTGACGACTTGATGGCCGTTTAGCCAGTGTTCGATTCGATTTCCGCGAACGACAATTTTTGCGTGATTCCACTCGCCGGCCGGTTTAAGTTGCTTGGCCGAGTTGGGTTCGTAAAGGTCATACAACGAACCAGCGCTATACCGCGGTTGCACTTTTTTCTTTCCTTCATCGTCGTAAACTTGATATTCCAGGCCCAGAACTTTGTTGCCGTACGACCGTACGCGATACTTTAAACCGCTATTACCGCTGGGCGCGATCTTCCATTCGAACGCCAGCGAGAAGTCTCCAAATTCGTTAGCAGTGACAATGTGCCCAGATCCCTTTCCATCTTTCTTGAGATGAATCATACCGTCGCTCGCTTCCCAGCCCTCCGATACAGGCGTGCCGTCAATTTTTGTCCAAGCGGATAATGATTTTCCGTCGAAAGGACCTGCGGCATCTTCAGATCGAATCGGAGTCGTTGCAGAAAGTACTCCAACGACGAGTATGAGAAAGTACGGAGCGGTTGGTCTGATCACTGAGAACACGGCGGGGATCCTTGTCAAATGGGAGAATTAGGACTGTTTAGGCGAGCGGCAGAAACAAACATACCAAGCGGCATGGGCGTCCCGCGCGTCCCGCCCATGTTTTGACGGGCGAGACGTCCGTGCCACGAGATTGCTACGGAAGTATTTCAACTGCCTCTCACCCTATTATGAACACTTGCGCAATGAGTGCCTACACCCCCCGATTTTTATTGACGTATTCACGGAAATCGAGTAAAGTGTGTTTCGGCTCTACGATGGACTGTTAATGTTTGTTTCGCAACCCGTAATCAAAAAGAATAGTTCTCGTTTCATTAGGGTTGTCTACGCAATGCATATGCGTCTTTTTCGCGACTGTCTGCTTTTCCTAGTGGAATTTTGGTTGGCTTGTTGCTTCCTGCGGTGCAGGCCGCAAGAGAGGCTGCACGGCGCATGCAATGCAGTAATAATTTAAAGCAACTAGGATTGGCCATGCATAATTACGCATCTGCCCATCGTGTAATGCCCTCCGAATGCATTTACGTTTGGCCATTGGCTCCAGCCCCAGATCTTAATATCGCAATCCAGCAAGGAAACTGGAGTTGGGGAGCATTGATCCTGCCGTATATTGAACAGACGAGTCTTTACAACACTATTGGTGTTTCGAGCCTCAATATGGCTCAATCGATGGATATCCCTGCAAGTTTGGCAGCTATGAAAACGTCGATTCCATCGTTTCGATGCCCATCAGACAATGGCCCTACATTAAACACAGGTCGCCTGTTTGACAGCGCAAGCGGACAGCAATTGAATCAAACACTTGCCTTGTCAAACTACATCGGTGTAAACAGCAGCGGTGAATTGAGACGTGCGAAGGGCGTGGCAAGCGGAGCGGCGAATGGCATTTTCGCCATGAACCAGGCTTCATCCTTTTCACACATTTCGGATGGAACCAGCAATACTCTGATGATCGGTGAACGTGCCTGGCAGACGCCAGCAACTCCGGAAGTAGGTTCAACCACGACTATTCACATCACCAATGCAGCAGTCATATTAGGTACGCGTGGGGTTCGGCAGAACTCCGAGCAAGGATTAGCCGACACGATGGGGACCGGGCGATACAAGTTAAACTTTCGAACCTTTTGGCCGGCACCGAACGGTAGCCAAGCGCAAGGGGCTCGCCGGGCATTTTCCAGTCTTCATACCGGTGGAGCTCAATTTGCTCGAGCTGACGGGAGCGTTACATTTCTTTCCAATTCAATAAACGGTACATTCGATAGTCGAGATACGGCGTTGACAGACAGTATCATTGACACGACTTGGGAGGCCTTGTTGGGAATGGATGACGGGGTCGTTGTCGGGGATTATTAAGGATCGTTTGAGAATCAACCGTCGTAGCTGGACTCGCAAGAGTTCAGTATTGTCCGCGTTGCTCCGAAGTCTTGCGACTCCGGCTACGATAACAGTACACTTATTGGTCGAACGATCCTAATCTCATTTCCCCGTACGTTTGTTAGTCGGTTTTGTAGGGGCAGCAGTACTATCTGTTCGACCCGAAGGAATCGAAGGGATTGCGTCTTTTGGTGGTTGGTATTCGGGCTTGCCGCAACCGAGAAGCACGGCCGAAAAAGCTATGTAAAACCAGGGTCTTGTTGATTTGGTTGTCTGAATCATCACAGTGCCAATTGCTCGATCTTTTTGACTTCATCGTTATTCAATTTGAAATGGAACACGTCAAGATCCATCCGCATATGAATTGATTGGGATGTGCCGGTCAGCGGGATCATTCCAGCATCGATAGCGAACCGAAACACGATTTGCGACACGTTGCACTGGTGTCTTGATGCTATCTCGACCAAAGCTGAGTGGGATAGTATTCTAGCATTTGCCGTAAGAATCGAGAACGCTTGGTAAACCATTCCATTGTTTTGACAAAAAGCTCGGACATCTCGTCCCCAAGCCTGTGTCGCATAGCAACGGTTTTGGACATAACTCGGAGTGACACGAGTTTTCGTCAACAGCGATTGCAGCTGTTCGAGCGTTACGTTGCTAATGCCGATCTTGCGCACTCGTCCTGCATTGTGAAGCTGTTCCATTGCACGCCATGCCTCCCAATCGTTGGCATTTAGCCCCAACCCTCGACTAGGGCCATGGAGTATGTACGAATCCAAATAATCGACACCAAGATGCTCGAGCGAGCTCGCAAATGACTGCTCAACTTGATCGGCGATGGAAGCGGTCGGATCATAGGGAAGCCTATGATCTTGCCCGGATTGAAACGTGAACTTGGTCTGCAGGAAGAGTTCTTCGCGGGTGACAACTCCATCGCTTATCGCCTCCCTTATCGCTTCACCGACGGCGGCTTCAAAGTAGTGCTTGCGTTGGTTGGCAGTATCGATTCCCCGAAAGCCTTGCTCGATTGCCAAGCGCGTTAGGCGTTTTGTTTCATCCTCTTTCCAAGCCGTACCATAGATAAAAGGCGCCTCCAAAAAACCTGTTGAAGCGTCACGGCCATTCATCAGTGAAACCGATGCGTCATTGAGGGACTCTTGCTCATAGATTTACCTTTGTTTTCCCTCGCTTACGCTTGGGGTTACGAAAATACTGCTACTCGAGGACGAGTTTTTTGAATTCGACCATAAGCTTTGATGTTACTGCCCCGACCAAACCATTTGCAATCGTTCGTCCATCGATCGAAACAACTGGAATCACTTCGGCAGCGCTTCCAGTGAGGAAGCACTCGTCGGCGATAAACAAATCATGTCTCGTAAGAGTAACTTCTTCGGCGGGAATACGGAGTACTTTAGCAAGGTCTATAATGGCATTGCGGGTAATGCCCTCCAGAATGCCAGCATCTTTGGGGGGCGTCTGCAGAACTCCATTTTTTACGATGAAGATGTTGTCGCCAGTGCATTCAGCAACTTCGCCTTTAATGTTGAGCATTAACGCTTCGATACAACCAGCTTGCAGCCCCTCGATCTTAGCCATGATATTGTTGAGGTAGTTTAACGATTTCACTCTGGGGCTAAGAGCTGCCGGGTGGTTTCGGATGGTCGAGGCAGTAATGATCTTAAGCCCTTTTTGGTAGTATTCCTCAGGGTACAGGGAAATAGAGTCTGCAATGATGATGACTTGTGGATTGCTTGTTCGATTGGGGTCCAATCCGAGTGAGCCTGAACCGCGAGTCACGACCAGCCGAATATAGGCGTCGCGGAGTGAGTTGATCTGCAACGTTTTGTTGATGTCTGCTTCCAGTTGTTCCTTGGGGATTGGTATTGTCAAACAAATAGCCATTGCCGAATCGTAAAGTCGATCCAAGTGTGCTTGCATGCGAAACACCTTGCCTGAATAGCTGCGCATTCCCTCAAACACCCCGTCGCCGTAAAGAAGGCCGTGATCGTAGACGCTGATTTTCGCGTTTTCTTTGTCGTAGAATTGGCCGCCGATGTAAATTTGAAGTGGCATGTGGGGTTGGTTTTTACAAGTGAATTTTCAGGGACAAAAGTAGTGCAAATGTTACCAGACACTCGCCGAACTAGAAAGGTTCCTTACTGGGTGCTGATTTTTTCGAGCGGTTTCCCTTTGATGCGCGACGGTTTTTTCCTTCCGTATATTCCGAGTCTTCCGTGGTCACTTATGCACAGACCATTTAACCACGGAATACGCGGAAGACACGGAAAAAAAAGGCAGATTAAGTCGTCCCTCGCTTACGCTTCGGGTTGTGATGGTAGTATCCCTTCCGCCACTTGTTAAAAGACTAGTCTTATTCCTCGTTCTGCCGCGTAATTTTCCCAAATGCAGGCTTGCGTATTGAAGGCAGACCCTCAAATTGTCGATTTTGCCACCAGTCGTACATATCGAACAGAGATTCACGAAGATTTTGGCCATGCTTGGCGCGCGACCGTGACCACGCCTCGGATTGAAGCAGTTCTATTGCACTGTCCGGCACACCCGCTTGTTGCAATAGTTGCTCGACAACCCATTTCGAAGAAGATTCATTCACAGAGGTTTCCCATATCGTCTCGAAACCGCGAATTGGTCGATGGGCCGTCGCCAGAATCGAAATCGAGCGTGCTCTGGCAATCCGTTCTATCGTAAACCTTGACCAGAATCTCAATTGCTCATAACCATCGAGAATGGCAATCGAGCCAGGAGCCCATTCGCTCACCGACTTCAACGATCGTGAGGCGGAACTGTCGGTCGAAAACCGCAATGGATGGATTTTCGAATCTGGCAGAATGGCTCTAAACCTCGACTCTAAACTTGCAACCAGAGTTGATTTGCCGGAACCATGAGGTCCTATGATGCTGCCACGTTTGGATGGCAGCTTTAAGAATCGTTCAGCCAATTCAGTCACTGTCCCGTCAAAGCACTCGTAAGAGATCGCTCCTGGCTGAATAAATCGGGTTGAGAATGGGTTGGGTGTCATGCTATCTTCGCTAACCGTCAAAGTCAGCATTCTTGTCATTTGCGTTAAATTCGTTACTTCAGACTCCCGAAGAACAAGTATGGCATCGATCACAACATGGGCCGCAAACCGTGGGCTAGCGCCCTTCGGCTAATCAGCCGCAACGCGCTAGCTAGCGTCCGGTTCAGCCCGACTTATGATCGACGCCATAACTATTGTACGACCGATAGCTCAAAAACGGACATTCACACTTAGGAAATGCTGTCACGCCGATGAACAGGTACATCATCCGCAGTATTTCAATCTGCCTGGTCTTGGCAAATTATTGCGAGGTCGTAGTTGCACAATCGTCAGTCAATGAGTCACAGGAGTTGCAACTTTCTACGATTGGCGAATATGACGTTGAGGGCATTAACTCAGCTTCAATTACCCGAAAGCCGGTTTGCAAAACTCCCTGTCGGTCCCCAAGTCTTTTTGATGAGATTACTTTTCTATTTGCTATAGATGGCTCAAAGCAGCCGCAGGATTTCGGAGTGAACGCAAATCTAGGAGGCAATGCGTCTGTCAACTGGGGATTCCCTGTTTTCAAAGAATACGGTATCGGAGCCCAATTTGGAACTGGAGTCACGGCATCAGCCAACGCGGTACGTGTTTTTGAACTGCTAGGCGAATCGACAGGCAGAACACAAAGTTTCACAACCTTAGGAATGTTTCAACGAACCGGCAGTGGGTTCTCCTGGGGTTTTGCACACGATTTCCTCTACGAGAAATCCTACGGTTCTTTTCATCTTGGACAGTGGCGGATACGAGGCAGTTACCTAATGTCGTCGAACAACGAAATCGGTGTCACTTCATCGCTCAATTCCTATTCAGCCAACGGCATCTTCGGAACAAATACAGCTGTGACATTGAGCCCAATTGAACAAGGAAGTCTGTACTACCGACGATTTTGGGAAACTGGTGCGCAGACCACCGCTTGGTTTGGAATAGCGGATAAGCATGGAGAAAACAATGCTGTCACGGGCCCCTCGCCGGGGAAGCAAGTTCCATTTCTATTTGGCGGCGATTTATTGATGCCGCTCACGGCCAGCCTGGTGATCTACGGTGAAACGAACATGATCATGCCTAGTGACACTGGGACAGTTGACGCATTCATGGGAATTCAATGGTATCCCGGCGGTCGGGCTTACAGAGCACGGCGAGGCAAGTATAGTCCGTTGATGTCGCTAGCTTCTGCAACCAACTTCGCAGTGGACCTCTCACAGTAATCAATCGCAAGCGGTGAAGTGCCTTGTTTAACCCGCGCAGCGGCGGGCAGTCCCAAAACCGACTAGACAAAACAACGATCTCGCGACTATCGGGACCGTGTCCGTTACGCCCGCGATCGAGGCTTTAGGGCCTCGATCGGTTAAACATGAATCACAATCGGCGTTATGGTTTGCGATGACAGTTATGGAATGCGATGAATCGTCCAGTAGACCTCTTCCTCGAAAGAGCTACCGTCGTCCGCTTTGAGCTTTAGAATCAAATGCAATTGGTTAACCGGCTGAAGATTCGACGCAAGCAGTTTAATACTCTTGCGATCCTCGGAAACGCTAACAGACGTAATGTTGAGCTTGTCTACGCCGATTTTTCTAGTCGTCGGTGAATACCGTTCCGATCCGTATGATGCTTGCCAACGATAGTTCCATTGTTCTGTCAAGTAAGATTCCAAATCGCTGGCCGACTTAGGTTCGACGGCAAAATTGAAATCAATGCGTATTCCATCCTTCTCGACTTTGCAATTAGTAATCATTTGAATCGGCTTTCTGGTGTAACGCAAACGTTGGATCCCTTGATCGAGCAAACCAATGCGACCCTCTCCATTCCAGCCCTGCAATCCAGTCGCGTAGACTTGACCGTCCAGTGGATTGACACGTCCTCGCATGATCCCAGTTCGAAAATCAAACGGCAATTTGATGATGGCAGCTTGAGTTACGCCATCTATTTCTTGAAGCATCAGATAGGACATCCAGCCTTTTCCAAAGCTCATATGCAGTAGCCGACCTGAAAGTGGTCCCCAGCGTGGATCGTCCACCCAAATCTGACCACCGGAGGAATTATCAAACTCCTGCGGCATCCAGACTATCGGCTGATCGAATGACGTAGGCGGCACGACCTTGTTCGTGTCGATCTTTCCACCGTCTGCAGACCACTTATCTTTTCCGTTGTAGGTTGGTACCCAGCCATAAAACCCGCCTTCGCGAAGCAAATTTACTTTCGATGCGGGCATCCATTGCCCTTGATTGTCGCTGCATGTTATTCGGTCGCCCGGCATGCTCCCCATTCCATTCGGGACTCGGAAACCAGTACTGTAAATACTCCGTTGTTTTCCATCCGCCGAAATCTTGATGACCGCACCCGGCAACGCAAAGTCGGCATCGTGGCCCCCTTTTGAATAGTAAAAATTGCCCTTCGAGTCGGTCTGAAGGTCAAAATTGAATGCGTGAAAAAAGAAGGAAACATCGGTGTCAGAACTGAAGTTCTCATAGAAATCTGCCTCGCCGTTCTTATCTTGATCATGCAAACGCACGATGCGATCTTTGCAATTCACGTAGATCGTGTCATCGACTACCTTGACGCCGAACGGCTCATAAAGTCCAGCAGCAAAACGAGTCCATTTCAAGTCCATCAATTCATTGTCGATACCTGAAACGATCCACACATCACCGCCGTACGTCGTAACAACCATTCGTCCATCCGACAAAAAATCAAGGGCTGCGGTCCGAAACCAAGTCTTCCATGGTGTCGTCTCTGGAATCGTAAGAGTGTC
>JAYTVL010000356.1:0-17551 GCA_043744075.1 Pirellula sp. | reverse complement strand
AGCATTGGCCATATATGGTGATCGAACCAACTTCATAGACTCATTTTTCCTAGCAGCTTGAAAACTTAAATGCCATCGCTCAGCCGGTTGCACCCATTGGGAATAATGCTCGTTGGTTGGCGAAAATCTCGTAAAGCGGATTCCGTTCGACACTTCAAGTTTTCGGTCATAGACCTGTTGGCTATTACAGCTATTTCTGCCGTGTTGGTTTCAGTAGTTGCAAGGCACAAGGATGCGCTCGCTTGGCAAGCCATAATAATTGGCACAACTTCTGGAGCCTGGACGACGTGTGCTCTTTGGGCAAGCTCGTGCTCTAGCCGTAATGGTATGAAGTACTTCGCTGGGTTGATACCGGTTCTTTGTGCAGGCGTATGTGCATTCACAATTTTAAATTGGCCTGAATTGGATGCTTGGAGCCGCCTAATGGGAGGCGGTTCTACTTCGATACCAACACGATTTGCAATTTGGAGCGCTCTCTATTTTACTTCATTCCTTTTTGTATGTCTTGTCGTGCGATTGGGAGTTCTTGTCGGTTGGCTTCGTCCCACTCAAACGGCCAAAGATGGAATTGAGCTAAGGACGGGTTCTCGAATGTTTTCGTCTATTTCGATAGTCGTGTTATTTGTATTGGTTGGCATTATTCCGGGATACGCATTGGTCAAGCTTTCGATGCCGTTACCGCTTCGCCAAGAACATCCTGAAAACGTTGCCAATTTTCAGTTAATCGAGGCAAGCCTTGATAGTTTCGCACCGCTTGTGGTTACATCTATTGAGAACGAGCTGGCAGCGACACCCATCAACATTCCTGCGATCAAGATTCTGGTTGATTCCAGTGAGCCGGCTTACAAAAGACTTTCGGAACTGTTAACACTACCTGCGACTCCGTCAGTAATGGATAAGGATTTGAAATATGTTATGGGCTATCGAAGCATCGCCAAAATGCTATCTGCAAAAGCGAAGGTTCAGACAACGCCCATGGCAGTTGTCGATGTTTGCAAAGAGGGAATGGAATTGGCAGCTAAATTGAGAGGGGGGTTATTTGTACATTCGCTCGTTGGTTCGGCCATTGAAGGGATACTTTCTTCCGATCTCTATGACGTCATTCCACGACTGAATAATGACGAATGCAAACAGCTCCTCACATATTTCAAAATATTCGCGGAATCCCGTGAACCATTCGTCGCAATCGTCGCTCGCGATCGAATGTTCAGCGAGAACATGTACGGATGGAAAGGGCATTTGGAATTGATCTTAGAAGATCTATTGGCTGTCACAGGTACGAACAAAGAAGTCTATTCTAAAGCGATCGTGGTGAGAGAACGGTTGATCATTACCTGTCTAGCCTGCCAACTGCATTGGCTGGAGAACGGGAAACCACCGGACAGCATCGAGGAGCTTGCATCCATCGTAGATCCTATTTTCCTAACCGACCCTAATTCTCCAAGCAAAGCAACGTTTCGACGCAAATGGAAGCGAACTGAGCCCATGATTTACAGCGTTAGCTTTGATGGTATTGATCAGAATGGCGAAGGCGACGACTTCGGTTTATTCTTTAAGCCATAAAAGTGGTCGCCAAGAAACCCCTTACCTTCCGCAACGACGTCTGGAGCCTGAGGGGTGCACAACGATGGCGCACTTGTACAGACAAAAATGCAAATAAACGAAGCACGGGGACGATTCGTATAGCGTTCTATTTAGGAATCGTTCTGAAATTGCTGTATTTTCGACTCGCTGCTGGATGGAAAACCACAATTGATCGTATTGGCATTAGCATTGCTGCTGGATCTACTAAGTTATTTCTTTTTTCCGATCCTCAAGGTTATCGACTCACTTAGAAACGGCGTTTAGTATGAGAAGAAATTATCGTAAAACCGAACGTGAAGTGGTCGATACACATCAGAAAGCGCTTGATGTCAATCTGGATCCACGGCGTTACGGCACCTTCGCTGAAATTGGGGCAGGGCAAGAGGTGGTACGGTGGTTCTTTCGCGTTGGCGGAGGTGCAGGCACGATTGCCAAAAGTATTTCAGCGTACGACATGAAGGTTAGTGACGCAATTTATGGACGTGCGAGCCGATACGTTTGTCGCGAACGTTTGCAAGCCATGCTCGACTACGAGCACCGCCTGAACCTTGATCGATTGCGCGAAGTTCGGGGCGACACAACTGCGTTTTTCGCCTTTGCTGACACGGTTTCGGCTAGAAATTTTCAAGGAACAAACGAATGCCACGGTTGGATGGGGATTAAGTTTCAGGCTTATCCACGGGATGAAGATAGTCAAATCATTATTCACGTCCGAATGTTGGACGTGGAAGCGGCGTTGCAACAAGAGGCGTTAGGAATTATTGGTGTCAATTTGGTTTACGGGGCTTGTGCTCTGAGCCATGAACCTGATCTTGTAGTCGAATCGTTGCTCGACGGACTTTCAACGTCCCGCATCGAAATTGACATGATCGAGTTCTCTGGTATTGCATTCCGACACGTCGACAACCGGCTTATGAGCCTTAAGCTAGTGGAACTTGGTCTTAGCGGTGCTGCGATGTTTGCAGCTGATGGTGAGGTACTGCAACCATCGGAGTTCATGTACCGGAAACCGATTCTGGTTGAACGCGGGAGCTTTCGACCGGTTTGCAATGTGAACTTGGATATGTTGCGATGTGCCTACGAAAAGTTTTCGCAATTGCCAAGCGTTCAAGGCAAAGAAGTTATCCAGGTTATGGAGATTACAATGCGAAATTTGAAAGCGGGTGGCGAGATTGACTTGCGTGATTTTCTAGCTCGTGCCGATGTTATGTCAGCTTGTGGCATGCCCGTTCTGATTTCGGACTACTTCGAATACTATCGTTTGGCTGCCTACCTGTCCCGTTATACGAAGGAGAGCATTGCGATAACCATGGGTGCTGGAAGCTTGCAAGACTTGTTCGACGAAAAATATTACACGGAGCTTGAGGGAGGTGTCTTGGAGTCCTTCGGAAGACTTTTTAAGAATGACTTGAAGATCTATTGCTACCCTTTGTTGGATCAAGTAACGGGCGAACTTATGACATGCGAGAACCTAAAAATTGCCTCGGATCTTAAGAAGCTCTACGGTTATCTTTTGGACCGCGGCTGTATCAATGCGTTGGATAATTACAGCAGTGATTGTCTAAGAATTTTTTCCCGCGAGATCCTGAAGAGAATTAGAGAAAGAGATTCAAGCTGGGAGAACATGGTTCCCAAAGCAGTTGCGGTCATCATCAAAGACAAAAACTACTTTGGCTTTCAGCCAGCCTAGCTACTTCATCGCATTTGCGAGTTTCAAGCAAGCCAGCAACGCCTTGGCGGCTTCCTCCCCTTTGTTTCCTGCGTTGCCACCGCTTCGCTGAATCGCTTGCTCCAGCGAATTGACCGTTAGCAATCCTAGTGCAACCGGTTTGTTGTGTTCCAAGGAAAGCCGCATCAAGCCCATACTGACCGCGCGGTTAAGATGCTGATCGTGTGTGGTTTCTCCCTTGATGACTGCTCCCAATGCTATTACGCCTCGGCACGATGCTTGCATGATTGCAAGCTGAGTTCCATAAGTCAGTTCCCAAGCCCCAGGAACTCGGAGGACTTGAATATCCTCATCCTTGATTGCGTTAGCGATCAGTGTTTGTACAGCGGCTTTACATAGCTTGCCAGTGATGTTTTCGTTGTATTCGGATACGACCAATGCGATAACCCTCGCGTCGTTGAGTTTCGGTTCGGCCGATTGGCTCGGTTTTACTTCTTGCGGCATGATTTCCGGTTAGGTTTGTTTGTGGACTGAATCGAGAACACTTAATTGGTGCATGGTTCGATCGACCATTTCGAATTTCGAATTTCGAATTCAAAATCTCAAATCTCAAATCTCAAATCTCAAATTCCAAATTCCAAATCTGAAACCTGAAATTCGAAATTCGAAAAGTAATATACAAAAAAAGCGAACTGCAAAAAAACTTATGAATGGCGAATTCCCATCAAAAATTCTGCGTTCGTTTTTGTCTTGGAAAGTTTTTGGACGAGCGTTTCCATCGCGTCCGTTGGATTGACATCGGCAAGTGCTTTCCTCAAAGTCGATATTCGTTGGTACTCGTTGGGGTCCAGCAAGGCTTCTTCGCGGCGAGTGCCCGACTGATTGATATTGATAGCGGGCCAAATGCGACGATCTACCATGGCTCTGTCCAATACAATCTCCAAATTGCCCGTCCCTTTGAACTCCTCAAAAATAACGTCGTCCATCTTGCTGCCAGTTCCGACCAAGGCAGTCGCAATAATCGTCAGCGAGCCACCTTCCTCCATTTTTCGAGCAGCCCCAAAAAACGATTTCGGCTTTTGCATCGCATTCGCATCGAGCCCGCCAGTCAGCAGTTTTCCGGACTGAAGGCACTCACCGTTCCAGGCACGCGCCAGTCGCGTAATGGAATCCAAGAAAACAACCACGTCGACGCCGTCTTCTACTAATCGCTTGGCCTTTTCAAGGACCATTTGACTGACTTGAATATGCCTTGAAGCCGGTTCGTCAAACGTGCTGCTAATAACCTCACACTTAGGGCCTCGCACTTCACGCATCATGTCCGTGACTTCCTCCGGACGTTCATCAATTAGCAGCATGATTACGTACGCAGCCGGGTAATTTTGTAGTACTGCTCTCGCCATCTTTTGCAACAAGATCGTCTTGCCAGAACGCGGCGGTGAAACAATTAGTCCGCGTTGGCCGAAGCCAAGCGGAGCGATGAGATCCACTACCCGAGTTTCGATTACATCTGACGTGGTCTCTAAAACGATTCGGAGAATCGGATGCAGAGGTGTCAATGCATCAAATGGCTTTCGGGACCGCACGATGTTTGGATTGCGGTGATTGATCGCTTCCACTCGGAGCAATGCAAAATAGCGTTCATTTTCTTTCGGAGGGCGAACTTGGCCCGAAATAGTCATGCCAGTTGTTAAACCAAATCTGCGAATCTGCGAAGGTGAAATATAAATGTCATCCGGGCACGATATATAGTGGTGGCTCGACGATCTTAAAAACCCAAAGCCATCAGCCAGAATTTCTAGCGTTCCCTCTCCGTAGAGAATTCCCGAAGTCAGCATTCTCGCCTTGAGAACTTGGAATACCAGCTCCTGTCGATCCAGTTGTTCGGCGTTGGCGATGCACTCAATTTTTGCAATCTTCAATAACTCTTCCGAATGCATTTGCTGCAATGTTGCAAAATCAAGCGACTCACGCCGTTCGATAGGCAACGGGGTCGCGCCCGAATTGCGTTGTTCTTTGAATAGTTCTTCGGAGAGTGAAAGTGTATCCGCTCGTTTGATCTGAGTCTTTGTGCGAGGATCGCCTTGTGGGCGAGCTCCTTCATCATCTTGACCGGTCATAGTTGGTAGGGCGCCGAAAAGCATCGTCTAGGTAATTGATCGCGCCATCCCATGAATGTGGAACTGCACCAAATCGAGGTGACAGCGCGCAACAACAAAAACGAAATGAGGAGGGAGGTTGGGAAGAGTTGTGTTAAGGCACTTGCAAATTCTGCATTTACCTACTTTTCAAGTATAGCTGCACATGCCGGTCAGCCGCAACTGGAAGATGCAAATTCAGGACGAGTGCTGCCGGGCCGCAATGATCCGTATCGCGTCCGGAAGAGCTTGGCATTCGAGTTCAAACACTCGGAGTTGCAGGGATTCCGCAGAATCCGAAGTTAGCACGTCGCAAGTCCGCTGCAAGATTATAGGACCATGATCGTACTCATTGTCAACGAAATGCACGGTACAACCGGAAACCTTTACCCCAAAATCAAGGGCCGCTTGATGCACTTTCAGCCCGTACATTCCTTTTCCAGCAAACGACGGAATCAGCGACGGGTGGATATTGATAACCATGTTCTCAAAGTCTGTTGGAATCAAAACATGTTGGAGGTACCCCCCCATCACGACTAATTGAGCTCCCGCCCTGCGAATCAAGCCAAATACGTTTTCGGAGTGCTGTTCGGCAGAATCAGCTTTTTTCTTCGAAATAACCTCGGTAGGGATCGACGCTGTTTCTGCAATTTTCAGCCCTCCAGCATCCTTTTTGGAGCTGATGACTAAACGAAAATCCACGGGTAAGGACCCGCGATCTCGCAGTTCAATCAGATTCCTAAGCGTTGTGCCCCCGCCCGAAATCAAGACGGCAATGGGTAAAGGTCGATTGATCGAGTCCATTACTTCTTGCTTTTTTTTGCTTCATTTTGCAGTTCCTGCAAGAACTCTTTGAAGCTTCCCTGGTCGCTGCCATCCGAGAACTTGACGGCTTGAGTTTGGGCTTGAATGGCAGGCTGTAACTCTCCAATTCCCGAGTAGAGCCTAGCGATGGTGTCGAATAGATTGGCCTTGGTGGCGCCCTCGACTAGCGGAAGTGCTTTTTCAACCGCGGCAATTGAGTCGCGAATTATTTTCTTGCTTTGGAGTCTATTCTCGACGTAGGCTTCATAGGCAGACCAAGCGACATCTTGAACGAACAGAGGTTCCTCGGCGCAGCTCGCAAAGAGATCTTCATAGGACTTCGTGATGTCCTTGATGTCAGCGCTCGATCGGATCTGCATATCGATTTTGGATTTGTAGAGTCCAAATTGAATGCGGCGATCCGATATTTTGGCAATGTAGCCATCGATCGCAGCAACAGCTTCTGCAAATTTCTTTCTTCTCGTCAGGCCGCCAACTGTCGTTTGGATTTCTTCGATAAGCTGCTGTTCGGCAATGTACTTCTTGCGGTCCCACTTGTCGTCAAGAACGGACACAAGAATGTCATCCATCTCCATTGGATGCCCAATCCACTCAATCTTTGCATCCTTTCCGACAATGAAGGCACATGGAATACCATTCTGATGTGCTGCTAGCATGTAATCCGTGTCGCTCGAACCGTCAGGATCCGTAGTCAAACAGTAAGCCTTTGTAACCTCGCTGATTTTTTTTCGCTTGCCGGTCTCGTCCCTTAACTCATTTTCAAGAAACGCATTTACCACTTCTACTGGCTCGCTACTGATGCTTACGATTTGGAGCCCTTTGTCTGCGTAGTTTGTCTGCAACTCGGCCAAATGTGGCATGCTCTGAACGCACGGCCCGCAAGTTGTCGCCCAGAATTCAACGACATAGACTCTCCCAGATTTGAAATCCGTAACCTTTGGAAATTTACCACCACCGTTCTGGACCCAATGCTCAACGTTTAACTTGGGTGCGATAGAGCCAACGACGAGCTTGTCTGCAGCAAAGCTATCTGCAGTTTGACTAAAGAAGAAATGGCCGACAGCAAACAACAGTGCGACATGCTGAAGCGCAGCGGGCGAAAAACTAACAAGTGACATTGCTTCTACTCCTAATTGGATACGTATAATAGTTCATTTGCCACGTTACTAGTGCATTGTGACAGCTAAGATTTAGGGTTTGATAGTAGTCGCACACGGGACTCGTTGCCTCGTCCACTACCCGTAATCTTTAGCTGTCCCAGACCACTACTCTATTCTACTTTCCCTGAGAATTGATGGCCGGCGAATGGCATTTCGACGGAATATAGCCCAGTTCGACATGTCGCATATAACGTTTTTCGCTCCGGTCCGGCGAAAGAACAATTTGCGGGTTGCTCCGGAAAAGAAACGATACCGAGCAACTTGCCCTGCGATGAAACCACTTGTACTCCAAGGTCCGTTGTGATGTACAGATTACCTTGAACATCGATCGACAGACCGTCCCCACCCGAATTCTCTTTATCAGCTGGCTGTTTGATTTCAAAAAGGACTCTCTTGTCCGCAATAACACCCGGCGAGTTTACCGAGTAGGCGTGCACCTGCTTCTGCATGCTTGGTACAACGTAGAGCGTTAATTCATCAGGCGACAGAATGATCCCGTTCGGTGCAACGAGGTCGTCACCTAATCGAGTGACTTCACCCTTATTAGATCGGTAGTAGAATGCCTCTTTTCCTTGTGGCCAAGGATCGGGAGCTCTGAAGCGAGGGTCAGTGAAGTAGATCCCGCCGGTTTTATCGATGACCAAATCGTTGCAGGCGTTAAAGCGAACGCCATTATAGGTGGATACCAGTTTTTTAACCTGCTTAGTCAAAGTGTCGATGGCGATGAGCTCGCCGTCCATCCGGCATCCAACCAATCTGGCCTTGCCGTCAAACATTAAGCCATTGCAATGACCGCATGACTCCATGAATATTTCCAGGTTGCCTTTGAGATCGGTTCGCATGATCCGATCATTTGGGATGTCGGTAAAGTACAAATGCTTTCCGTCATAAGCCGGCCCCTCAGTAAATTGGAATCCGCCATGGACTTTAGAAACCTTCCCTGCGCCTGGAAAATCCTGCGGCGAAACGGAACCCACTGTTGCGAACCAAAGAACGGCTAGCGAGATTGAAACGTAAAAGGATGATGCAAATCCACGCATGGTTTGATGCTCCAAAAAAAATTGGGCCGCAGGCGTTAGCTGCGTATGTTTGGCAATTGTTTCCAACGCGGCTAGTGCCCGCAGCATTCACTTCCAACGCGGCTAGCGCCCGCGTCACTCCCTTTGAGCCGCAACGCGCTAGCGTGCGGGCCGGGAGTCAATGAATTACTGACAGTTCAAGCCCTCATGCTAGCGCATTGAGGCTCAAAATCAAGCCCTCATGCTAGCGCATTGAGGCTCAAAATTTACAATGATTAGTAAATCGTAACGAGCACCTAGTTGAACGATGCTATTTGATCTTGCTCGCGTTACCCGCTTGGCCGAACGAAATCATTCGGGCCATGCAGACTTGCTTCATCGCCGTTCTAGCTGGTTTGAGGTAGTCGCGAGGATCGAATTTGTCGGGCTCCTCAGCGAGTACTTTTCGGATGGCTCCCGTGATTGCCATCCGGCAGTCGGTATCCACATTGATCTTGCGTACGCCGCTCTTGATACCGCGTTGAATTTCTTCGACGGGCACACCCCACGTTTGTTTCATCTTTCCACCAAACTTATTAATAATATCCTGTAGCTCTTGCGGAACACTGCTGCTGCCGTGCATTACCAAGTGAGTGTTTGGAAGTAGCTTGTGAATCGCTTCGATGCGAGACATGGCCAATACTTCGCCATCAGGTTTGCGAGTAAATTTGTAAGCTCCATGGCTTGTTCCAATCGCAACTGCGAGTGCATCAACCTTGGTTTCCGCGACGAATCGGGATGCTTCGTCTGGGTCAGTCAGCAATTGATCATGGCTCAAGACACCTTCGGCGCCGTGGCCATCTTCCGCTTCACCAGCGCCGGTTTCAAGGGACCCCAAGCAACCGAGCTCGCCTTCGACCGAGACGTTTCGAGCATGAGCCATTTTGACGACTTCTTTAGTGACCGACACGTTGTAATCATATGGTGCGGGAGATTTGCCATCTTCCTTGAGTGAGCCGTCCATCATGACGGAGGTGAATCCGTTTTCGATGGCGGAAAGGCAAGTTGCCGGTGAGTTACCGTGATCTTGGTGCATCACGATTGGAATGTTGGGGTAGAGTTCCACAGCGGCCAACATCAAATGTCGAAGATATGCATCCTGCGAATAAGATCGAGCACCTCTAGACGCTTGAATGATGACGGGTGAATTGGTTTCCAGAGCCGCTTCCATTATCGATTGGATCTGCTCCATGTTATTGACATTAAATGCAGCCACTCCATACCCGTTTTCAGCGGCGTGATCGAGGACTTTGCGAAGCGGGACCAAGGCCATAGATAAACTCTCCGAAATGAAATTTGAGAAGGTACTTGGGATTTTAGAGCGGGAGACACTGTTTTCCCAAACGAGAACGCATAGGATTGTAGCACAGACAATCCGTAATCTACTGTCATACCAAACGAAATTGATATGGAGCACGACTTCACCAAACCGATTCGCAGCATCGCAAAGCTGCAGCCGTTGGACAACTACTTGAGCGGAAGCTGGGATGCACTAGGTGCAGGCGCACCAGTCTTGGTGGCTCTTTCACAGCTTTGCAGCGACGCTATGGTTAGAAAAGACACCGCAGCTGCTTTCGCCATTGAACAACTCTTGCCTGAGGCCAAGGCTATTCTTGTTGCCGCTCGCGAACGTGGTGTGATAGAGCTAAAAGCAGTAAACGCAGCGTTTGAGGCTCCAGCGAGAATGCTGGCAGTTTACATCGAACTGGACGAAACACAGACAATTGCCTTCCGTGATCCACATGAGCCAGAGGTGACCGTTCGCTTTATCGAGGGATTTCGAGTTCTTTGCGAACATGGGCTTGTGATGCACCACATTCATCGCGATTTTTCTCTGACCAGCCGAGGCTTTGAAATAGCTCGAACCATTTCCAAACAAGAGGTGCAACCGTGGCTCGACAAGGGCACCGAGTTTGGGCTGCACGACTAATAGGTTGTTTCATTGCGCTAGCAGCCCTCGCAACCGTCTCAGCAAGGATACTTTGGCATCGATTTGCCAACGAAGCTGCGGCGGCTGCAAAGACGACCGATGAGCGTAATGAGCACAATTCGAAGTCATCAGCTGAAAACGGAGTAGAATCGCCAGTGCACCCGCTAGATCCTCTGCTGGATTTCGCGCGAGCTGCTTTGCGCAACCATTTTCAAAAACATCAAGATTACACAGCCATTTTGATCAAAAGAGAAAGAGTGAACGGCAAACTGGTTCCTGAAACTAAAATGGAATTGAAGCTAAAATACGGCAAACCGAAAGGGGCAGGGATTCTCGAGCGTCCAGTTTCCGTCTATTTAAAAACGCTGGAACCGAAATCCCAAGCAGGACGCGAAGTAATTTGGGTTCAAGGGCGCAATGACAATAAGCTGACTGCTCATGAGGCCGGCTTACTTGGCTTATTCACTGTTGATTTGATGCCCGAGAGCCGTTTGGCAATGGCCGGAAACCGGTATCCCATCACCGAGATTGGCATCGAAAAGCTGCTTGGCAAGCTCATTGAAAAGGGAGAAAGGGATCGCCTACTTGGACCTGTTACGATTAGAACGACTGAAAAAGTCGCATTCGGAGGTAAAACCTGTCGGCTAATGGAGGTAATTCACGAATCACCCACGACAGTAATCGATGGTAAAACGGTCGAATTTGAGTACTACCTGGCCCAAATCTACATCGATTATGAGCGCCTTCTCCCGCTCAAATACGCTAGTTTTAGTTGGCCGAGGGCTCCGGGTGACGCACCAGAGCTGCTCGAGGAGTATACGTATCAAGACGTGTCGCTGAATGTCGGATTGTCCGAGTCCGACTTTGATCCGAAAAATCTGGAATATGGTTTCTAGGCGAGCGGCAGTTGAAATACTACCGTAGCGGTGTGAGCGGCAAGGCGCTAGCCGCCGGTTTTTTGCACGACACCGGCGGCTAGCGCCATGCCGCTCACATCGCCGCTACGCCTTCGGCGAATGTTTACCAGCCAATTGCACTAGCCAAAACGCTCTAAGACGCTGACAATTCGAGACTTAAAGCATGATCCCAATTGTTCGAAACCATGACCACGACCTTGAAATTGTTCAAGGTTTTGTTTCGAGCACCAACAAATTTTATTACGAGCGACTTGTTAGTGGACAGAAAACTATTTGCATGGATACTGATCTGCATTTCGATGTTTTTGCTGTTCAACAGCATGCAGCGACAACGGGAAATTGCTCGAATAGAGCAAGAAAAGAAGACAAAGCTTGCCGAGGATGCCAGGGAAAAGAAGAAGTCTGACGCAAAAGAAGTCGCAGAACGCTTGGCCAAGGAAGATCCGGATTTCTCGCTTCCAGAACAGCCGCCGCGAGAACGATTTACATTGGGAAGCATGGACCCAAAGGACAATTATCAGCTTCTGGTTACTCTCGACAACCAAGGCGCCTCAATCGAACGTATTGAGCTGATTGCGCAAAAAACACCTGGCAAATTTGAATACCGATCGCTTCAGACGAAAGAACGCGAGGGCTATCTCGGTTATTTGGCGCTAACCGAAACCGTATCGTCGCTCGATGTCAACTCGGTTCCAAAGGGATCGGCTGCCGCGATCTCTAAGTGCAAAGAAAACCCAAACTTGGTTGGTTTGTTACCGGGCGACAAAATAATTGGCTGGGAGGGGCTATCAGGCTTTCCGTCGCTCTACAAGTTAGACAAACGATTAAGCAACCGAGCTGCCCGCGCAACCATCCAGTTAAAAGTCTTGCGAAGCCCGTTAACAACTCCGGAAGCAGTGCAAGCCGAAGTAAAATCAGACAATCAAATCATTGAATCGACTACAGAAAAGCAAAACGATAAGCCCGGGATTGGGGCAGCACCGACAGGCATCCAATTAACCTTTGATTGCATCTTAACAGAAAAACCGCTCGATATTTTGCGAGCCCAAGATGACTTCAATGATGAGCAAGTCAAAGGCAATTATCCGGTTGCGTCTTGTGCGACTACTTTGGCGGAAGTCGATAAAGTTTCTATCGAAAGTGGCGAGCGATCCATTTCTGGATTGGAGAATACGCTAAAAGGACGATGGAATGCCAAGCCGCTCGAAATGGCAGAGGGAATGGGAATCGAGTTCTCGATGCCTCTTCGTTCTTATTTGAAACTGGCAGGTGTCAAAGCCAACCTGGAATTCGTCAAGCAGTATCGGCTGTTGCCCTCAAAATCAGTCGAAGGCAAAAACGACCCAAGCACTCGACAACAGCATCTAGAACTTACCATCGTTGTTCGCAATCTAGACGACGAAATGCACTCGGTCGCAATCCGACAAGAAGGTCTAAATGGCATTTCACTCGAGGGATGGTGGTACCCGACCAAAATCTCGCCGTTCTTTTTCAGTGCCGCAGGTGCACGCGACGTGATCGTCAGCGATGGCTTCGCAAGCCATACGCTCTATACAACACGCAGTATTGTATCTAACGCCGTCAGTTTTCCAGTAGACCCCGATTTGAATCTGTTTGGTCCGGCTGATAGCTTGGCCAAGCGCAACATCAATTACATAGGTTTAGACACACAAACTTTTACGGCAGCGATGTTACCAAGTCCCAGTGAACTCTCATCCATGCAGGACCTGAGACGAGGAAAGGCCACGGTCTACAATTCAGAATATACTGATGCGGAAAAACTCCCGTCTTCAAAACAGCAAGCAACGAATATCGGATTTTGGTTTGAATCGGAAGAAACTAGAATCGTGCCAAAAGGGGAATGGAAACAAGCGTACCAGATCTTTGCCGGCCCCAAAGATCCTGAATTGCTTGCTGCGTATAAGCTCGATGAATCCATCGAGTACGGCTGGCACATCTTTGGTTTCTTTGCCAAGAGACTCGGCTACATATTGCATTTTTTCTTTTGGTTAACGAGCAATTTTGGAATCGCAATCATCATGTTGACGGTTCTTGTGCGGTCATGCATGTTTCCTGTTAGTCGCATGATGGCTCTGAATGCACAAAAAATGCAATCCGTTCAACCGCAATTGGCAAAGCTAAAAGAGGCTCTCAAAGAAGACCCTCGCAAAATGATGGCCGCTCAGCAAATGCTAATGAAGAAAGCTGGCATCAATCAGTTTGCGGGATGCTTGCCCGCTCTAATTCAACTGCCGATCGTCATTGGGCTATACCGTTGCGTATCCGTAGACGTTGGACTCCGTCAACAGCCACTTTTTTCTAATTGGGATTGGTGTTCGAATCTGTCCGGACCAGACATGTACTTGGATTGGCATTCTTGGATGCCTGAGCTAATTGCAGGTCGTGGATCCGGTTGGTTTGGTCCGTACCTCAATATTCTGCCGATTGTCACGATCACGTTGTTTATCATTCAGCAAAAGGTCTTGATGCCTAAAGCAACCGACGAACAGACTAAGGTTGCCCAGCAAATGATGATGTTCATGACCATCTTCATGGGCGTGCTGTTTTTTAAGGTTCCTGCAGGTCTCTGCATCTATTTCATCACTTCATCGACTTGGTCATTGGTAGAACGATTTCTGATTAAGCGATTTACGCCCAAATCGAACAAAGTTGAATTACCTGAGAACGCAGTGAACGATATTATTGCTACTTTAGCAAAGCCAGCTTCGCCTCAACAAAGAGCCGCGACTTCACCGTCCAATAGCGACAAGCCGAAGATGAAAGCGACGAAGCCACCAGAGACATTAGCCGATGTCTTCCCCAATTGGTTCGGCAAAAAGCCCGAAAGCAGTCCCGCGATCAGCGAAAAATCCAAACGCTCATCATCGGGCCCTCCTGAGCGTGGCAACAAGAAAAAGAAACGCTAGCTAGCCGGCTTCGCTGCGAAGAAACACGCTCATCCCGAAGACTTCTTCGAACAAATCGCCCGATTGACGAACGGTCAATTGCTCCAGCGACACGTCTTCGATGCCATGCGTTGCAATGGTAAGACGATCTCCGTCGCGTCGGCATCGAATGTTGCTGATGCGTTGCGACCGCGATTCATCGAGTGCAATTGCAAGCCTAAGGATTGCAGCCAACTTTGCGACGGCCACACGATCGTTGCGATCAAGCGTTGCATAGCCCTCGTGATCTGGCTGAGGTGAAGAGCGTCGATGGTATCGAACGATCAAAGCAACCAACAATACATCACGAACAGAAAGCCCGAATAATTCACTGTTGCGAATGATGTACATCGCATGTTTGTGATGGCTCCTGGCATTGATGAACGTACCAATCTCATGAAGCAACGCAGCTAAGTATAGGATCAATTCCATGCGCTGGTCGAGTTGATGTTCTTCGACCAAATCCGAGAACAGCTTTCGTGACAATGTCGCAACGTGCCTCGCATGCGTCTCGTCAAACGCCAATTTGCGTCCCAAGTTAATTGCAGAACGTATGATTTGATTTCGAAATTCGGCCGTCCATGCATCGCGCACTGCCAAGTCGCTTAGAAGCCCATCTCGCAAATTGGTATCGGCAATGTGAATCTGCTGGCACTGAAACTCTTTAGCCAATAGTACGTAGCTCATGAGTGCGGGCCATACTGTATCTGCATCAGCGTAAGTCAAACCAAACCGAGCAACTAAGTCTTCTTCCTTGAGCATGCTGACCAATTTTGCGAAATCCATCAGCCCATCAACGGGAACACTGCAAATCTGATTGTTGAATTCTGCTCCCGGCACATTTGCGGCGGCGAGCCGAACATCGCCACCGATCGCCACCATTTGAATCTGCTTGTCGGAGTCGACATGCTCGTAGATTTGGTGCACGAGGCGATGGATTTGGCTTTCAATGATAGCGCGCTGTTTAGCTTGCGAAGTATTGAGCTTGTCGACTTGCTCTAGAAGTCGTAGCGAACCCAAACGGTAGGTGTTTGAGAACAAGACGTTTCCACCTCGCACTACTAGGATTTCTGTGCTCCCGCTTCCGACCTCAACAACAATGGTTTTTACCGATGCCAGAGTTGGGTTGGCTTGTAGCAAAGGTTGGATACCCATGTAGGTAATTCGATTGACCTCGGCCTCGTCTAACGATTCGACTTCAAGGCCGGTAGCTATGTACATGCGGTCGATGAAAGCCAATCGGTTACTTGCCTCGCGGACCGCGCTGGTCGCGACCACGCGAACCTGATCAGGGCGGGAAATTCCAAACTCTTGCATGAGGCGTCGGTAGCTTTTCAGGACCACCGCGCACTCCTCGATGCTTTGACGACGAATCCGTTGCATCGTAAAAGTGTCTTTCCCTAGTGAAACCGCTTGGGATACTTCTTCGAGAATACGAACGGTCCCACGTGGATCGATTTCGGCAATTGCCATCCGAACACTCGTCGCACCAATGTCCACGACCGCGACGGGGCGAGTCACGGCGGAGACCGTAGCGGACGAAGTCCGATTCAAGGGAACAGATGACATATAGGTTGGTTTGGCGAGATTCAATTTCAAAGTCAGATTATCCGTGTCCCGATGATAACTGGTAATTCCTTTGGTTTGTAGGCTATTATTTCCCTCGAATCGAGATTCGATTTCGATCTTTAATCTTTTTGGGGAAATAGCTAGAATTTCGGCTTGGAGCGGGAGCACATTGCTAAACCCGTCATAATTCCTGAGTCAACCGACTTTTCTGGAGATGCGAGCATGGACGCAGCGTCAAATATCAAAACCTTCTTGGTTGCATTGGCAGCCGTTTTCGGAACAGTTTCCTTCGTCAACAGCGATGACGCCGAAACCACATCACCTTGCAAAAGCAAGCAATGCCAAACAGCGGCGGGACTAGCTGTCACTTGCGTCGATGGTAGCTGCTCTGACGGGCGGGTTTGCGAGTCAGACAAGTGCCCTGCAAGCAAATGCTCGACTGACTCCATTGCCACTGACTCCATTGCCACTTGCGATGCAACGGCTAACGGAAAGTCGTCGGCATTCTCTGGATTTGCCGCGTCTGTTAGCGAATGGCTCTCAAATAGCCCAAAGTTTTCCGCAGAAGTAGCAATTCATTTCGGAGCGTCACCTCAAGTTAGGGATGTACCTGTCGACGTCTACGTTCAATCAGGGCAAACCGGACGGTTTTCGGTAGGCGGTTCGGTTAACAGCGATTTGGGAGTCGCCGGTAATTTTGTGCTCAAGGAACGCAATTTCGATTTACTTAATCGCCCAAGCGACTTGCAAACAAGTGCTTCGCGAAGTGCCGCCCCACCAATTGCCAAACCAATGCGATTCACCGAACGAATTCCGCGAATCCAATTGCGTGAACTATTTAACGACGTCATCGTCTGCGGCCACCGAATTTGTTCTGGAAACAAATGCTACGACGTCAAAGACGAACCCGTCGCTGGCATCGCTTGCGACAAAACCGGAGAGGCCGACGCCAACGAAAGTGCAGAAGAAGAACAAATCCTGGAACTCCCGATGGCACCACCTGCACCTCCGGGCGAAAATATTGCTTTTGACCGCAACGGAAACCCAGAAACCGAAGCTGCATCCATTCTGCGCAACAGCGGTCTCGGCAGCGTAAACATTTCCGTGCCAGTTACGACCGTTGTTGATCTGCTGATGGCCAAAACAGAATTGTCCACTCGATTGGAAATGACCGGCCAGCTAATGGATGAGCGTCAAACGGCGATGGAACAGATCCAATCGCTAGCAAATCGAAATGCAATGCTCTCCACCCAACTTGCGGTTGCAGAAGCCCGAAATCAAATGTCAGACGCATTGACTGCTAGTGTGGTAGAACGTGCCGAATTGGCGATCAAGCTAGCCACTTTCGATACGAAATCGGCTAAGCTCCAGGGAACCAACGGTGTTGTACAAACGATTCAAGAAGATCTATCTAATATCCGTCGTCAGATCGCTTTGCTCCGAAAGTCACCTGTTCCGTTTGCACCAAGCTACGTTGGCACTCAAACTTTTTATCCCTACGTTCCAACAGCCCAGCTTCCTGTTTCACAAATGAAAAAGGATTCTGAGGCAACCTGCTCTGGAGACGAAACTGAATGCGTAAATGCAAATACAGTCAAGTAGTTGCAATGCCGTAGCACAGGCTGCTAGCGCTGCTAGCCTGTGAAGAACAGCAGATTCGCAACAAGGTAGCTAGGGCATTGTCACACCTAAGATTTAGGGTTTGATAGTAGTGGACGAGGCGACGAGTCCATGCGATTTGCGTCGCATACAGGAC
>JAYTVL010000355.1:0-1501 GCA_043744075.1 Pirellula sp. | reverse complement strand
CTTCGACCAAATCGATCGATCGTCGTGCGGGCATCGACGCCGAGATCAAGGATCACGACATGGATGAATTGATTGGCCTAGTTGCCCATGACCTTTGGGGGGCGTCGGGGACACCCACCAATTCATTACCTGAAAGCGCAGTGGCTGCAATTCGCCGCTGAATGGCGATAAGTTTTCCGCAACGAACAGGTTCGCCGACAAAGTGCTGCGCCCCTTGGTTCGTGTCCTTGGTTCCGCCTTTTAGGGTCCCGAATTGCGAGTCTCTTGGTATAATGATGGGCAACAAACTAGTTTTCAGGAGCGGTCGCATGGTTATCAAGGGTACGGTGCAGAACGGGCAGATTCATATCGACAATTCCGTTCTTCCGGACGGGACACAGGTTTTGATTACGCCCGTTATTCCGTCGTTAGATGTTGACGCTCAATGCAACCTTGGGTTACAGGAATTCAAGGATGCTATTGGGCGCATCGCGCAAATGCCATCGGAAGGAAAGCTTGATGACAATTTCTGTGGTGCTGACCACGACAAACTTCTGTATAGCGACTCGAAATGATTTTCGTCGATACAGGAGTTTGGTTTTCGTTAGTTTTATCTAAAGACTCGAATCATGCGAGATCGTCGGCTTGGTTCAGGGCGATCAGGGAACCTCTCATTACAAGTGATTACATTGTCGATGAAACGTTGACTTTGCTTCTGATGCGTGGTGAACATGCGAAATCAATCGAATTTGGGAATTTGGTCATTGTCGGTTCCACAGCCATTTTGCACAAAATCACTGAGGATCAGTTCAATCGAAGTTGGATACTCTTCCAGCAAATGTCGGTTGCAGGTCTAAGTTTTACGGACTGCACTTCGCACGTGATCGCACGTGATTTAGGGGTTTCAAAAGTAGCCACATTTGATCAGCACTTTTTAACGACCGGGAAGTTCGAGTTGTTTCCACAGTAGCCGAAAGGAGAGTGGGGATGCTTCCGAGCAGGGGACGGGGACACGCACACGCGAATCGATTATCGATCAATAACGGTCCCAATGGAATAAATCGTTTAACGCTCGCCAAGCTCAAAGTCTTCTCTCAATCGCGAAGAAATGTCCATATTCTCATGTAGTATGCTGATGACGCCCAGCAACGTATCGGAAAGCTCACGAAAAAAAACGTAGTGATGCTGGTGGCGAAAGAAAAACACACTTGGCAATGCTTCATCCATCACAGAACGCCAGCGGTGGCGATTGCCCACCAAGGAGTTAATGGCCGCAACGAGTTCGCGGACATGCTGATCAGCTTGATCCTCGCCCCAGGTTCGCTCCGTGTAGTCCCATATTTCGAGGATTCGCTCTTTCGCGGACGGATAAATCCTAGCGGACATGCGTCTTCCTGCGATTCTTTGCGTCCGCGATCAAAGCTTCCGCGTCCAGTTCCAAGAACGCCGTCTCATCAGCCTCAGCCCCAGCCCGCAATTCATATCGCAGCCAATGACACTTGCGCTGTTCTTCACGCTCATA
>JAYTVL010000354.1:0-17614 GCA_043744075.1 Pirellula sp. | reverse complement strand
GACGAGTGGCCCGAGATGGTTTGCATTGAAACCGCAAATGTAGGATCAGGAAGAATTGAGCTTTCACCTGGAGAGTCGCATTCGACGACCGCAATTGTGTCGGTCGAGACGTAGCTTAGGCTTCCAGCCTGAGTATTCATGAGAAATGTGTACGATTGAATTGCCAGTTTTCTAAACCACGAATAACAAGGATAACACGAATAAAAAAGTTTGCTTCCATTTTTTGAAGATCAGAATGAAGTTCGATGCCGCTGGCACGAATGCCGCCGAGTTTATCTAGGGGGATCGTTACCGACTCACTAGGAATGTGGTCAGAACCCTCGGCATAAAGCCGACGGCATGAACGAATTCCGCCGAGTTTAACTCGGGGGATCGTTACTGTCTCCCTAGCCGACGGTACATTCGAGGAAAAAATTCTTGACCTTGATTTTGCGTCTTCGAAAAGAGTATTGGCTGAATTCCCGGACGAGAAGCCAGCTGTTGATGAGCGCACTCGAAGGGGTACGCCATTTCCGTCTACCACCAGTGGCTCTCCGTTTGGTAAACTACACACAAGATATCTACGCTATCGAAGCCGCTGGCTGTTCGATAGGGGCGAAAAAACTCTTTACACGATTACGTCGCATTATGTCATGCAGGAATGGCCGAGTTGCAGCATTCTGTTCTCTATCGTTGCTGTCATTCTTCGCCCAGTGGCAAGTGCGGGCAGGAGAGTATTTCGCTATCACAGTGGTGGATGAGCAGTCGGGCCGCGGCGTGCCACTAGTGGAACTGGAGACAGTCAATCACGCGCGGTGGTGGACGGACAGCAATGGAATCGTCGCCTTAGATGAGCCGGGGTTGATGGGGCAGGACGTTTATTTCCATGTGCGCAGTCACGGTTACGAATTTACCGAGGGTGCGTTCGGTCGTGGAGTGAAGTTGAAGCCGACGAATGGCGGCAGCGCGACGATTAAGATCAAGCGGTTGAACATCGCCGAGCGGCTTTATCGCATTACTGGCGAGGGCATTTATCGCGATAGTGTGCTGGCTGGGCGCAAGGCTCCTACGCGTCTAAGTCTGCTAAACGGTCAGGTCATGGGCCAAGACACCGTCATCGCTACCCCCTATCGCGGCAAGCTATATTGGTTTTGGGGTGATACCGAGCGAGTCAGCTTCCCGCTTGGTCACTTCGGAGCGGCCGGAGCGACTTCCGAATTGCCAGACCGTGGCGGACTCGACCCTGGCGCAGGCGTAGACTTGACTTATTTTGTGGACGCTACCGGTTTCAGCAAACCGATGTGTCCTTTGCCGGGCAAGGGGCTGCGCTGGATCGAGTGCTTGTTGACGGTGCCAGATGAGCAAGGCGTCGAACGGCTGGTCGCGCGTGTGGCGAATCATCGCGATCTCGGCTACGCGCATGATTGGCATTTGATGGTGTTTAACGACGAAAAGGAGATATTCGAGTCAGTGCAGCGGTGGGAGATTCATGAGGGGCACGACTCGTCGCATCCGTTTCGCGCCCGCGTCGATGGCGTTGACTACTGTTACCTTTATCCAAATTGGCGAGTGAAAGCGGACCTCAAAAGCCTTTGCGATTTAGAGCAGTACGAGGCGCTTACGTGCGTAGCTGGCGATGGTAAGGTTCGCGGAAAAGAAACGGAAGTGGACCGAGATGCGGCAGAGCGTGTGCGTTACTCTTGGAAGTTGGGGGCGGACAGGCTTCATGTCGGCCAATTGCGCAAGTTGATTGCCGTTGGTCGGCTTAAACAGGAGGAGAGCTGGATTAATTTGCACGAATTCGAGACTGGCGTGCGGATTCAAGCCGAGCGCGGTTCGGTTTATTGGAACGAATTCCGACGGCGCTGGGTGATGCTAGTGACGTCGAAGGCGGGCGAGATTTGGTTCGCAGAAGCCGACACGCCGGTCGGCCCCTGGGCATACGCGAGGCGCGTGGTGTCGCACGACCATTACAATTTCTATAACCCAAGCCAGCATCCGTTCTTTGACCAACAGGGCGGGCGTCTCATTTATTTCGAAGGGACTTATACGGCGGCGTTCTCTGGCGCAAAAGAAAAGACGCCGCGCTACGAATACAATCAGATTATGTATCGACTCGAGCTGGACGACCCGCGTTTGTCGTTACCCGCACCCGTATATCGTTTGTCAGACACCGATGGGAAGGGACGCTATTTGATGCGTGAAGGCGTCGAGGCGGAACAAGCTTGGAAGGCAATTGAGGAAATCGCGTTCTATGCGATGCCACCCGTGCGAGCGCACCCCGGATTGGTACGGATCGTGGCTCAGGTGCAGAACGGCAACTCGATTTTGAAGGGCGAGAGTTCGACACAGCGGCCAAACGGCGGACCCGACTCACTCTTTTTCGCGTTGCCAGCATCGAGCGAATTCCAACCGCCATCCGCTGTTGCGCTCTACGAATACCAGCGCGAGAATGGTCAGCGAATTTACTCGACGAATCCCGAACTTAGCGACCCAAACCTAAAGCGCGAGACAGAGCCGCTGTGTTGTGTTTGGAAGAATCCGTCGTCGGTTTTGGTTCTGGACGCGAAAGCGTCTGTAATTCGAGAGTAAAACGATTGTCCTCAATCGCTCCGCCCACTGCGGGCCAAGAGCCCGATGTTCGCTCGTCACCCTTGTCGTGCAACTGGTTCCCAGGCAAGAGCCTGGGAACGAGCGTGCGGTTGGCTTTTTTATAATGGCGATCAGCGAGAAGTGTCAAAAATAATCGCATTCAGTTTAGAATTGCAAGGCTGATGGCTCGATTTTGTGAAACTCCAGAGCCTCATACAGCATTTTTTCGAAGGTCACAAATAGCTTTCTGCTGATGCCCTATCATTATCCGATCGTCCTGCGACTGCTGGTTATTTGCCTGTGGCAGGTTGCCATTCATGCACAATGGACAGCTACGCTTTTGTAGTTACGTTGCGAACAGATCGCTCGAAAGGCTATAATAGAGTTGTGTAAATCGAAAAACTTGTGAGAACATGAATGACTTCATCCGTCGACCAATTCGGCAAAGCAATTGTCTCGTCGGGCTTGATGTCGGCCGATGAGGTGAAGGCGATATGGGCTGAGCTACCCACCGGTGGACGGCCCAAAGACGGTAAGACCTTTGCCAAGTTGCTGTTGGAATCGCAAAAACTCAATGAGTTTCAAGCCCGGGAATTGCTCTCTGGCTCGAACACGCCGCTGGTCTTGAACCAGTATGTCTTACTGAAAAAGATTGGTGCTGGTGGAATGGGACAGGTTTTTCAAGCCCAACATCGCAAGATGAAACGCTTCGCGGCGATTAAGCTTTTACAGTCAGCACTCGTCAAAGATGAAGCTGCCGTCAAACGTTTTCTCCGCGAGGTTGAAGCGGCTGCCAAACTTTCGCATCCCAATATCGTGCAAACATATGATGCCGATGAATGCCGTGGAATGCACTTCCTGGCGATGGAATTCGTCGATGGGAAAGATCTCGCGGCATTTGGCAATCAACGCGGCAAGCTGCCTGTCGCTGATGCGGTACACTACGTTCTGCAAGCTGCGCATGGTTTGGCTTTCGCACACAGCAAGGGGATCGTTCACCGCGACATTAAACCCGCCAATCTGCTGTTGGACAACGATGGCGTCGTGAAGATATTGGACATGGGATTGGCCCGCATCGATGGTGCTGCGCCCGGTGCTCAGGATGGCTTGACGCAGTCCGGGCAAGTGTTGGGGACCGTTGACTATATGGCCCCGGAACAAGCGTTCAACACCAGCCAGGTCGATGCACGGGCCGACATCTATTCGCTTGGTTGCACACTCTATCGACTGCTCACAGCGCAGAACATGTACGAAGGAGAATCGCTTTTACAAAAGCTCATGGGACACCAGAACAAGCCGATCCCAAAATTGGCCTCGCACCGCCCCGATATTCTGCCGGCTTTGGTATCCATCTTCGAACGCATGGTTGCCAAGGATCCCAACGATCGCTTCCAATCCATGGCCGAAGTCGAGTCGGCCCTCGCCTCGCTTGATATTCCGCTTTCTCCGAGTAAGGCTTCCTCGACTCGCGACAATTATGCTGTAGCTGCGCATTTCAATCCCCTCATCGGCGGACAGTCGGTAGTCGTCGAACCAACCATTGATATCGTAACGGCACCCTACTCACAACATCAGCAGTCGAGCGAACTAGAAGAGCAGACGGTATCTCTAATAAACCCGCAGCAAGATACCGATCCTGTATCCGAGCAATCGATCCAACAAGTTTGGCGAAACACATCGCTCGCGGGCATTTCGAAGCGACCACCCGGCCGACTTCGAAACTTGTTGATAGCGGCCGGAGGACTAGGTGCGGTTCTGTTGCTACTGGGTATCTGGATCATCATCAAGGACAAAGATGGCAAGGAAGTGGCGCGGTTCGAAGTGCCCGAGGGCGGGACTGCGATCGCCGTTGCTCAACCAGTCGTGCAAGCTTCCACGGATTCTACCACCGAACCGACGCCGAGTTCGGCGTTAATATTGGGTAACGAAGCCGCGTCCGTTGCTGCACCTGTAAGCAATACCGACTGGCCGTTCGATCCGCCGGACGACCGCGAGTATGCCTGGAGCGCGCCGGAGAACTTGGGAACTGGAGTCAACACTGCAAAAACCGAACTGCTTGCAGCCGTCAGCCTCGACGAACTGTCACTCTATTTCGGTAGTGGAAAGAAGCTCTACTTCGCGCGGCGCTCGCAAGTGTCGGTTCCGTTCACGAACCCCGTCGAGTTGTTCGATTTCTCGGGCCGCGCGTCTTTGTCGGCGAACGGGCTCGCAATGGCAATCGCCAAGAAAGAAAAGTTGGAGCAATTGTGGCTAAGTGAACGACTTGACGTGAATGTGCCGTTTCCACCACCAAAATTGGCCTCGGCGCTCATCAATGGTGATCGTTCGACGTTGCGTCCGATCTTTTCACCTGACGGTTTATCACTGCTCGCGGCTACGAACCGAACAGGAACACGCAGTGCCGATGTGTGGAGCTTTACCCGTTCGACACTCGACCAGCCGTTCACGGCAGTCGAATCGCTTGGCGACGAGGTGAACACTCCTGATTGGGACATGCCGTTCTATATTTCAAATGATCGCTGTTTCTTGATTGCGTCGAACCAGAAGAGAGTTGCTGGCCAGGAGCGTCGCTATGTGCGGTATTTCACTCGGGCCAATACGAGTAAGCCCTTCCAGCCCGGACGACCGTTAGGAATTCCGCTGGGGCAGTCCGAGGACTCGGACAATAACTCTGACTTCCAGATATCGGGCGATGGTCGCGCGATCTACTTCACGACGCCAGACTTGCCCAATAGCATTGGTGGCCACGATATGTGGGTCGCCCGCCGCAAACTGAAAGAGGCAAGCCCCGTTGGTGTCGCCACCTTGTTGAGAGAACCGAAGCTTTCGCGGCTCGAAGGGGCTGTTGGTTCCGCCACGACTACGGCGAGCGTGATTGATTTGTTGTCACTGATCGATGTCAAACGCGACGTCGTTTCCGGGAATTGGTTACTCACACCCAATGGCCTGACGGTTAGTATCACTAAGGGTGCGAAGAACGACGTCGAGGGGACGGCCCGCTTACAGCTCCCTTACACGCCGCCGCAAGAATACGACTTTGAAATCGAATTCACGCCGACTGCCGGCCTCTTCCGCATTACGCAGCGATTTTCGGCGGCCGGACGAGCCATCGCTTGGGAGTTTGATAGCAAGCCGAACACTGCGACGCAGTTTTCGAGCGGCTTTTCGCGGCTGGACGGCAAATCGGCTGCCGCGTCGTCCGAGAGCCTGAAATCCGACCGGCCCATGTTGGTCAATGGCACGCGATACCGCGCGAGGATCGAAGTTCGCAATAAATCGTTGAGAGTCATGCTCGACGACATGGAGTTAAAGAATTGGCAGGGAAGCTTTGAACGTTTCGCCGACTTAGGCGTCCGCGCGGAACTTCCTGACCTTCATCGCCTGGGACTGATTTGTTTCTCTCGAGCCGTGACGTTCCACCGGATTACAGTCCTCGAAGTGACGGGACGCGGCGAGCTAAGCACAGCAACAACGCCGAACGATGCTACCCGCGAACGCAAATCTGCTCCTTGAATTCACACAATCGTTCCCCCAACTTACCAATGCAAACCTCCACAACTCTAGTTCTTGCAGGAACTTAGCAACGAAGAGACCGAGAATGACGGTCGGTCCGGTCGGTGGCTAGTGGTCTACCTGTTGACTGTTCAAGGTTAACTCCGATGAATGCTACTAACTTCGCTCATGGATTTCAGGTCGAAGGCGCAATACGATCACTGACTTCGATCATTGTGAACCGATTTACGCGGCACCGGCACTAGACGTTCTTTTCAGTCTTCGACGTGCAGTAAATGCAGCGACACCAGCCAAGCCGAACAGTAACGATGACGGCTCCGGCACGGCAACAGGCTCGCTATAGATAAAGTCGTCCATCGCCACAAGGTCGGTGCCACCGCCGGGATTGTCATTTACGCCTGCGCCCAGTGCCGCGTTGCCACTCGTGATTCGAGCTCGCCCAATACGCTCACCGGAGTTAGTAAATAATCCAAGAAACGAAAGGCTCTGGCTTCCAACAGTACCGGCGGCCACACTAAACGTACCGAGCGATACGTTGTTTGGATCAAATAACTGAATCGTTGTGCTTCCTGCGGTATCAACATCGGTGAAGACAGCCCCGAAACCGGAAACCGACGCAACAGTGCTTGTGCCAGGCAAGAAAAAAGTCACATCAGTGACGTTACTGCCAATCGCGGTGAAGACCCGTTCAGAGGAGAAGACACCAAATGTGCTAGTGTAGGTTGCATTGATGTTTCCAAAATTTGCTGCCGCTGGTTGGCCAACCCCGTTATCAGCAGCAGCACTGCTCACGCCAAATCCCGAACCAGCTGTCGAGAACACTACGCCGCGCGGAGATGTGATATTAAAAAAGTTTGCTGGAAGCAGATTTGGGGTTGATGCGGTCGCCGGCACCCCGTCCCAGTTAATCTCGCGCCGCAAGCCACCGAACGATCCGTTTGCGCCAGCAGTCGTTCCGCCACCGAGATCAGTACGAAAGGTATCCCGCGTTGCGGTGATCGATGCGGGAGTCGCATTACCTCCAAATGAGCGAGATATGACTGCCGCGTGTGCAGCAATATCCGACATTGAAAGTAGAAGAGCGATTGCGAAAGCAGCGTGGAAGTGTAACTTCATGGTGGGTGCCTCAAGTGTGTTTGTGATGAATTTCAAATTACGTTCGACGAAAACTCAGATTTCAATTTGACTTCATGTTATCTGGGTGTATTTCCATGAAGTCGAATGGTATTCGAGGAGCAACGCCAAAGCAACTAAATTGCCGTGAATATATTAATTCGCCAACGGCGATGAAAACACCGAAAAAACAAGAGCCACCCCTCTGGGGGACCACATTCGACCTTGTTTCGGTGGACCGATGACTGATTGGTTAGCCAGTAACAACTACGAAATACCCAGTCCGCCCCACTGACCTCTCTTCAGTGGACGGATGACTTTCCGGCTAGAATCGTTAGCGATTGCGACGACATGAAGATTGACTCAAGTTCAGCGGAGAGCGGTTCTGCCATCCTTGGCAGCCACTCGAAAAAATCGAGAAGCGAATAACCCAAAATCATGTTAGGATGTCAACTATCAGTCACTACAAACAGACCTCCCAGGAACGCTGGATGAGCCATGATATTTTCTCGTAACCGATTAGCCGTCGTCGTTTTGCTATGGGTCTTGTTCCATGATCCGTTCTTGGACTACGGATTCATCCATTTCGGGAATGCCCAGAAGGCTTCGACGGCAAAGTCGCTCTCTGGCACTTCGGTCCTCGACATCCAAGGGGATATTGCTTCAGAATTAGTTGACGGGGTGGATCGATTCCTGCTTAGGGAGCTGGACAAGTCCGTTCAGAGACGGCTTGCATTCTGGCCGAAGCCGAGCGAATCAGACGTTAAAGAAGTCGATGATTCGGCGTATGAGACTGCAATGAAACCACTTCGCGAAGAACTGCGAATGCGAATCGGGATGATTGACACTCGAGTCCAATGCGAATCCTTTACGATTCAGTCTGTGGTTGAACCTGGAGGCAGTGATTCGAACTGGGTCGCATCCAATGGCGAATGCAAGATCTATTCGGTTCGCTGGCGGGTATTTGAAGGCGTCGATGCAACGGGGTTGCTAGTTGTTCCGAAAGGAGAGATTTCCTTCCATGCAGTTATTGTTCCTGATGCAGGTCAGACGCCGGAACAACTCTGTGGTTACGATGGTGCGTCATCGCTTTGTGCTTTGGAATTAGCAGCTCGCGGAGGCGTCATCGTGGTCCCGGATGTAATTCGAAGAAATCGTGAAGCTCGCAACGGTCGAGCAAAGCTGACCGATCAGGAGTTTTTGTACCGTTCGGCCTTTGCACTCGGTCGGCACGTGATCGGCTATCAAGTTCAGGAGATTTCTGCAGCGTTCGATGCATTGTTATCGACCTATGGAAAGAAACCCACTCTTGTCGCTGGCTGGGGCGAGGGCGGAAACCTCGCATTGTACGCAGCAGCCGTCGACACACAAATTCTAGCAGCCTGTGTATCAGGACACTTCGGTCCTCGCGAGGGGATTTGGTCAGAGCCGATCCATAGAAACGTGCATGGATTGCTAAACCATTTTGGCGACGCTCAGTTAGCGTCAATGGTCGCTCCTCGGTCATTGATTATTGATGCTGTGCCCGGACCGGATGTCGATATTCCCGGAGAAGGGGGCGCTCCTGGAAGACTCAGTGGCCCATCGATTGAACATGCTCAGATTGAATGGAAAAACGCAGAAATGTTGCTAAATCCTTGGCGACTGAGTTCGCGAATCCAAATGGCTAAGCCAACCCGAACGATGGGCAAAGTAAGTAGACCGAGCCTTCAAGCAGTTCAATTGAGCCTTAAAGCCATCGGCATTACCGACATGCCCGATCAAATAAAGACATCCCGCCCTGAAGACTGGAGCGTTCCATATTATAAGTCCGAGGAAACTCGCCGGATGGATACTGTATCGAAGTGGAATCGCTTTCAGCAGGCTCTTCTCGACCGATCCGCGACCGAGCGAGATCAGTATTGGCGCAACCTTGATACAAAATCTCCGGAAAGCTTCCGAGACTCGGTCAAACCGTATTTCGAATTCTTCCGCACGGAAACGATCGGCGATTGGGAGTGGGAGCCAGTCCCAATGCGACCTCGCACACGATTAATTTACGATGAACCAAAGTGGCTTGGCTATGAAGTGGTACTGGATGTACATGAGGATGTTATTGCATATGGAACGTTGCTCATTCCCCGGGACGGAAAGCCATTAAAGAATCGACCTTGTGTTGTTTTTCAGCACGGTCTCGAGGGCCGTCCGAAAGATACGATTGTCGGTGACCATCCAGCGTATCACGATGTGTCAAAGCAGCTGGTTGAGCAAGGATACGTGGTCTTTGCTCCACAGAATCTGTATCTTTTCCAAGATCGTTTTCGCTCGTTACAACGCAAGAGCAATCCACTCGGCAAGACACTGTTTTCGACGATCGTTGAGCAACACAAGCAGATAGTTCGATGGCTTGGCGCACGGGAAGAGGTCGATCCAAAACGAATTGCGTTTTATGGCCTGTCATATGGCGGCAAAAGCGCGATGCGGATCCCGGCATTGGTACCCGAGTACTGTTTATCAGTTTGTTCGGCGGACTTCAACGATTGGGTTTGGAAGAATGCAAGCACGAACAGTCAGTACAGTTATGTTTGGACAGGCGAATACGAGATTTTCGAGTTTGGCTTAGGCAATCACTTCAACTATGCTGAGATGGCTGCTCTGATTGCCCCTCGACCATTTATGGTAGAGCGAGGGCACAACGATGGTGTAGCACCGGACGAGCGAGTGGGTTTAGAGTTCGCAAAGGTCAACCGACTCTACTCGGCCAAGCTAGGACTGCCAGATCGTTGCCGAATCGAGTGGTTTGCGGGTCCACATACGATTCACGGGAAAGGTACTTTTGAATTCCTAAAAGAACATCTTAAGAGTACCGCCATTTCCAGATAGACGTAGCATAGGCATCTTGCGCATCTTGCCTGTGAGTTATAATCCTGGAATCTCAGGCTGGAAGCCTAAGCTATTTAAGTCTGAACGGAAAGTAAAATGACATTGCGTCGAAGTTTTTTGAAATCCACGGTGTTGGCAGCGGCAGCCCCTCGTAGCTTCGCAGCAATGCCGTCGGCTCGCCTAGTCGGCATTACGGTCTTGCCTGAGTTTATTCAAAGCGAAGGCGTCGACGGAGTCTTAAGAAATTTGATAGATCGGGCAGGCGCCAATGCAGTAACCACCTCACCTTATGTGATGGAACCAACGGATGAAAAGACAGGTGGCCGAGAACCACCAATCGACGCGGGTGCAGGTAGTGTTCGTTTGTTGGACAGACAACTCTTCGGGAAACGCGAGCTTTGGGTTCGAACCGCGCCGTCGTTTCTGCCCAATAAATCGCTCTATGCTGGCCTTCGATATCAACCGCCAGCTCCAGATGCTCTTACGACACGCGAGGGCGGAAAGGTTGCCGAGTTTGTTAAGCAAGCCAAAGCGTCTGGGCTAAAAGTTTATCTTCAAGTGCAAGCCGCTAGTCCTCCCGGATACCGCGTGCAATTCAGTGGAGTTGTCGACGAAGACCAACCGCTTCGATTTGACAACAAGGTCCCTCCGATGCGTGTCGATAAGAACGGTTCATTGGCAAGTCCACATATCCTGGCATACACCGCCGCCATGCTTAAGGATCTAGCAACGCAATATTCGCAGATTGATGGATTTCGCATCGACTGGCCCGAATATCCGCCCTATTTTCTGGACGCATTGTTCGTGGACTAGCCGCTATGGATTTTGGATCAACCGGTACGGATACCTTTCCAACGAGAAACTTCAAGTCGTTCGAGAAGTTGGAATGACGGCATAAATTCAACTCGACGCTCGCTGGTATCACGGCATTTCTCGCTCAACACGCCGAGTTCAAACGTAGTCCTATTCCTTTGGGGTTTATTGCAGAACTTGGCTGCAAATCGCTAGCTGCATATAGTTTCTCATGGTTCAAATGTCGGCTGTCTGATGCTGTCACGATGGTCTCCTGCTACAATACACTCCGGCCCGACACAGTGTGGCAATGACCAGCAGTCAACGAACCGAATCCGAGCATGGCCGACCAAAACCCATTAGGAGCAACGCAGAGTTTCAAGCCTGGCTCCGGAGAGTCGCCGGCTGCCGCTGCGCAGCCTCGGGCCGCGTTTTCCTAGTAGCGAAAGCGCGGGGCGATGCGGGCGATGCCCACGCGGTTAAACCAAGAATCTTATGCATGGGTGCTTAGGTGTCAGGTTTACCGTAAAATACTACGGCATGCATTTCCGCTGAGGTTGCGATGAAATCTAAAAAACTACAAGCATGGTGGGCTCACAAACAAGGTTTAGACGGTTCGCTCAAAGACGCGAACTCTTCCGAGGTGCTGATTCGAACCGGTTGGGCTCGATCCGTCGGTGGGTCGTGCCCATATCTGACTTTGTTTTCACGAGCGGGAGTTTCGCGTTCGTCGGCCGAGCATGCGGCCGCGAATCTAGAGATTCACGAAATTCCCGCGGCCCGCAACTGCACCTACGTGGTACCGGCGACCGATTTTGCCTTGGCATTGAAAGTTGGGCAGAACTTTCTCGGTGGCGATTACAAAACAGCTTTAAAGCTTGGCGTGACGGACAAGGAAATCGATAAACTCTGCGACAAGGTAGCAAGTGCGCTTGCAAACGCGACGCTCGACCCAGAGGAAATCAAGGCGACTGTGGGTGGTGCCGTGCGTCATCTTGGAGATGAAGGCAAGAAACGTGGCATGACCAATACGCTCGTTATCGCGCTAGGGCGCCTTCAAGCCTACGGGAAAATTCGGCGAGTCCCTTTCAACGGTCGGCTCGACCAACAACGATTCCGATACACTGCATGGAAACCCAATCCGCTAGATGGCTTCGCGCTTTCGAGTGAGGAAGCATTCGTCGAGTTGGCCAAGCGTTATTTCAAATGGATTGGTCCGGCGACTCTAGAGGAATTCCAATGGTTCTCCGGATTGGGCGTAAAGGCAGCAAAGGAAGCCGTCGCTCCGCTTAATCTCGTGCCAATTGAAGTTGAGAACGAGGCTCAGAGCAATCGCTTATTGCTGAACGAGGATTTAGATGCGTTCCACGCATTCAAAGCTCCTACCAAAGTCTTCTATTCCCTGATAAGCTCCATCGATAGCATGCTTTTGCTTCGTCGCGATTTTCAAACTCTATTGGCTGTGGGGGATGAAACCAGAACCGCTGCAGCCGAGATGGGTTTGGTTTCGTTACGCAGCGTCGCCGACCTGCCTAACCATGCGATCCTAGCCAACGGCCAACTCGTGGGACTTTGGGAGTTTGATCCCGAGACCGAAACAATCGCATGGTGTACGTTCAATTCCAAGAACAAAGCCCTTGAGAAGGTGGTGAAGGAGACTGAATCCTTTGCCCGAGATCAACTGGGCGACGTCCGATCCTTCAGTCTCGACTCACCCAAGAGTAGGGCATCCCGTATTATCGCCTTACGGAATATTTCTTGATCGAGTTTCTGGGGCGATGTCCAAGCGTGCCAGTGAGCGGTTTTCGTCGGCCCACGACCTGGCGGAAGACCTGCGGCACTTTTTGACAGAACACACCGTGGTCGAGACTTTCAAGAAGCCTTTCCTGAATCGAACATCCATCGATATGAAGGATACGTCTTTCCGAGCAAGCATCGATCCGACTCGCGGGCTCAATGTCTGCGCAATGCGAACCGCTTGCTTAATCAATTACCCTTACCGATTGTAAACTAGTATCCACTCCGCTGATTGGGCAACGATAGCGTTTCACCGCCGTCAAGAGCTCGATCGAATTTTGACTGAACCGTTCCCCGGGCATCACCACCGGGATACCTGGCGGGTACGGAGTGATGATTTCACCCGAAACTCGATTTAGGGCTTGGGCAAAAGGGATCGTAAGGTGTTTTGAATAGAAGGCCTCTCGCGGCGACATGACCGTCTCAGGGAGCCGCTGCGAGAGGCGTCCTGCCAAGTCGTTTACTTCACTAAAATCTGCGTGGCAAGGAGGGGCTTGAGAGCACATCGCTTGTAGGCCACGCAACAAGTGATCAATGTCTTCCTGAATACTGCCCAAGGTCAAAATGCAAAGCAAATAACCTGGGCCAGAGAGTTCAGGCTGAACGCCATATTCGCTATTAAGGAAACGCTGCGCATCGGAGCCAGACCATCCGGATTGAGTCGTGTCAATTAAGAGTTTAGTGGTGTCCAAGCCATAAAACCCAGATTTACTGCCACGGGAGTGTTCTGGACCTAAGACATCGAGCCCCGGAATCAGCTTGATTTTGGATCTTGCCGTTTCTGCCAATGCCTGCATCGCGGCTAGTCGCGACTGCCCCTCTTGCATCATCTGACGTCGTGCGAGATCGATCGAGGCCATGATTGCAAAGTTCGGGCTCGTGGTTTGTAGTGCCTGCAATGCCGCTTGAACTCTTGCGTGATCAATTCTGTCGCTACAAAGATGGAGAACGGCGGCCTGACTCAGTCCAGACAAAATCTTGTGTGTCGACTGAACGACGATGTCAGCACCGGCGTTTTCTGCGGCGATTGGATAGCGAAGCATTCATAACGATTAGCGATCACGTCTGGGACTACGTCCGCGGGGGCCGCGATTTTGAGACTGATTCCGCTGATGGTTTTCCATATTTGTTGCGACTAGCGTTCCGATTGCGTCCTGCCAGGAAGGAATTCTGCTGTTTCTGCCAATCAATTCGCTCGCATCGTCATCACTTTTGCTATCTTCATCTGAGTCTACCGGGCCAGCCAGAGTGTCAGCATCATCACCTCGAATTTCAGAACGCTTCCCGCGACCTCGGCGTCGTCTTGGACGCGATTCCCGTTCGATTGTTTCACGCGATCCAGAGTCGTCAGAATCGTTTTCAACGCGATCATCCGCCAGCTCAAAGTCATCGAGAATCTCTAAAGAATTCTCAATAAACTCGAAGCTTTCATCCTCATGAATTCCAGATCCAAAGGCTGTCGGCTTTTTTGGGATTGGAGAAGTCGGCGAACCAGGTCGGTCTGCATTCCGGTCCCGGACTGCGCGCTCTCTACGATTGGAACCAGTCCGTTCTGGCCGAGCGGGACGATCGCGAGGAGTTGCCCGGTCAATATTTTCCGTACGAGGAGGTCGGTCCGGTCTAGTTGGTCGTTCGTTTCGTTCCGGTCTATCCTGGCGGACCGGTCTTTCGCTTCGTTCGGCACCTTCGGCTCTTGGTGGCCTTTCGGCTCGGTCCGTTCGATGTGGTCTTTCCTCTCGATCTGATTTGATTGGACGATCTGAACTTTCCGAGCGAACGGGACGCGCCGAAGCTTCCGAGCGTGGTTGTCTATCTGACTGTTCAGGCTTATCCTGGCGAGCAGCTCTTTGAGGAAATTCACGGTCCGGACGAGCACTTCGATCTTGTCGATCAGCACTACCGGCGCGCGGTAATCGGTCTGGTCTTTCTTCGCGATCAGATCGTGAGCTTCGCTCACTGTTTCGTTCGGGGCGAACGTCTCCTTCCGAAGGGGTGCGTTGAGCGCGTCCACGAGGCGTACGACTTGATTCGCCTCGCGGCGAATGGTCTTGGTCTGAAATCTCAGAGTCCATTCTTGGAATATCTTCGTTCAAGTTGGCGTCCAAAGCGGATTCAGCGAACGGAGCCTCTGCCCGCACATCGGCTTGTCGGCCTCGGCGAGGTTGTTGTCTTAAAGAACGGCGTTCAGGGTCGATGGCCCCGAATTCTTCGTCTCGTTTGGTTTTTGTAGCAAGTCTTGGCTCTAGATCCGACCGGCTCTCGGATTCGTCCGCTCGAGGCCCTCTTTCGATTCCACGTGAGCGAACACGACTATCGATGTCATGCGACAAAACCGATGGATCGGCAGTTCGTGGTGGGGGGGATGGTTCGGTTGCCGCAGTTCGATCATCAATGGATTCCGACCACATACTCGGTTTTGTCCTTCGGCTGCCCGAGCTAGAACTCTTTGCAATGGGACTCGTTTCCGATTTGGATAGCGAGGTCGTACCTTGCTGTGCGGGAGCTTCTGGGGCGTGTTCAGGAGCTGCAACACCGAAAAAGGTTGCGACTGCGTCCCACGAGCTTCTGAGGCGAGACGGTTCGGATTTGGGTTTTGCCGGTTCAGGATCCGGCGATACTGGTTGCTCTACGGCTACCGATTGTTCTGGAAGAGCCGTCGCTTTTGGCTGCTTGGGCGGGCCATCAGATTTCTTAGTAGTGGGAGCGAGAGAAGGCGTTTTGAGCAGGTTTGCAATACTATTCCAATGATCCGACATATCGAAGTCTTTTCGCGGGGCCGCGGGTCTTACAGATAAAAAAGGGGGGAAGGAGCTTGAAGTGCTCGTCCTTGAATCCATTGAGTATAGCAGACAACGCCAGTACTTGGAAAGCAAGGATTCATTCTAATGCTGGCTTTGGGTGCGTTTACAACTTCGCTAGCTAGCGCGGATTATTCACAACCCGACGCGTAAGCAAGGGACCAGCAACAAAATCCCTCGCTTACGCAGCGGGTTACGAAAAACAGTTCACTGCCATCCTGACAGTTCGATGGTTTTTAACAGCACGATTGAAGTGTTCGTACTGTTTCTGCGGATTGACCAGGATATTTCATTTGGATGAGCCACATTCCTCCTTTGCGCGCCGAAGGAACCGCAATCCAATCGTAAAGACCGTAGACTATTATGAGTTGCTTGAATTTGGCGAATACAATTCGCATTCGGCGACGGCGATTACCTAATCGTAAAGGGGCCGCGGTTGTTGAACTTGCTGTCATTTTACCGGTCTTTGTACTGATCCTAATGGGGACAGTCGAAACCTGCAAAATGATTTTTCTTCAGCAATCGCTGGAAATTGCTGCATACGAAGCAGCGCGGGTCACAATTGTTCCGACATCGACTATCACTGAAGTTAACAATGGCGCCATATCGCTATTGCGAGCGCGTCGCGTAAATAACGCTTCGATCACCGTGACTCCTTCGAATTATCAGAGTGCGCCGTACGGTTCATTCATCCGAGTAGATGTCGCTGCCCCTTGTGACAGCAACACCAGCGACTCCCGGTCAGTTGTAGTTTTTTTGGATTGACCCGGTAAGGCGGTCTTTTTCGTCATTGTTTTTTCTAGCGACTGCTTGTTCTTCGTGTTCCAACGCTCGAATTGGCTCGGAGATGAGCCAATGTTGTCCGTTGGATGGTGGTTCTTTCGATGCAGGCCAGACGTTGATGCGCCCGCCATTGGCAGGAGTCGAGTAACGCGGGGGTGGAATTGATCCTTGTCTCAAGTTGATTCGTGGTCAGCTGCTGTTGAAATGAGGCAACCGCTGGCCACGTGTCATGCCATCAATGATTGCTTCGTAGAGGCTGACCCATGTGATAAGTTGGAAAGATTCGAAGCAGCATCGAATGTGGTGCCAGTAAGCCCGACGTGTGTTGAACTTCCCCATCGCCTTTGCAAACAACGGACAACATGTTTGCTGCACTTGATCGACAAGGAACGCCAATATCGTGAGTGTTGCGAATACCGTGGATAGATTCTTTTGCCCGTGACCAAAGTTGTGTTCCAAGTGGTAACCTTGGTTCTTCAGTGTATTGAATGTCTCGTTCTCGATCTTCCATCGAGCGCGTCCGCCTCGAACCAACTTGAGCACGTTCTCAGGCGTTACTTCCAGCTGCGTGACCCAGCTATACCGCTGCGTTACGGCAAGCTGATCGTCGAATTCCATATGTTGAATGAACTTGACTGCAATGTCCGGGTGTGAGGCGTTGAGTTGCAGATGTTCGTGCCACTGCGTCTGCGTTGCTGGCGAACTTCCGTTGACCTCAACGGACAGGTTTTTTACTTGCCCCAATTCATTCATCTTCATGAAGTTATCGAAAAAAGCCCTTCGGTAGGAAGCCCTTCAAGCCCTTCGGTAGGTGCCTGGCACCTATTGATCGAAAGGAGAGTGGGGATGCTTCCGAGCAGGGGACGGGGAGGGACACACACGCGCGAATCAACTATCGATCATTAACTGTCCCAATGGAATAAATCGTTTAACGCTCGCCAAGCTCAAAGTCTTCTCTCAATCGAGAAGGAATGTCCATATTCTCATGTAGTATGCTGATGACGCCCAGCGACGTATCGGAAAGCTCACGAAAAAAAACGTAGTGATGGTGGTGGCGAAAGAAAAACACGCTTGGCAATGCTTCATCCATCACAGAACGCCAGCGGTGGCGATTGCCCACCAAGGAGTTAATGGCCACAACGAGTTCGCGGACATACTGATCAGCTTGATCCTCGCCCCAGGTTCGCTCCGTGTAGTCCCATATTTCGAGGATTCGCTCTTTCGCGGACGGATAAATCCTAACGGCCATGCGTCTTCCTGCGATTCTTTGCGTCCGCGATCAAAGTTTCCGCGTCCAGTTCCAAGAACGCCGTCTCATCAGCCTCAGCCCCAGCCCGCAATTCATATCGCAGCCAATGACACTTGCGCTGTTCTTCACGCTCATA
>JAYTVL010000353.1:0-17634 GCA_043744075.1 Pirellula sp. | reverse complement strand
GAACAGGGAACAGGGAACAGGGAACAGGGAACAGGGAACAGGGAACAGGGAACAGGGAACAGGGAACAGGGAACAGGGAACAGGGAACAGGGACGACGGCCAAAAAATTAGCTAAACGAGGCAACTATTTTGGAAAGTTTTCCAGATTTTTTGGCGTAGTTGTCCTTTTTTCTTGATTTAGATAGTAGAGCAATTTGAGTTGCTTTTTGTTTGGTCCTTCTCCAAAGTACTGCGAAAGGACGTGCAAAAGGCAATCGTTTGTTAACTTCTTAAATTCTTGGAGCTCATGAAAATGTGCAGAATTTTTGCGACATTGTTAATCGCGATTTGCATGATTTTGGAATGTCGTGCGTTTGAGACCGACTCCAAAAAACCTGGCGTACATATGCGGGTAGCCTTGTCCGAATGGAATTCTCCTATTGATCTCGATTTTGGCGATGTGTTGGCAGGAAGTTCACTCAAAGGAGAAGTCACGTTGGTAAACGATACCGGGATTGATCTAACATCGACCAGGATCCATAAATCGTGCGGCTGTCTCAACGAAGTTCCTAACGTCATCAGTTTGAAATCAGGTGAGAGTCTAGCATTTCCAATCAATTTTTTGGCGCCAAATCAATTCGCCGTTTTAGCGATAAAGTTAACTCTAGAATCAACCTCAGATAATCCGAAGGATCGTAGCATTGTTATCCGAGGACGAAGTCGGCTCCATTTTGAACTGGACAAGACACGACTTAGAGTTCTCGAAAAAACCGATAAGGCCTATTCAATAGTATTGTCGAAATCGGCGGTTTCGGAGATCTCCAAGTCGTTCGACGTCAATGTTCGAGGTGAGCCGTTACAGAAAATCGGTTTCTTCGCCAATACGAATGAACTGACCGTGAGAGTAGACGTCAGTAAGGTGCCGGACGGGACAACGTCAGAAACTTGTTTTCTCGATATTGTCGTTGATGGAACAGTGATTGAGTCGCACGCCTTAGACGTAGTTGTCGCAGATCGATGTACGATTCGACCGTCGGTTTTGTTTCTAGATCGCGAAGGCAAAATGCAGACCCCACATGCGACGTTCATTATGCGGGGTGCATTGCCTGACAATTTACAATTAGACAATATTCGGTCTAGTATCGTTGATGGCGAGAGTGAATATGACGTGGTTACAATTCGGAAGTTTGTGCGAAACAACTTCGTTGCAACGGTTCAAATTGAATTGCGATCGGATGCATTGATGGCGTCACGTCTCAGCAACGCTTGTTTGTTAAAGTTCTGCAGTTCGGATTCGGAATCAAAATGGAGCGTTTCCGTCCCTCTTCGAATTGCAAACTGACAGGTTGGTGGACGATTTGTCCCGAAAAAATTGATGTTGGTTGAATTGATCTTGGGCTCTACGTTTTAAAGGAAAGTGTCATGAATCGTATGCATGGTTTTGCTGTAGTCGTTTGGGTTCTGCTATTATCTAATACGTTGAAAGGACAAACTTGGGTACCCTGTAGTCAAGGATATTGCGGAATACTTACACCGGCGGGCAGTTGTAATTCTATTACAGATAAGACCTTCGAACAGGCAACGACGTCGTGTCCGGGCACGGGATGCATCAGCCTTCCAGGAAATAAATTTGCATGCAATGACGGGACAGAGGACGGTGGAATTGTAAAAGAAACGAAACCAGCTTCAAATTTGGCGGACTGGTATCGGACCCGATCGGGTGGAACACATCCGATTACAGCAATGGTAGATCCTGTCCCTGTTGGGGTGTGCATTGTTTCGTGGGATCGAATTGCTTGCCTGAAAACTAGGGATTGTGTATGCGAATGGAACCAAGCCGCACAACAGCAACAGTGCGTGACTAATGAAACGTCTGTCTGGGATGAGTCGACCTTAATACCGGACTACGTCTCGAACGGGACGATTTGTGGTTACGGTGACTAGAATGGTTCGCGATCAACACGTGTCACACGTTCGTTGATGACAGTTCCGTGATCAAATACGAATTTCGCCGAAACCACTCTTTCCACTATAGTAATCATGCAAAAAACAAGCTCGAATAGGATTCTTGTCTTAAGTATTTTGATGTGTGAAGTGCTTTTTGTTCTTCGCTCATATCAACCTCTCAACGGCCAAGATACGAAGAAACCGGACGAGACGGGAGAACAAGCGGAACAGTATGCGTTTGCTTTCTTGAATCTTGATTCAGTGCTACCTAAACAGTATGCATATCGAATTACGATGGACGGAATTCTCCCGCGAAAAGAGAGTCAAAGTATTGATTCCATAACGCTAACCTACGAGGGATTTTTTGACGTTGAGGCTGACTCCTATCGACAGGATATGGACAGGAAGATCTTTCGCGTCGAGGGAGATCAATTATTGGAAAAAGCGTTCACTAGAAGAATCAAGATAAAGTCAGATCTCTACGAACAATTCAGTATGCAAAAAGGTATTGTTAGCGAACCGTCATGGGCCAAAGTCAGTGCGTTTTACAAAATAGGTCTCATTCAGACGATGACGCCATATTTATTGCCCGTTTTTTCGAAAGATTTTGTAAGTGGCGAGGGGCCGGGAGAGAACATTTTCGCGATTTACTTGGGCAAAGGAACTCTCGCGATATCGGAAGAAACACAATCTGGAGTACGCGGTACGTGGGTGAACAAGTCAGGAGGGCAATTGGTTTTCAAGATGCAGATGTTTTTCGACAAGAAGTTAAATTACCTGCCAACGGAGTTTTTGCAAACGGTTCACGATGGCAAATTGAGCGGTGACGCACTCCTCAAAGACAAAGGCATTCTGGCATCAGATACGCGAACCGCTTGGAAGAAAGTTGGAGATAATATGCTGTTGCCAGCTCACGTTGAAAGCACGATTAGTCGCAATGGCGATCCCGACGAATATCAAACGTGGAAGATCGATGTGGAATGGAAATTTGGAAAAGATGTCAATACGGAATTGCTCGTACCACCAGACAAGTTCACCGACGAAATACAACTCCGCAAAAAGCTTGGACTCGATCCTGCGAAGTAAACACTTCGACGGGCTCGGCGTGCAAGTAGAGTGGCGTAAGCTTCCAGCTTGCGATGAATCACTGACGGCAAGCTGGAAGCTTACCCCACTTTTTAGTCCTGACACCGCATTGGTGCGTTGAGTATCAAAGTACGCAAAACCCCTGCGACCTGCAAAACAAGATCCCCAAAAAACGGAGGGAACTTAAGAGTTTTGGCACTAGCGGCGGTTCCAATAAATGACCGCGTTGTGTGTTGCTCGTCCGACTGCAATAATGTCCTTTCGACCGTCCTTGTCTAAATCCGCTACTACCATATCCTCGACCGCGACTTGACCGGGCTCCACCAGGGTTCGTTCCCATTTATCTCCAGCGAAGTCATAGATGCGGATACCACATCGATGAGGTGCGTCAGCATTATCGCGCACTCCTATTACGATTTCCTCATCAGAATCGAAATCGAGGTCAGCACAAGCAACTGCATGTCCCCATTTCAGTTCTTTGTCGATTACATCGCGTAGCATGAATCGCAAAGCGCGTTTGGGGTCATGGGAATAAACAACGACTTGGTCGCCATGCCACGGTTCAATCGTGGCAACGAAGCTGCTTCCGCCGGCAAAATGTCCGAGCCGAATTTCGCTGGAGCCAAGCGCAGGCGCAACTCCCTGATGCCCAATGCCAAGCGGATAAACAAATTTCTTCATGTCTTTTGTAAACATGATTCGTGTTGCACCTTCGAAGCTCGCTGTAAGAATGTCCGTGTTTCCTTCGTCATTCATATCTACAATTTCAAAATTATGCGAAACGTGCCTCGACTCGTCCAAAACTTTCATGGGCCACGGCTCGGAAGCCGGCTTGCTCGGAATCTCGAATTGCAAGAGTCGAACGGGAACTTGATCAAATCCCGGTCCTTTAGTGTCGCGTCCCTTTAACGGCAACACGATCAATTCCATTCGACCATCACGATTCAAGTCCCCCCAATTCATGCGGTGGGTTGTCGGCTCCTCAGCAATTTTGGTGTAGGTCCAAGGTTGACGCGGATCACTTGGCGATTTCAACCAGCCGATCTCGCCTCCGGATTTTGTATTATTCGGCTGCCAATCATGCCCAATTGCCAAGTCGATTTTGCCATCGCCATCGATATCGTGCGGTGCCATACAGACGTTGTCGTTTTTAGCGTCCGGGGTCGCGTAAATGACATGAGCTTTCCAACTCGGGTTCTCCAACCACAAGTATCGTTTGCTATCAGCAATCAGAATGTCGAGCTTTCCATCACCATTCAGATCGAGTGAACGGACGGCGTAACCGACTTGGAGCTCGACAGGTAATACCTGCGGCACCCAATGAGCCTCCGCTTGGGCAAAATGGACGTTGGCGAGCAATGCGCAACAAACGGCCATTGAATAAACGACTATTCTGAACGGATTCTTTCCACGAATGCACATATCACATCAACTCCAGAAACGAAATAGGTTTGGAGAAGTGTACCGTAGCTGTGCAACAAATTCAATGATTGGGCTAGTAGCGGCAATCGAAGCAGAGAAACCCATTTGTTTAACGCGGCCGACGACCTTAACGAATGGGTAGGTTGCTGGTAGTGGACGAGGCTACGAGTCCAGCTTTCGCCGAAGCGGAAAGGACTCGTAACCTCGTCCACTACCCTTTACGGATCTGGGGTCTTCGTTTTCGAAGCCTAACGACCACACATGCAATGCTAATACATACAAGCGCAATCGAGGCAGGCTCTGGCACAGCCGTGAAATAAGTCAGTGAAACAGTGCCGGTAAACGTTCCAGAATTTCCAGCACCGCCGAAACCATTTCCGTACCAAACCTGTGCGTCCGCAATACTAATATTGAATGAAGAGACGTCTTTGCTGTCTATTACTGTCGTCCCTGCAGTTTGACTTGCTCCGTTAGCCCACGCAAGCCTATTTGCGGCTTGTAAATTTGAAGTCCCTCCGACTTGCAAACGTCCACCTGATCCAAACAAGGGAAGCCGATCTACATAAATCGTCAGGTCATTTGCAAATGTATCAAGTGTCGATGCATCTAATGTGGCATTTACTGAAACGGTCAACAATCGTGCATCCGATTCCAGACTTCCTTCCGGTAGCCAGGGAATAAACTGAAACTCGGTGAGGGTTTGGTTCGAAAACGACAAGGATTTTGTAACGATAGCGGCGTACGTCGTACCGCACGAATTCATTGCGAATAATGCACTCACAACAATGACTAGAATACGAAGAATATCTCGCATAGCGAATCCTTGAAAAACCATGTAGCGGCGTCTCCTTTGAGACGCCGCGTTGTCCGCATCGGAGATGCGTACGTACTCATCACGCTCCGCGTGATGGTGCAGATCGTCTTGTAGCACATCACCATCGTCCGGTTAAATGCCCGTTTCCAGTACTTCACCGTATTTGGGAGAAAAAAAGATTCAATAGAAATTTTCTACGAGCTAAGAATCCTTCCATGAAAATGGAAACTGCGTGGCGGTTTATAGCGGAATTGCCGAATTTCCTGTATCTCAACCGTCCGATGAGCATAGCAACATTGCCAAGACGCAAGTCAAAACAGATCATTGATTCGACACTTCTTACTGATCGCCACCAAATCGGCCTTCCGACGGATTTCATCGGTGGATTCGTTTTGGCGATTTACGTAGCCGTCATTTGCCATCCCGCTTTCGTAAAGCCAAATGGCAATCACTTTGAGCCGCAACGCATTAGCGTGCGGGCCGGTAGCGCAAAGGTTGCTTGGCACTTCCGGCCCTCATGCTAGCGCATTGAGGCTCAAAATTCACAAAGTGAGTGCCATTGGGCGTAAAGCCAACGGAAACAATTGCATTCGCAAGAGTTGCCTACTTGCGTTGAGCGAGGAGTGTCATTTCTTTTTCGGATCGGTCCAACTGATCATCTGGTAAGTTTCAAGGTCGATAATGTAGGCCTGATTGGCCAAACTGATCATGCTGACCGAGGGACTCACAGCTCCAGTCGGGTTGGCGCTGCCACCAACCCTTGGAGCAGTCGGGTCGAGGTAGATAGTTATCGCAAACGTCTTACTGTTTCCAGCGTTGTCTTTGATGGCAAAGAACATGGTCTGCAAGTGTTGAACAACTACCGTCGAATTGGTTCCGTCCTTGAAGGATTGGTAGTTGGTGATCTTGGAGTAATTGGTGAGTTCTTTGCCATCACCGTCGGTTGGAGAAGTGACAAATGGAACAGGCTTGCTCGGGTCGGCCGGGTTAAGGTACGACTTCAAATTGCCAATGAACATTCCGAATGATTTTTGGCCAAAAGAATTATCAACTACTTCCCCTTTGAGGTCGAAGCCAAAACTCAGATCGTCAGGGTTCATGACACCAACAAACTGCCCGGAAACAACCGTCGTCTTTGGAGTCGAATCCGTACTACCTACAGCAACCCCTTTCATTGTTTGAGCAGTGGCGTCCCATTTTCCGGGCTTCCAGTGATCGTCTGCAGTGGTCAATCGACGCAACTGACTCTTGTCGGGTGACGTGATTGTTAGATCTGGGGCAATCGTATCGCCGTAAATAAGTTGCGTACGCATGTTGCCTGTGCCGTCGAGGTCACCCGTTACCATATTCCAGCCCTCTCGTAACGACAGTTTTATCGGAGTGTTGAAATAGTTCTTCCAATATGTGTTGTACGCAGCGAGATCCTTGTTGAACTTGTCGGTGGCGGCCTTGTTTGCCGCGTTCTGGGCCGACGTCAGGGTGCCAGTCAATAGCACCGGTTGAACTGGCTGAGACAGCGGATTGACTGGAGGTGGAATTGTCACTGGGATGCTATTTACATTCAGTGTTTTCAACTGGACGGGAAATGTAGAAGCTGGAACGAAGTTGCCGATCTTGAGCGAAACGTTTACCGTTGTCGAACCGTCACTGGTCGCATTCGGTTTGCTATAACGATAGCTGAACACGTATTGCGGGTTGCTTTGACCATTGGCCGAAGTATCCGTGCTTTGCGTGTACCTTGCACTGGTTGCGTCGAGCGACACTTGGTAGGTACTAATTGGTCCAATCAGACCGTTGATCCGCGGCGAAGCCTTGTTTCCGGAAGGAGTACCGTCAGGATTGTTGATCCCAAAAGTGCTCATACCGTTTACGGCACCAGCAGGCGCAACGGTTCCGCCAATCGAAAGCCCATATGACTTGAACAAATCTGCGTTGGACGTATCAAACAATTCGCTGGGGACTTCGATTCCACTGTAGTCGACTACGTTCCCGAAACTATCCTTCACAGGTCCACCATAATCGATTGAGATGCCCTTTTCGTCCTTTGCCGGGAAAGGCTTAAAGTCGGCAGCTTGTTGATAATAGTAGAGCTGCTTGGGTCCGTTTGCGGGATCAATGCCCAATGCAAAGCTGTTTAACCAAACTGACCCCATTCGAATGATGTCAGGATTGAACATCTTTGATAGATCACGATCCTTCGGGTTGTAGCTCGTTCGCAGGTCGACATTGATTCTGGCCGCCTCATGTGCAGCGGTAGGTAGTGTCAGAAACGTCAATGGAGACGTCACGGTCTTCCCATCGCTTGCGAATTTGTCGTTAAGCAAAACTGTACGAGTCTGACTGTTGGCGGTGCTGATTTCTATGTTCCGCTTGTTTTGGAATGTGCCGCCCTGAACTACGTTCAAACCGTTCACTGGAATCGAAATCCCCAGCTCAAAACCGCGGATTATGACGTTGTCGTACGTGAAATTCGCGGTCACGCTGTTCCGATTCATCCCGACTCCACCGGGATTGGTTGGATTTCCAATGAGCAGAGTGTCTTTGACTGTGGTTAGATTCGTATAGGGATCGAACATTGCCGTGCCGCGAGTGTTAGCGACCTTCAGCCCTACGATTTGGCTACCTAGATTGCGAGGGAAATTGGCGCCAAGCAAATGGAACCAAGTTTCAAAGCCAACTGCGTCCGCAACGGAAGTATTATTCCTAAAACTCAGCATCGGAATGTTTCCGGGATCAACCGACTTTCCTGCACCTCCTAACGCCAAAATCAATGCGGGATCATAGGCCGTCGCCAACATTGTCGTCGTTAATTTTGCCGCTTGCCGCGCGCTGAGGATGGCGGGGTTAACTTTGTCAGTGCTTTTCGGATCTGCCCAGCTATAATTTTGGACAAGAGGGACGGTAAAATACACAAATCCATCATGGTGTTGGCTGACAGCAATGTTGTTCTCGACCTTGATCGCAGGACCTTGGAACCAGAATCCGTCCCCTTGGAATCCGAAGTCTTGTTTGACCTTGCGGCTTTCAATCCCTTCACCGGTATTGGCTCCGATGCCTTTAATTGCCAAATTGCCCACAAAGCGGCCTATTTCGTTTCCTGCCTCGGTTACAAAGGAGGCCCCCATAACATTGAAAGCAATATTATCGTCGAAATTGACATTGCTCGTATGGCTAACAAAACCCCAGCCTGGACTATCGACGACCACACTATCTCTTACAGCTGCAGGCAATCCTGCCTTAAGAATCGGGTTGTTTGGGTCCGTATTGTCGGTCTCGTTGATGCCCGCGCGATGGAAGTGAACAGCGTAGCGGCCACGCGGGTTCAAGCCGGTACCGGGAATGAATTCGCCAACTTTTGCATTAATTGGTGGCCCTGGTGGCACTTGTAGCGAGGCTGCTTGGTTCAAGGCATCGATGATTTCTTTCGTGTAAAACTGCACGTCATCGACTACTGTACGCTTGTCTGAACGTCCTAGGCCCAAAAACCCGACGCCCGCAATGCTCACATTGGAGTTGTGCATAAACATCACGTGACCACGAGCCAACGTGTGATATGGATCTTCGGACTGAACATAAATATTGCGAGACAAGTTTGCAATTTGGATTCCAAATGCAGCGATACCATCCGCATTCAAGTAATCCTTGCCAGTTGGATCTTTGGGGATCACATGATCAAACTGGAGCCCACCTACCGTCTTGATAGCGGTTGGAGGTGCCAGGAGGTCCGAACTTTGTAGCACAGCCGTTTGAACCTGAGCGAAAATGGAGGAGGTTCCATCTGCATTGCGCACAATATTAGTGATGACCGCTTCTTCGTCGGAGCTAGCGCCGGTTGCAGAACTGACCTTGCTCGGATCCGTTCCCGACACAACGATTCTATCCCCAATTGACCAACCCTTTATGGTCACGTTGGCAGGTACATTGAATTTAAAAGAGCCCGGATCAATTGGCGTGGTAGAAGGCGTTCCGTTTGTTGCTTTCACGGGAGCGATATTATTGTCTTTACGCGTCAATTGTGGCAGCGTGATAAAGGGCGTTACGTCCTCGCCTTGGATTTTTACTTCACCATGTGAAATCAACCCACGCGCGAATTGGAATGGATCGAGATTGGTATCGAAGGGCTTGGCCAAGGAAAACTTAGACCAATCAGGGGCCGCTATAACGAGCCGCACAGTGTGCCCAGCGTCTTCATTGATGTTGAGTGAGCCGGTTGATGCTACTACCATGGTCTCGAAGACCATAAGTAGATCCTTGTTAGGCTGAAAGCTTAGAGAGCCCTCCACCCCAACCGTATGAAGTCTTAGGTTGTTTTTGACGGAAGTTTTGGCTGGATCCAAGCTTGGTAAGGCGGGAATATTGAAAGACTCGGGGCTTAGGTCGTAAACGAAACTTAGGCCTTCAGGCACTTCAACATCATCACCCGTCGTTGGAAGATGCGCAGCTGGCGATGATACGAAGGCTTTGTTTGTTACGTCGTATGTCGCTTGAATCCAATTCTTTACGTCGCTCCACAGGTTTGGCGTGAGTGGATCGGCGTCTCCGTCCCTCGCCACATAATAAACATTATTGCTGGCTGTTTGATGAATCGATTCGAACGCGATCAGATCCATAACGGCTTCGTGCTCATCGGCAAGCGTCCCGACGAGGTGCGGAGAACCGTGAAGCATTTGCCTCGTTTCCAGCGATTCAAGCTGTAAGCGAAATGTTTGTCTTTTCTTTGATTTGAGAAAAGTTCGTCGAGATGAAACCGCAGAGCGTAATAGACAAACCAATGAACCCGCCATGAAAACCTCTTCAATTGTTCGATAAGACTGAAGCAGAATAGACGAGTGTGTGTGCTTATCAGTCTGACGGCTCGCTTACAGGCAGTCAAGTAGAATTCTAAAAAAAGAAGCGGACTGCTTTTTGTGACTTGTTTAACCCACGAAGCGTCTGGCTGCCAAAAACCGTGACCTTCTTGGACGGCTTTTTTGGAAGTATTTCGGCTGTACAAGTCCATGATTGAAAGCCCAACCAGCTCGACTGGTTGGTGAATAAGATTTGTAGCTAAGAAGCGCAGTCGAAAAAAAGTAATAACCGACCGCTGATGTAATCTTGGTTGTTTTTAGCCCAACGGGCTTACACATTTTAGCCCAGGGCAAAGCGAAGCGCCGCCCTGGGTACAGACCAAACCCGGAGCCAATTGCCCTGAAGGGGCCGAACTAAATAGCCATTGTTGACTCGGACACTTTATGGGGCCCCTTCAGGGCAACGTTTAGGCATTTTGTAGTTCCCAGGGCGGCGCTCCGTGACGTTCCGTCGCTGCGCTCTGCCCTGGGCTAAAATGTTGCTGCCCCATTCGGCCATTCGGGGCGAAAGCTGTACGACCTCCGAAGGCTATGTGGGTCGAATTTAGTACACTCGAAGTTGGAAAATGGCGGTGGGAAAATATTAATGTCGCCTCACTCCGTTTTTTTCCGTACAGATGTCTGCATCCAATCTTGCAATGAAAGCTTTAGCTTTCCTTTCTGCTTGGTGATTTCTGAGTTCATTTTTACAACTAACTTTTCTCGATAGTCTTCCAATCGATTGTCCAACACATCGCGAATCCCTTTTCCAAGTAGCTCAGCAATCGGTCCATGCAATCGACTGATACGATGAACCTCGAAGTCCCGCAATAAGACCGTCGCGTCGGTCACTGTCGGTCGAAACTCAACGTCCGGCGGAATCTTAAGAGGGTTGATGATCACTTGGATATCGCAAGAAACATTCAATTCGATCGTCGCGTCAGCGTCCGCTGAAATACTGATCAGCTGGACATCGCGACACCACTCGCTCATTCGACCGAAAAGCTTTAGCGGGGCAGTTATTTGTGTCACGACCCGGATCGGTCCCCTTATCGGAAACTCAATCCTTTGTATGTTGACTTGTAACTTTTGCACCGGCTCAACAAACTCGATAAAGTATCGCGACCAAGTGCCATGTTTGGCGGTCTTAGTTTTGCGTTTGGTTTCAATCTTCCAGCCTTCGCGTCGAAATTGGACGCCATTAAATACCTCTTTTTCCCTACCCCATTTTCGATTGTCTTCAAAATTGGGTGGCAGGTTACGTAGGACCAGCCATCGAACCCACGATGAGAGTTCCTGACGCTCGTCTGCCGAAACGGGTAAAGGCACTTCTTCCAATGTGTCTGGAAGTACTAATTTCAGGCTTTTGGGGCGTTCATCGATCGGAATACTGTCCACGTCCGAATCAAAAAGACTACTCATGTCCGGAAAAGTAGTCTTGGACGGTTCCTGTCCCCAAGTCGTATTCACGAATAGGGCCGAAGTCGACAACGCTAAAGCAAAAAACCAGACGAAACGGTTGTGACTTTGCCGCAAAGATAGTGGTTGTTCGTACAACATGTACTTGTTACCAGTTAGAATCGTGTGTCGTTTCCAGTTAGTTTCACTCTATCCTTCGCCTTACATCGCCTAGCAATATAGAAATATCGAGAATGCAAGCACAAGATCATTGTCTATTGGTCACTATTCGTGAATGGTCGCGGTTTCTGCTCATTTCGAGTCGGTACCCCCAACTCTTGCTAATGTTTCTGATCGAACTCTGTGTCTCAACGATGGGTCAAAATACGTTCGGTCGAGAGATACCACAACCGAATGAACCCCCCTTCTCCCAGGAGGCGGTGGACGCATTGGTTTCGCGATCGAATAATGAAGGGGATTTTGCTCGTGGACTCCGGGTCTACACCCAAGCGAAATCCGCTTGCTTCTCCTGTCATCGAATCGGTGAAACAGGTGGAGTGATCGGCCCCGAATTGACTCGTATTTGCAAAGAACGAACTCCCGAGCAACTCGCTGAAAGTCTCCTTTGGCCAAATCGGCTTGTCGCTATGGAGTATCAGCCGATCAAAGTTGCTACCAAGGACGGTGAATTGATCAGTGGCTATGTTTCTGAATCCGACTCGACTGACACAATTCTAGCGCTGCGAGACCCGGCAACACAAAAGATTACCAAAATAAGTCGAGATGAAATCGAAAGCCAAGCCAAAAGCCTTTCGCTAATGCCAATGGGTTTGATCGAGTCACTCAGCCAATCCGATCAAGCCGATCTTCTACATTTTATGGTTACTCTCGGGCGAAAAAAGGACCTGGATCTTCAATCCATCGAAGCGACGGTTCGAACCGCAAATACGCACGAGCCTGCGACTTTTCCATTGACACCAGAACCCAACCATCCTGAATTGCGGCCAGGTTGGAAGCAACCAGTCAATCGCAATCGAGTTTACGATTTTTACTCCAAGCAAGCTGCCTACTTTTCTAAACAAGACAAGCGTCCTGAATGGTTGTCCGCGTTTCCTGGATTGGACGGACCGGATTTTGGGCACTGGGGAAATCAAGACGAAGCAGCGTGGATGGGGGACGAATGGAACTCCGTAATACCAGGCTTGGTTCAATGCGGCGTATTCATGTCCGCAAAGAAGCCGATTCCAAGAGCCGTTTGCTTTCGAATGGGTGCAGGCCGAAAATGGTCGGCCTGTTTCAATCCAGAAACCATGACCTACGAAAAACTGTGGACGGATGGTTTTTTGGGATATTCTTCCGTACGTCATGGATTTATGGACGGGGTTCGAGTCGTCGGCAAGGAAGCCGCTTTACCGGATGAAGCAAAATCGATTCGCCAGCTTTTGCCAGAGCTTGAAAACGCAAAAATCGAATACCAAGGTTACTACGTCCATCAAGATAATATTCTTTTCTGCTATAAGGCTGACGGTGCTGAGTACATTGACGCGCCGACGATGAACGGCTCGTCATTCAAACGTATTGTTGCACTGAAGCAAAAACACCCGCTGAGGCAACTCCTGTCTGGAGGTCCGAAACAATGGCCTTTTCCAGTCGAAACAGATATTATCCTCGGCGATGGAAAAGGATTCGCAATCGATACCATTGAGGTACCAACAAACAACCCTTGGAAGATTCCGATCGCCTGCGGTGACCACGCTTTTATGAAGGACGGAACTGGTATCGTTGTAACCATGCATGGCGATGTCTGGCGCGTAGAGGGAATCTCAATTGACACGATTCCGACGTCCGTACCTGCTAATGCGAAGAAGGCAGTTCCAAAGGCTAGATGGAGACGCATTGCAAGCGGTTTGCATCAAGCCTTAGGAGTCTGGGTCGACAACGACAAGATTTATGTGCTCGGTAGGAATCAGATCACAAGACTGCATGATTTCAATGGCGACCTTGAGACCGATTGGTACGAATGTTTTTCAAATGCATTTGATACTTCACCCGGCGGTCATGATTACATTTGCGGAATGCAGCGGGACCGATTTGGCAATTTTTATGTTGCGTCCGGCAGCCAGGGAATCATCCAAATCTCGAGGGACGGGAAAACTGCCAAAGTCATTGCAACAGGATTCCGCAATCCAGATGGACTTGGGCTGCTGCCTGACGGAACGCTTACCGTGCCCAATTCCGAAGGGGATTGGACCCCGACTTCTATTATTACGCAAATTTTTCCAAAAAAGCCTGCTTCAAAAGACTCAGTTGATTATGCGTCGGCCCCGCCGCCGTTCTACGGTTACCGTGGTCCAAAGCAAGGTCAATCAGTCGAATTGCCGTTGGTTTACTTGCCTCGAGGTTTAGACAACTCTAGCGGCGGCCAAGTCTGGGTCGATGACACGAGGATGGGTCCGCTCAACGGCCAACTCGTGCATACATCGTATGGCGCTGGAACAGCCATGCTGGTCCTGCGCGATCAAGTGGGAGATCGATGGCAAGGAGCTGTTGTGCCTTTGCCCGGCGAATACCGATCAGGTGTCCATCGAGCCCATTTGAATCCCCGTGACGGACAACTTTACTTGTCGGGCATGAACGGCTGGGGGTCCTATACTTCGGATGCAGGATGTTTTCAGCGACTACGCTACACCGGTGAAGACGTTCAGTTGCCGAAGGGATTTCACGTTCATACCAACGGGGTCGCAATTTACTTTCGAAAGCCGATCAAGGCAGAAGACGGTGAAAATGTACTCTCACATTTTGCTCAATGCTGGAACTATCGCTATTCTCCGGGTTACGGTTCCAAAGAATATTCTGTATTGCATTCCCCGATGATTGGTCATGATTACTTGCAAATATCAGCTGCGCATGTGCTGGATAAAGGACAGACATTGTTCTTGGCGATAACAGACCTACAACTTTGTAGTCAGTTGCATTTGCGAGTTCAACTGGACAAAGGGACTGATCCACACGAGCTCTTTGCAACCGTCAATGCGATGGACTCAGACCGAGTTGATATTCCAAACTACCAGGTTCGCCCGGGCAAAGTGATACTAAGTCATCCCATGGTTCGGGACCTAGAATGGTTGAAGCGAAGCGTTCCCAACTCATGGCGAAATCGCATTGCAAACGCACGCGCGGTAAGGATTGAGTCACGAGATAACCTACAGTTTTCGACACGTGTCATGGAAGCGACTGCGGGGGAAGCGCTTAAGCTGACGTTTGGGAATCCGGACGTCGTGCCTCACAATTGGGCGCTAATTAGACCAGGGAGCCTAGAGAAAATTGGTGACCTTACCAACCGTTTGGTAAACGATCCCGATGCGTTTCTTCGTCATTACGTCCCAGAAAGCCAAGACGTGATCTGTTACACAGATGTCGTTGAGCCGCTGGGAGAGGCAACAATCTATTTTAGAGTTCCAAACGAGCCTGGACGTTACACCTACCTTTGCACTTTTCCAGGACACTGGATGGTGATGAATGGGGAGTTGATCGTCAAACCAATGCCTTAGGTTGAACATGAAATCAAAATCGCTGTGCATGTTATTGCTTTGCCTGTTCGTTACAACCGCAGTCGCCCAAACAACGACCTCAAGCAATGCTATCGTAAAAGACAAAGCTTCGATTGCGAACGGGACTGTGATTCCATTGTGGGAGAAAGGTGCCCCGGGCTTTGAAGATCGGAGGAACGAACCTGAAAAGGCCGAAAGCTATTGGGTGGCCAATATACACAATCCGTCGATTACAGTCTTCTTGCCAACACCAGATAAAGCCAATGGAACCGCTGTCTTGATCGCTCCGGGCGGTGGGCATAAAGAACTAGGCTTCAAAGGCGAGGGAATCGAGCCCGCAGAATATTTTAGCAAACTGGGTGTGGCAGCTTTCGCCCTAAAATATCGACTGGGTGGCGACAAAACGATCGAAGGTCCGAAGCCATATTTGACCAACGTGCACGCGAGGCAAGATGGCCATCGAGCGATGCGTTTGATTCGTAGTCACGCTGCTGAATGGGGCGTTGATCCCAACCGAATAGGCATCATGGGATTTTCTGCAGGTGGACAACTCGCTTCGATGGTCGTTTACGATCCCCACGAGGGGAATCCAATGTCCGAGGATATAGTGGATCGAGCGAGTAGCAAAGTTAATTTCCAGATTCAAATTTATCCGGGTGGTGGAAGTATTCCGGAAACGATTCCCGCCGATTCGCCACCTGCGTTTCTACTGGCAGCAATCGACGACAAAGGACCCGCTAAGACGCTTCTTGGTCTGGCAGAAAAGTATCGCGCTGCAGGTCGCCCGGTAGAGCTGCATCTCTTTGCGCAAGGGGGACATGCATTCAATATGGGTAATCGATCCAAACTCGTAACGATCAAAGATTGGACTAGTCGAATGACAGATTGGATGAAAGATTCAAAGCTTTTGGACTAGCGCTAGTGCCAAAATCCAGAAGACCGCACTCGTTTAATCGTACGGTACCAGTTGTAGCTGAATTCGCAAGAATTCAGGTGTCCCCAACAACGACCGAAGTCTTGCGGCTCTGGCTACTACAAAAAAACCTAATTCATATCGGGGACAAAGCACTAGTCGTGCAGACGATTGGGGACTAAATTCTGGTCTCTTTAAGTTTCAAGTGTATTGACGGCGTCGATCTCAACATGGGCCGCAAACCGTGGGCTAGCGCCCTTCGGCTAATCAGCCGGAACGCGCTAGCGTCCGGTTCAGCCCGACTTATGATCGAGGCCTGTATTGACCCTAAAAACAGGACTACGTGGTGCCATCTTGCTCAATCGATTTCTGAATTTTGCAGTTAGTTCATCGATGAAATGTTTCTTCATAGTTACTGCGGCGCTGTGTAGTACCGCGCTGTCCTTCGCGCAAGAAGTCGCAAAGACTGCGGCGGAACCAGGCTTTGAAAGATTGTTTAACAGCAAAGACCTAACTGGCTGGGGATTAAGGCGAACGACGGATGAGCAACTAGCATCGCGAAAGTCCTGGCAGGACAAAGACAGCAATGCACCGCCATGGCCGGTTGTTACTGAGGATCTGAGTTTTGATGACAAGGCTTCGTCAGACGATGGTCGTTTTGTCGCAAAGGACGGTTCGTTAGTGGTTACATCGCCTCCGGAAGGTAGAAAGGTCCAGATGCTGTATGCGAAGCGAGAGTTTTCAAGCGATTTCGTTTTAAAACTGGAATTCCGTGCGGCCCACAATGCTGATAGCGGCGTTTTCATTCGTGGGCTTCAACTGCAATGCCGCGATTACCTGGTAGCTGGTCCTTATAAAGCGCTAAAGAACTTCAAGCCACAAGACTGGAACGAACTCGTGGTGACGGTAAAAGGCAAAGTGGCTCATTGCACGTGCAATGGTGAGGTTCTCGAAGCCGAACTGAAGGTACCTGCGTCCGGCCCAATCGGCGTAGAAGGTGATCGCGGTCAAATCGAGTACCGAAACATACAAATCAAAGTAGTGCAAGGAAGTCTTCTTAAGTCAACTGATGACATAGCAACGTGGCGATGGGAGACTACTGACAATGGCAAGGGAACAATAGTGAGCAAAGATGGTGCGATCGTATTCGAAACTACTGCCGTCGGCAACGAAAATTGGCATGTTCAGACCTACCAAACCGGTCTCGATCTGAACGAAGGCGCACAGTATATCGTCGAATTCAAGTTGAAATCACCCAATCGTTCTACTGTTTTGTTGGTCGGCCAAATCCATCAAGAAGACTGGCACGAAATTGGATTGCATGAAGAGATAAACGGAACGCCCGATTTTGTTAGCCATCAATTTACTTTTGCGGCAACCGGCGTTGTCGCGAATAACAATCGAATTGGCTTCGTACTCGGAACCGACAAAGGGACGGTCATGATAAAGGACATGACTTTGATGCAATCGAAGAAATAGCGTACGTCTTCACGTAGCTCAGCCTGTCCTCAGGCTGACACAAGGGTTGAGTTGACACAAGGGTTGATTAGTGTCGCCTTTTGCTCCGCAAAAGTAGCGATCTCCACGCAACATCACGCGGAGATGATTCTCGAATTACAAGAATTTGCCAAAAAGCACAAATCCAAACGGATCGTGTTCGTCTACGAAGCGTCTGGTTTAGGCTTTGGGCTTTGCGAT
>JAYTVL010000352.1:0-1506 GCA_043744075.1 Pirellula sp. | reverse complement strand
GGTCGTCCCAGGCGTTCAAGCTCCTCAGCGTATTGCCAACTGGCACGGGCCAGCATAGCTTGACCCTGTGCGCCTATGGACTCTTGAACACTGAGATCCTTCAAGTCGTTCAAAACGGTATTGAGCAGCGTCAAATTCTCAACCGATACCGCAGCCGCCGCCAAATCCAACTGGCATTCCGCAAGCGCGCCGCGAAAGTCCTTAAACGGAAAAAATGGGGTTGCTGTCCAATCCGTAGGTTCCCCATCTAAAGTCGCCAGTAAAGCCAAGCCAGTTCGCTGATGTTGCTCCGCATCCGTCGTTGTTAATACTTGAGCCAGCATGGCACCTACTCTTGCATGAGCATACGCTAAACCGAAAGTGTACAGGGAGTCCTCCGGTTCAGACTGATGAAGCGAGCTGAACTGAGTGATCGCCTCCTCTCCTTTTTCCTTGGCCTCTTGGATGCGACCGGTGTCGTAGTACAGTCGGGCCATGGTTAAACACGCGAATGATGCATTAAAGCGAAATCGTGGCGTTCCGTACCGCTGGGCAAGTTTCTCCCAAAGCTCAATCGATTGTTGCAGCATTTTTTCTTGCGGCGAATATTCGTATTGCTGCCCGTGAGATACTCCAAGACGATAGTAAGAATTCGCAAGCTCGCTTTGTGAGGCCATTTTCACATCCGCTTTGGCAACCGATGTTTGGACAGCCATGTACGACAACGACCCGATCCCGACGATGGCAGCCACCACTGCGGCAGCTAGTCCAACACGAGTTCGTCGAATCATCTGGTTCGAGCGTTTGCTTTGCGATGCGTCGAGAGTCGTTGTCTGTTGGCCGATCAAGAATTGACGCAAATCGTCGGCTAACTCGCTTGCAGTCGCATATCTTGCCTGGGGATCACGAGCCGTTGCGCGGTAGACGATCGCATCGAGAACGGTTGGCACGGACGGATTGACACGGTTTGCATGTGATGGTGCGGCGTAAGCAATCTTAGTCAAAATGTCTGTCGCACCGTCTCCGTCGATGTATGTCTTCATGGTAACCAACTCGAATAAGGTCGCGCCTAGCGAATATAGATCGCTTCGATGATCGATGCCCGTCCCACCATCGCCAATTTGTTCTGGACTCATATACCGCAACGTGCCAGCTAGGTTCGTTTTGATATTACCTTGTGGAGATACTCCATACTTGGCTGCACCAAAATCAGCTAACGAAAGTGAACCATCGATATCGACGAGCAAATTAGCCGGCTTGATATCGCCGTGAATGACATTCTTGGAATGAGCATAGTCGAGCGCCTCAGCAGCTTGGATTCCCCAATTTGCGACTTTGCGAAAGGTTCCGCTAGTTGAAGGTAATTCGTTCGCTCGTCGCATTCCATCGATCCATTCTGCTAGAGAATATCCTTCGATATACTTCATCGTATAAAAATGCGTATCATGCTCGCGTCCGACGCTAAACACCCGAACAATGTGCGGATGGTCTAGGCCAGCGGTTATGTTGGCTTCGGCTCGGAACCGC
>JAYTVL010000351.1:0-1508 GCA_043744075.1 Pirellula sp. | reverse complement strand
ATCAGTCGCCTTTCACACCGAGTACCTCTATTCATGGTTTGAGGGAAAAGAAAAACGAAATGGAAATGGCGGACCAGGTTGGCGGGCAACGACCGATGAAGCAGGTCGAATCCAAACCCCGGCAAACCTTGGAAAGCTAAACGTGTCGGTTTACACACCTCTTTGGCAGACCAGGGAAACGCATGACGTCAGTTTGGGCCAGCCCTTGAAGATCACTTTGCATCGTGAAATCGAAGCCAAAAGAAAGGTGCAAGTGCAACTGATACTGCAAGATGGACTGGATGCAAAACTGGACGATGCAGCCATCACGATTGGTGCGCTAGGTGGCAGTTCTAAGGACAACCAGACTCTGAAATCCGATTCGAAAGGGGCGTTTTCTTTCGAGACATTGGCTTCACCCGTTGGTGTGTTTGCTTGTACGAAGGATGGTCGAGCCGCTGGCATGATTGCGATTACGGATCAGGCGGGACCTGCGAAGCTTACGCTCCGGCGTACGCTCGATTTCACTGGGAAACTGATCGGCGAGGACGGAAAGCCAGGGGTCGGCGTCAAGGTTGTCGCATCGGTTGATGTCGAGGGAAAGAAAGAGAACGAAGACAATCTTTTTGTTGGATCGAGTTTTGAAGCAATGAGCCTTGAGGCAATCACGGACCAACAAGGCAAATACAAATTGGCCGGAGTACCAGCCCAGCTAAAAGTAAGCCTTCGTGCAGTGACGGCATCGGCACCCGGAAAAAGCAAATACATCGGAGAAGTCTGGCTGGAGGAGAATGAGTCTCGACCAACGATGGTAAGCCGTATCGGCGACGCAAATCCGAAAGAGGCGGCGACGTTGGCATCACGGTTCGAGAAGAACCTTCGAGATAGCAAGCTGCTCGGATTTCCTCTAATGGTCATTCTCTCCGACAAAAGCAAAAGCGTTGCGGAATTTGTGAATACAAACTTTGTGGACTATGAGTCGAAGCCGCAGGTTGCCTCGTACTTGCAGTTCGTTGTTCCTCGCGATAAGGCAAGTCTAAACGCGAGTGATGCAGACTTTTACAAAGAACACAATTGGCAAATACCAGTCGAGGGGCAAGTTTTCGCCTGCGTTCTCGATGCGATGGGCGCCGAAGAGGGCCGATTGGAAGTCGACGTGACGGAAAAAGAAGCAGACGAAAAAGTCGCCGCATTTGTTTCGAAGTATTTGCCCTCGAAGCTTGATGCGGAAAAGAATTGGGAGAAGGCATTCGAAGACGCAAAACGGACAAACCGCAAAGTTTGGGCTCGAATCGGCGGACGTTACTGCGGTCCATGTTTTTTGTTAGCGAGGTGGCTAGATGATCATCGCGAGATTCTCGCGAAAGACTACGTGATGCTCAAAATCGATGACTATGCCGATGAAAATGGTGTGAGGGTTGCCAAGCGGATAACTCGTGGCGGCCGCTTTGGAATTCCTTTCTTTGCAGTATTTGATAACGACGGCGTCTTGGTAATCGATAGTGTCTCGCCACTTGGCAACGTCGGAT
>JAYTVL010000350.1:0-4790 GCA_043744075.1 Pirellula sp. | reverse complement strand
GGTTTTCACTGCAAGGTTCTTTTTGATGACGCCTATGGAATTGGCGGCGTCTAACTAGGAATGTAGTTACGACGCCGCCATTTAGGACAATTCAAATTGGAAGGTTCGCGAATCCATCGCAGGGAGTTATTGAGTAACGCTCAGACGCGAAGGTTTGCGAATGGACTTGGTCATCGACTTGGTGAGTGCACGCACTGCTCCATCGATAGATGATCTCGATCGTTTTCGCCAGAAGGATTTTTCTCGTTGAGAGGTAAGCCGTTGGATGGCTTACCTCTCCTTTTTTCGACACCCATGAGGCCCCAATAGAGTGACGACAAAGTCCCATCGCAAGGAAGTATCATGCAGTATCGGTACCTCACTACAAGTCTAACCGGTTGCATCCAGCAACTGGCCTGCAACATTCTGCCTCACGGCTATTGGTTCTACTGCATGGGACGAGTACCAGAGAAGAAAGACCCGTTAGCAATCGATGCCAAACTGCTGGAAAAATACGGCATCGAGATCTCCAGACAGCAACGCCTTCGTCGCAAGGTGGTAGGGACTGCAAACCTACATTACATCCGCTTTGAAAGGACCTGGGTGCTACTCGCGACACACGGGATGCATGCCTTCTTCGAGGAGGAAGAAAGTTCGATTCGAGACGCAAGGAAAGTCCCGATTAAGTTGGGTGACTACTCACTCTCGGTAAAGCAAGGTGGCTTTCTCAGGAAGTGTGAAGGGGAAGACGAACCGGTTGCCGATGGCAAGATGCGAGTACGTGTGCAGATAGCACGAGAGCGATTTAATGAATTGCGCAATTACTTCATTGAACAAGCCTGTCACCGCTCAGTCGATTCGCTTGCAAAGGAACTCTTTTGCCTACCGTTCGAGCCCTATGCACCGATTCGAAGGCAGCAGCTTGAGTTGCTCCGAGTTATAAACCAAGAACGGCAAGCAGCAGGTTACGAGAAAGTCCCACCAAGCGTGCTTCGGTACAAACGAAGAATCGTGTCGCCTTATGAGCTCGTAGATGAAGGGGATAATAGCGAGAAGGAAGCAGCGTAATCGCAGGCATCCAAAACCTTTGCTAAACTGGTAACTACCTGGGCATTCGATTTAGAGAAAGGTGGTACGATCCAAAATGGACGATCGAGTAAAAACTGCTTACCATGAGGCTGGTCATGCGGTGGTCTACAAGCTTCTTGGTGGTTACATTCGTGAAATTCGAATCGATTCGGACCCCGATGTGTGCGAGGGCGTAGTGATGCGACCTTCGACCGTGATGGCACTAGGTATTGGCGAGATCGCCAAAGACGACGGGGGAAACAAATGGCAAAGGTGGCAAGAGGAAATATTCGGAGAGATTATGTTCTCACTTGCAGGACCAGTAGCAGAGCAGCTCAAAATTGACGGCCATGCTGAAAATTGCAATTTGGACTATTTTTGGGAATGCGATGAATACCTTTGCGATATCGAAAGTGCGGAGAATGCAGTGAAACGTTGGCAAGAAGTTCTCTATCGGGACGAGGAATATGATGTGTTTATCCCCGATATCGCCCTAGAGATGGTGATAGAGCTACTGCAAGGAAGCGGAGCGCCTTTTGTGGAGGAAATAGCTCAGTTGCTGTTGGAAAGAGGATGTCTAGGAATGCATGATCTACCTACGATCAACGCGATACCAGGGTACTTTTCAAGTTTAGATCTTAGCGAAATCGTCTAACGTACGTAATTTCGATCAGTATGGAATTGAGCCATCGTCACCACAACCAGGACAGCTCCTTCGGCGAAGTTGTTCAAGGTACGCGAGCCGATACTCTTACTGTTTGGCAAGATCTTCATCGCTTAGTTTGAACTCCTGCGAAGCCTGACCTTCAGGTGTTGTCTCGGCGTTTTCAACCGAGCTTGCTTCGGTTGGTTGGTGAATGTGGTTTGGATTCGAAGAAGGGCGCATAGCAACATTCCTGGCAAAAAGAACGCCTAGTCGAATCGATGCTTGTGCAGCGATACTCGACTAGGCCCATGGGATGCTACGCAGCCTCTTTGACTGGGGCCACGTCAGCGACAACCCCTTCGATGCGATTCGACGTAATCCAAGCGGATGCCTTCTGAATAACTTCGACGAGATCAGCATCGTTGGTCTCAAAGAAGTTACGAGAATACCCTGTTTTGTCAGTGCTTTTCGACTTCCACGATCGCGAGAGTGAAAAGTCAAAGTAAGCGTAACCACCTGGGCTCTGGCGTTGCCAGATGCTGGCAGCGATTGCCCCTTTGCGAATAACTGAGACAGGCTCTGCCATTTCGACCTCTTCGCTCTTCTGCTTCTTTTCTTTACTGGACACTTGATCGGCCATGATTCCTCCTATGAAAAAGCCAAACAGCAGATTGTGCCACGCTCTAGAACGCTACTCAAAGGCGAAACGTTCCGTTAGTTCAGCTCGTCATAGTTGGGGGAAAGTTCGGCAGGGCGTATTGGGCACTTGCAATATGGGTCTAAACAAAAAAACAAGCGATCTAGGCTACTTGGCAAGGTATGTAACGACTGGTAAGGTTTGTCGCTGAGCTGGGGGGAAGTCAGTGAATCGTCATTCGGCAGGAGAATTGTCGTGCAAAATGCAGTCGGTGAATTCGTGACAATTGCGGAAGCTTGTAAACGTCTTGGTGTTGCGCCCAATACTCTCCGGAGTTGGGGAGCACATGGAAAGATCGAGGAATACCGGCATCCGCTAAATAACTATCGCCTCTACCGGCTCGATGACCTGGAGTCGTTGGTTGAGAAGCTTCAATCACCGCTCAAATTGAGCGAAATGAATGTCAACCCAAATAAAAAACGTTAGCCAGATGAGGAATCAGAAGCTAAGCGATATTCGCAGTGGATATTGCGATCATGGTTGTCAGGCAAAAATGGTCTTGAATGTCATCGACGACAGGTTTTTCAATTGGAAATAATTGACAACATTAATCAGCTTTTGGGCGACAACCTCAAAACGACAATCGCTCAAAAGTCGAAGCTCAAAATTGCGGCTTCGTGTTTTTCGATCTACGCGTTTGAAGCTCTGAAAAAGGAGCTGGAAAAGATCGATTCGCTGGAGTTTATTTTCACCTCGCCTACGTTTGTACCAAACGAAGTTACCGACAAAATCAAAAAGGAACGCCGCGAGTTCTTCATCCCCAAACTCGAACGCGAACGCGGATTCTATGGAACCGAATTCGAAATCCAACTCAAAAACAAGCTGACCCAACGAGCTATCGCAAAAGAGTGTGCCGAATGGATGCGACGCAAAGCTCAGTTCCGTTCTAATCGTGGCAAAGCACCGATGCAACAATTCGCTTGCGTCCAGAATCCCGATTCGCAAGCAGTCTATTTACCGCTCCATGGATTTACCGCCGTCGATCTTGGATACCAGCCAGGCAACGCGGTTTCGAACATCGTCAACAAGATTGACGAGCCATCGATGACTGGAATCTATCTCGGGCTGTTCAATCAAATTTGGAACGATCCTGAGAAACTCGAAGACGTAACCAGCAGTCTTTGCGACCACATTGCATCGGTCTATCAGGAAAATTCGCCCGAGCGAATTTACTTCCTGATGCTCTACAACATCTTCAACGAGTTCCTAGAAGACATCAACGAAGATGTTCTCCCCAATGATTTGACCGGTTACCAAGACAGTCTCATCTGGAAGAAGCTTTTCAACTTCCAACGCGATGCGGCAACGGGGATCATCAACAAGCTTGAGACCTACAATGGATGCATCCTCGCAGACAGTGTCGGACTTGGTAAAACCTTTACGGCTCTGGCGGTCGTCAAATACTACGAGCTTCGCAATCGCTCGGTGTTGGTGCTTTGCCCGAAGAAGCTTGCCGACAACTGGCTCACCTACAATCGCAACCTGCGAACGAACATCTTTAGCAAAGATCGTTTCAGCTACGACGTTCTCTGTCATACCGATCTTCAGCGGACAAGCGGCGAGTCCTTCGGAACGCCTCTCAATCGAGTCAATTGGGGCAACTATGACTTGGTTGTAATCGATGAGTCGCACAACTTCCGAAACAATGACGCATTCAAGGAACGAGAGACCCGCTACCAAAAACTAATGAACATGGTCATTAAGGAAGGGGTTAAGACCAAGGTGCTAATGCTCTCGGCAACGCCGGTCAATAACCGCTTCAACGACTTGCGGAATCAACTTGCTTTGGCCTACGAAGGCAATTCGGAAACCATCAATGCGAAGCTCAAATCGGGCAAGGACGTCAACGAAATTTTTCGACGGGCTCAAGCGGCATTCAATACTTGGTCAAATCTGCCACCCGAACAACGAACCGCTGCTTCAATCCTGAGTGCGCTGGATTTTGATTTTTTCGAGTTACTCGACAGTGTCACAATTGCTCGTTCACGCAAGCACATCCAAACCTTCTATGACATGACGGACATTGGGAACTTCCCAGAGCGTCGCAAGCCTCTTTCCTTCCATTGCCCATTGACGGAACGAACCGACGTCATCGGCTTCAATGCCATTTTCGACCAGCTTTCGCTGATGAAAATGGCTGTCTACGCTCCGCTCAGTTACATCCTGCCAAGCAGGCTTCGCAAATACGAGGAAATGTACGACACCGAAGTCGAAGGCAAGGGGAAACTCAAGCAAGCAGACAGAGAAAAAAGTCTTCAGACGCTTATGACGGTCAGTTTGCTCAAACGGCTTGAAAGCTCCGTGGAGGCATTCCGACTCACGTTGCGACGGCAATCATTTAAGCTGAACGCCACGCTCGGCAAAATCGAAGCTTTTCAAGCCACCGGTCGAGCTGCCAGT
>JAYTVL010000349.1:0-4794 GCA_043744075.1 Pirellula sp. | reverse complement strand
CGATCATAAGTCGGGCTGAACCGGACGCTAGCGCGTTCCGGCTGATTAGCCGAAGGGCGCTAGCCCACGGTTTGCGGCCCATGTTGTGATCGACGCCGGAAAGTGTCTGGGCCGAACGGTTCGGTATCAGACGCAATTTATGTAACTATAACTAAGGAGTCTTAAGAATGTTGTATCGAGCTACCTTCGTATTCGGATTGTTCTGTGTTGTGGGGTTTGTCGGATGCGCGCCCAGAGCATCCACATCTTTGGGTCCAGCTGGTTCGACCGCGACAAATGTCGCCGATGACCACAGCGGCTGGTGGTGTCCTGAGCATGGTGTGCCCGAAGAAGTCTGCGGCTTATGTGATTCAAAAGTTGGAGCCGAGATGAAAAAGAAAGGGGATTGGTGCAAGCTACATGATTGCCCAGATTCGCAGTGCTTTGTATGCCATCCTGAACATGAAGCAAAATTTATCGCTCTGCATGAAGCTAAATTGGGAACAAAGCCACCCAAGAGGGAATAGGCTTTGTTTCTAAAGCCATCCATCAATAAACGTAGCTTAGGCTTCCAGCCTGAGATTCCATAGTTATCCCTCACAGGCAAGATGCTTATGCTACGTTTAGAAATAGGGACTAAAACTCGGCGAAGCATGGAAACCGAATCATAGCGTGACAATCTTCGCCATGTCGGTGACATAGAACTGCTTCAGCAACTCGTAAACTTTCGGATGATACTCCGCCAATTCGCGTGGTCGTTGAAAGTAGAGTTCACTCGCTACGGCAAAAAATTCACTCTCCTGCGTTAATCCATAATCATCCATCAATATTCGATAGCCCTGGCCAACCATCTCTTGTGCGGCACGGTATTCGCCTTTCAAAGCCTTGAGCCAAACAACCTCGTCGACGTTGCCAGGTAATGGAGGCAGTCCATCCGCCGATGGACCATTGATCATGTCAAGCTGGTGTGCAAACTCGTGGATCACGAGATGGTGCCCTTCGTTCGCGTCCTGACCAGCTAATTGAATATCTTGCCAATTTAGGACGACAGGTCCACGGTAAATTGTTTCACCGGAGCGATAAAATTCGCCAGCCAACTCAGTCCCGATGGTCAAGCTGGAAATTCGAGGCTCCACGCGAGCTTTATAGGCCTTCGGATGAATCAGAATCGTAGCCGTTTTGTCGAAGTACCAATCGGGGTAGGCAAGGACCATCATTCCGGCCGCAGTTGCAACATGCCATTGCATCTCCGCCGTAACCTTCACAGCGTTACATCCTTCCCAAGTCTTCTCGGCAATAAAGACTCGCGACCATCGAATGAGTTGTTCACGTCGGTCGTTGCTAAGAAAGCCTCCTTGCCAAAGCGAACGATCTAGTCTTTGGTATTCCTCCGCCTGAATACCCTTTTTTAGCAACTGTTTTCGTCGTCCGAAGAGCCATTCGAGCATGAAATGATTCCGTTCGGCGAGGGGCAGCGTAAGATCTACCTGTAAATTGGGTGGCTCAACTTTAACTCAATGCTCTACAGTTGCAACCAGATGTACTAGAATAAGACACGCTTTAGTAAGCTGCCTCATCGTCAATCTCCGCGAGCAATACCTATGTTCAAACAATCCTTAAATTTTTTCCCGATACTAACGATTGGAATTACCTACACTTTGGCGGTGCCAGTCTTGGCTCAACCCGACCTGCCGCCGAGTCTTTCGATTGAGGGTTATCCGGATCGCCAGAGTCTCGCGCCAGGAGAAGAATTGTCGCTGCACACTTCTACGACAGTTGCGGAATACGGTATCGAGATTGCTAGGCTGGGTGCCGAACGAAAAGTCGTCTTCCAGAAGTCGAGGATTCCTGGTGGCGGATTCCATCCAATTCCCGAAAACGCTAGCTCGCACGGCTGCAATTGGCCAATTAGTTTTCGTATGTCCATTCCCAACGATTGGCCAACCGGCTATTACCAAGTCACATTTCGTGTCGCAGACACGGGCGGGAAGTACGTCGTGCGGAACCGACGAACCGCTGAGTCAGATTCCTTCTTCGTAGTCCGCTCAACTGAGCCCGGCAAGAACTCAAAGATTTTGTTGCAACTTTCGACGAACACCTACAACGCCTATACAAATTGGGGCGGCAGCAGTCTTTATTCCTTCCACGGTCGTGCCAAGCTACAAGGCAACCGCGTTTCGTTTCATCGTCCTCAATCCAGTCAGTTTTCGAATTGGGAATTTCCATTTGTCCAATGGGCAGAAAAGAATGGATATCAATTTGACTACGCCACCAACCTCGATCTTGAGCAACGTCCCGAATTGCTTCGGAGTTACAAATTAGTGCTCAGCGTTGGGCACGACGAATACTGGTCCGCTGGCATGCGAGATCAACTAGAAGCGTTTATCGGAGCCGGTGGCAACGTTGCGTTTTTCAGCGGCAACACTTGCTGTTGGCAAGTGCGACCGGAGGACAACGGACGAGCCTTGACATGTTGGAAACAGTCTTTCAATTCCGATCCCGTCTTCAAGACAGATGATCTGCGCTCTCTCAGTACCCTTTGGAGCGATCACTTAGTAAAACGACCCGAAAACCAATTGACTGGTGTGGGCTTTTTGTTTGGAGGATACCATCTTAGCCACGGCGAATTCATGGATGGAAAAGGCGCGTTCACCGTCCATCGTCCCGAGCATTGGATCTTTGCTGGAACCGAAATGAAGCGGGACAACGAGTTCGGTGCGAAGCATACAATCGTCGGTTATGAATGTGACGGTTGCGAATTGGAGTGGAAGGGAGGACTTCCGTTTCCCACACATCGCGATGGCACTCCCGAGACTTTTGAAGTGTTAGCATCCTGCCCAGCACGTTGGGCCCCAGACGACTGCGAGTGGTATGAACGCTGGCAACGCGGTCGTACCGGTGCTGCATGCTTAGGTGTCTATACCCGAGGCGGGACGGTCTTTACTAGCGGTTCAACCGACTGGGCTCACGGCTTGCGTGGCGGCGATGAGATAACGGAACGCATCACAAAAAACATACTTGAGAGGCTCTCTCATTAGGGAGTTCGGGAACGACCGGGTGGCACGCTCAGAGTCGCCTTTCGCTCTGCGAAAGTGCGCCTCGTTAACGCACTTTTGCGGAGCAAAAGGCGACAATGTTTTGTAACTCGCGTATAGAATGATTTTGGCGACTCACACGCCCTTCGTGCCTCAGTGCGTGCCACCCAATTTACAGGCGGATTTCAAGCTGCCCCTCGCCTTATTAAATGCTTGAATAACTTCAAAACAAAGGCACTTTCATGACTACAAATCGTCGAACTTTTCTGACCAGTGCGACTTCCGCCGCTACCGCTGCAACAATTCTGTCAACGGCTGATCGCGCGTTGCGAGCCGAATCACCAGCTCAGCCTAATCGTCGCCCACGAATCGTCGCGATCAACTCTATCTATCGGCTTCGATCGCATGCCTATCATATCGCTGGCCGATTCATCTTTGGGTATTCACATAATGGATTCCATCATCAGCCACCATTCCAATTGGTGCGAATGTTTAACGATCAATATCCTGCAGATGACCTATCAAAAACAGTATGTGCCAAACATGGAATTCAACTGTGTGATACGGTCGAGCAAACACTGGGTGGCGAGTCATCATTGGATATCGATGGCATACTGTTAATCATCGAACATGGCGAGTATCCAACGAACGATCGCGGGCAGATCTTGTACCCGCGGTTCGAGATGTTCCAACGAATCACTCAAGTCTTTCGCCGTTCGGGTCGTAGCGTACCTGTGTTTGTTGACAAACACCTTTCCTATGACCACGTTAAAGCGATTGAAATGGTGCGGACAGCCAAAAAGCTCAAATTCCCTTTGATGGCCGGTTCGTCACTACCGGTCACCTGGCGAATCCCGGAAATTGAGCCGCCGCTGAACACTCCTTTTCGCGAAGTTTTAGTCGTATTCGGTTATGACCGAAGCACTGAGGAGGTTTACTTCTTTCACGCTCTAGAGACTCTGCAATGCATGATGGAGCGCAGGCGCGGAGGCGAAACAGGTGTTTCATCGGTAACGTTTCTTGAGGGGGACGAGGTTTGGAAGGCTGGTGACGAAGGTAAGTGGTCCTGGAAACTACTGCATGCGGCCATCAGGCGTTGTCCCAGTTCTAATTATGGCGACGTACGCGAACAAGTGTTACGTCCACAAGCAATCTTGATTGAATACAAAGACGGTACTCGTGGAGCCGCAATGAATCTGGTCGAAGCCGTATCCGAATTTGCGTTTGCAGCAACGCTTGACGGTCAGTCCGAGCCTGCATCGACTTGCTTCTTTTTACCGCCACCTCCTGGCGCCAACTTCTTCAACCCTCTCACTTTCAATATCGAACGGTTCTTTGCAGGGGACCAGCCCTATCCGGTGGAGCGAACGTTGTTGACAAGTATCATCCTAGACCTCGCCCTACGTGCGCGTCAAAATCAACAAGGGAGTGTCTCGAACGAAGCGTTGGCAGTTCAATACCAACCGCCGGCCAACACTGGTTTCTTCCGCGGCCCTTTTGTTGATAGAGCGTAACTACTTGTGCTCTTCGAACGCGTTGGGGAGATGTTTTACCACAGAGATTTGGAGCGGGAATTGGAGTGAACACAGGACCCGCGCGAGTAGGAAACGTCGGCTCGAGACGGAAATTCAAATACGTCGCGTTGGGGAATACCGTCAATGTCGGGTCAAGACTTCAATCCGCAACGAAGCAGTTTGGCGTTGATTGCATCGTGAGCGGTAAGTCATTTCAGGGAGCGGGACCAGTATCGAATGGTCGTCGACTTGCGAGACTTTCCGTT
>JAYTVL010000348.1:0-4795 GCA_043744075.1 Pirellula sp. | reverse complement strand
CGATTCGACTCGGCTGTGTTCACTGCGATCGGCGCGATCAAGACGGCATCTCAATGTTGCCCGAATCCTGGGAGTCGATTGCTTCGGTTCAGGAATGGGTTGGAACCCAATGTGATCTGCTTACAGAAACGCATTTGGGAATCTGCCCTCAATGTATCGAAGTATTTGAGCGGTCTGATGCTCCTGATCCCGGACCTCCACCTTGGGAACAAACCGAGGAGGAGAAGAATCCGGACTATCAGCGACTTCGACAAGTCCATCCGATCGTTTCCCAAATCGTGAATCGCGATTGCCATGTTGGCTCCGACGCAAAATCGGTTGTCCAACACGTCGTTGCGAAACTGCGAAATGGAGCTGGAACTCTGCGAGGAATGACTCCCGCAGATCGGCGGAAGTTAATCGATGATTGCATTGTGCAGCATCGCCATAACTGGAAAGAGTACGTGGAAGTCATGAGCGGCTTTACGCATACAACTGATTCTCAAGCGGGCGTTGAGCTCCCAAGCTCATTGACCGGCAAGAAAGTCACGTCGTTAATGCGTAAGCACAAAATGACGATCCAACAACTGGCCTTTCGCCTGGGAACTTCGATGAAACGTGTTCGGCAGATTCGAGAATCAGGATTGACGGATCCGTTGGCCGTTCGCGACTGGCTCCAAGCGATAACCGGAGTAGACCCAGGTCCAATTCCGGAAAACTTTCGAATTGCAAATCGGCAGGCAGAGGGGAGTTGTTGCTTTTGTGGCTATCCGCTTTTTGTTGACGATGAAGCATTCGATTACGTTGGTGAGATGTTTTGTTCGACTAGCTGTGCTCGGAAGAGTCGTGGTTGGTAGAAGTTGGGGATAACGCAAAATGTTAGCCCTGATGAAGGTTCTTTCGGTGATGCACGCCAAAGGACCTCGTAATTTCTTAGGACAGAAATCTCGAAGAGACTCGCCTTTTCGTTCTTGAGCCTGCCAATCCATCCATCCACCCGTCCTGCGCAAAAGCTAGATTTGGTCTCACGCAACATTTTTCGGCGCTAGATCGGAAGTAGCGCAAAAAATGTTTTTGTACAGGACGTGTTGGGGTTCAAAAAGCCGCGAAACAATGGGAGAAATCGAAAAACGCCGGGCGTCGATTTCTCAGCGTCCGGCGTTAAATTCATCGATAACCTTAGGCTTCGCGATCGATCTTTAGGGTCCGCATTTGCAGGGGCAAGGGGCTGGGCACGTAGTGCCTAAACAAGGGCCATAGGCGGGACTTGGACAAAAATGGGCGTGAGCAGCTTGCGCGACCGAACCGCCCTGAGATAAAATTGGCACTGCGATTACGCACGGGGCTGCCGCCGCCCCTAAAAATGGGCACATCATTGCTGTCGACTCACTGGTTCTTCCCATACTTGAAGCAAAGGACGATAGGGTCTCGCAGACAATTGTACCGTTAAAGGCTATTTCATGAGATGTATTCAACTTGCTAGTAACTTTCTGGCTAGTATTCTGATTTACGGAAAATCCGCTCGCGAACCATATGCTCTTGTTCGTAAAGAGCACAAGCTTTTCTGAGCCTATAGCCGTTGCGAATAACCCGATGTTCCATTTTGTCGCGATATATGCACCATTGAACTGCTTCTCGAATGGACAAACGTCCCCAGCCTCATTTTTTCCAAAAATTTCATCATGGAGTTGGAAAATTGTGGTGCTGGAAAGTTTTCCATCAGCGCCCCTTATTATGTAGAGAATGGCTCTTTCCTTTCCATCCATTCCCTGAACTGGACCACTCATGCGAGCTGCCGCAATCAATCGTTGGAATTCATCGGCACCGATCGCTCGACGCTTTCTACGCACATCGCCGTCCGCATTCATGGCCTTGGCCGACCTCAATGGGTTTTCGGCAACGATTCCATCATCGACGGCCCAATTGCAAAACTCCTTGATAGCGATGAGATAGTAGTTGCTGGTTTTGATTCCGAATGCATCTTTTTCGCGTTCGGAAGCAAGCCAGCTCAAGACCGTGGTTGGATTGATTTGTCCCCAAGTGCGAACCTTAGCACCTTCGAAAAGGCGTTTGATGCGTTTCATCGTTTGATCGCAATGATTGACGGTATTGTTCTTGGAACGCAAAAATTTCTCGAAACGATCAAATAACCCATCGACGGGCTCCTCGAAAATGCATTCGGCACTTCCTGGCAACCCCATCTTGCGACGTATCGCCCGTTCCTCAAGTTCTTGAGCAAGCTTCAGCGATGCTCCCTTATCGGTGAAGGCGGGTTTGCGCTTAATTCGACCGGTTGCGTCGCGATATTGTGCGTACCACTTTCGCGACTCGATTCGATACTTGGTTTTGCATTCGGTAAGCTCGCAGTAGATGGTCTTACCGGCCCGCTTGATCTGGAAAAACTCTTTGCCGCCTTTCGCAACGATTTCGGCGCTGGGCGGCAATGGTTTCGTTGTTGTGACTTTGATGACTTGTGCCATGGATTATGCCGTTGATCGTTGCTGAATTGGATGTGTTGTTTGACGCAAAAACGGTGAAATGATCATTCGCATGGATCTGACTTAGGGCAACCCTGCTCGATCCATGTTCGAATCTCGGTGAGCCGCCATCGAACGCTTCCTCCGAGCGAAATAGGTTTAGGAATCACCCCTGTGCTCTTGAGTCGATAGAGTGTTCGCTCCGAGATGTTGAGCAGATCGGCCAATTGATTGGCTGTGATCAGCTCGCATGGCATTGCCGGTTTTGATGCAGAAGTGCGTTTTGCATCGATTCCGTCCAGAATGGGTGATGGGTCCATCATCGTTCGTCTTCCTCCCCTTCTTGGCTGTGGAAGAATATCCATTCGTGAGCCAACTCCATGACCTTGGCGGCCAATGGCAAGTCGTCTCGACCAAAGCGAGTTGACTCTTGCCAAACATCGCCATTTTTAAAAAGTCGACAAGTGGTTACGTGGTGCCTCAGGCCGGAACGGGTGTCCTGCCTCCAAATACACGCTTTGACTAACCCCATGCGAATGGTGTGAACGGGTGGCCGACTCATGTGCTTGCTTTCATTGATGATTTGTTTAGTTAGGGAAACAGAAAAAAGGGGAACCCACCACAAATAAAATATTTGCGAATGGGTTCCCCAAAACCTTAGCTTGCGCTATCAACCATCTTGCGCTAGACTCTCAAGTCGGATTGCTTCGGTGATCACCCTCAACAAAGCAACACGCGACGAAAGTCATGGCAAGTGGGAGTACAAGGGGGCGAGCACGAGGGTGACTAATCTTCGTGCCAGCACCAAACCACATGAAAAACCTGGGATCTCGGCGACTACTAATACTCTTCGGGCAGAAGGACAGTAGTCACCGAGCGATCCGCTTCGGTAATGATCCAGAAGCGTTTTCCTTTGGAACTCTCGTATACCGACATCAATCGGAATCCATGCTCCAAAGAAAGCTCGTTCTCGAGTCGGTCTTCCTCGCAAACAAGTCCCCAATCACCTATCCGATGCCTTACATAGGCACCGATAGCATCGTCCTCGGAAATCTCGAACATCACTCCACGAGTGAAGACAAGAACGCCCGTTTCGAATTTCGCAGGTTCAAGTAATTGAATAATCATGCTGCCCTCCGCATTCTATTCGGACTGTTTTCCCTGACGGCCTCAACAAGTTTGCACCTAAGCTCCTTACCTGCAGGCGATTCTGAGTTTAGCTCAATCCATTGACTGGCTTCCTCGATCACCCGGACAAGATCTGGCAGATGACGCATCGCGAACGAATACGACTTTCTCCATTTGCCTTGTGCGTCCTTGAAGCAACGACTGGTGGTTACGCTGTACCAATCGACTCCGTCCCGTGACGAATGATTGGTCCAAATGGTAGCTCGGATTGCTCCGAGCTGTATTTCATGGGTTGGCCTTTTCTTCTTTGCCATACTCCTCCTTTTGTTTGTTGTTTATCGCTGCGAGAAACTCATTTTTCCCTCAGCATCCTTTTTGGAAACCTCATCACAACCTTCTACGAATTCAACGGCGTTCGCTAAAACACGTTGAAGATCTTTTAGATTCTCCTTGCTGAAAAGCTGCCCAAAGTAGTAGTTGTCTTGGCTGGTACACCAAACACCCACTCGCAACTTCCACTCCTTCCGAAAAGCAATCTGATCCTCGTATAAGAACAACTCAACGTTGCCCTCTTCGAAGCGATGCTTTGGTTCACGCTCTGGATGTTCAAGAAACGGTCGCCCGCATTCTTTGCATCTTGTTTCGCGAATCATTTTTGGAAAGAGCCATTCGAGCATCCAATTTCTCCCTCGTATCTTCTTTTTTGCGTAGGCTATTGCCATTTTTCTGGTCCTCCAGAAATTCATGAAGCGAAGGCAAAATGCCTTTCCTCTTCACTACGGTTGTTAAGGCCTTGTCCCTTTTGTTTATTCAACTCTTAGGGCCAGAGCCATTGGTTGTAGACTTTGGGTCTACAGGTTGTTCGATAAAATCACACCTCCGATTGGAACAGTCGTGACAAGTGGAATGAGTTCTGGCACCACGACGGCTTGGATCGGCGTTCCGCCGACCCGATCGTAGGCCCGAAAATGTTGTAAGATTGCTTTGCTTCTGCCTTCGGTACATGTAACCCTATGACGCTCACCTAAATTGACCCGGGCGGGCTCAGTTAATTGGAGCCACGCGGCGCACAGCAGATGGTGATGTTATTTGGGAAGTTTATAGAGTGGAATTGCCTGCGACTGATATTGTTCTGAGGTTCCAATCTCAACGCAGCAACAGTGCGTCGTTCCAATCGTGAGCCGGTGGGCGTAGACGTTTTATCTCAGGGT
>JAYTVL010000347.1:0-17724 GCA_043744075.1 Pirellula sp. | reverse complement strand
CACCGGCGCTCCCTAAACAAGGAGGTACCGTGATCTTAGTGGCGTCGAATGACCGAGACATCTCGGACGAAAACCGACAGACCTATTCGCACTAGGTTCGGCCCATCTTTCACGGTCAAAAGGGCCCGCTTTCGCTTCCAGCTCCTGGTGGCGAACGCGGGCTCTTTTTTTTCGTTTTTATCAAGTTCGAAGCTAAATTTACTCCGCCGTCCGCCTCGACGAAAAGAGTGAGTAAACTTGATCAGAATAAACGGTTAGTAGTTTGTGAGAACCGTTCGAATTCGGATCTCAACTAGGCAAGTACATGCGGATATTAAGAGCAAAGTTTTGGGGGCTTCGACTCGGGCTAGTGTTTTTGGGATTCCTCCCTTTTGTCGCGATCGAGATAGCGCTACGTCTTGTATGGACGCAACGGCCAACAAGCATTTCTGATCCATTCTTAGATTGTAGCCAACTCTCTCCCTTGTTTGAATTGCACGGGAAGGTCTATCAAACATCATCGGAGCGCTTGAACCTCTTTATGCCAACGCAATTCCAATCGAAAAAGGAGCCAACTACGAAACGAATTTTCTGCCTCGGAGGGTCAACAACTCAAGGCGAACCATACAAGCATCAAACTGCTTTTCCTGCATGGCTTCAACTCAATCTTCAATTAATCGAACCGAATCAGCATTTTGAATTCGTCAATTGTGGTGGGCTCTCGTACGCAAGCTATCGATTGCTACCCATGTTAGTCGAAATCCTGCAATACGAACCCGATCTCGTCTTCATCGAATGCGGTCACAATGAGTTTCTCGAAGAGCGAGAACTTTCTGGATGGAAACAAACCTCCATGCTCCAAAAGAGCGCGATGCACATCGCGCGTTCCTCTCGGCTTGTTCAGTTCACTTCGCAAACTCTTTCGAACTTATTTCCAGCGATAACGGTTGCCTCTTCCCGCACTCAATTAGAACAAGAAGTCGAAGCATTGCTCGACGATCAGGGCGGATTGGAAAAATACAAGCGAGATGAACTCCATGTTGAATCCATCGTAAAATCGATGAACTGGAATATCGCAGCGATGATCGAGCACTGCAAAGCTGCGAATGTGCCTCTAGTACTTCTGGTTCCAACAGCGAATATACGCGACTGCCCGCCATTCAAAGTCGAAGTCAGTCGACACATGGACTCCACATCGAAGGAGCAGATTGAATTGCATTGGGCTCTCGCTATGAACGCCCAAAAAAATCCCGATTCTGGCGAGGAAACCCCCGCTCGTGAACTACGAAAGATTTTGGCGATCGACGCCGAACATGCGGCAGCACTATATTGGCTTGGTCAAGTCGAGCTTGCAAATGGCGAAATCGACTCAGCACGTCAACATCTTATTCGAGCACGGGACTCAGATGTTTGTCCACTAAGGGCTGTTAGCTCGATGCAGAAGTCAATACGCGAACTGGCAATCGAAAAAAATGTATGGTGTTTCGATATAGACGCGATGTTCCAGTCGGTTTCTGCTGACAGGCTAGTCGGCGACCGGTGGCTTGTCGACCACGTCCATCCACGCATAGAAGGCCATCAGTTGCTAGGTGAGCATCTTGCGGATCTACTGGTTGAAAAGAAATGGATCACGGCTAAGGATAAGAATTGGCGAAGCCAACGAGTCGAAGTTTATCGAAAGCATCTTCAAGAGCTAGGCGAAAACTATTTCATACGAGGAAAACAACGGCTGGCGGGGCTTATTTTGTGGACTCAAGGACGAGCACGAAAGGGGTTAATCTACCCCAAAACGACATCATCAATTACGGTTGAAAAATCGAATTAGCCATTCAATCGGGTTCGGCGGGTGAATAGTCACTCTCGCCAAGGCCTATCTGCGGGGCGATTGGTTTGTTTCCTTGATGGACTGCTCATCGATAAAAAAGAGCCGTCATTTTCAGACGATTCTTCGGCGACAAGTTTTCCGAGCAATTCATTTCCGAGTCAAAACACTGTTCGCCTTCGGCATCGAGTTCGGTGAAAAACTGATCTATCATTGCAGGCCGTTCGCCCGATCCTGGCCTTTTTGGATTGTTCAAGTAGTTGACAATCAATAGCGCATCGATTGGTGAAACGTATTTATCGTTATCCACATCTAGAAACCCAACGAAGGCATTTAGCGGTTCGAAGTCGTTACGTCGATTAAGAACGTTGATTAACAATAGCACGTCCAGCGGCGAAACATTTCCGTCTGAGTTAACGTCCAAGCCATTGATCGCATTGTGCCAAGTTCCTAGAACATCAATGGTTACGTTGGTCGGTCGCGACTGAAAATCGCTTGATGATGCAACATAGGAAAACGTATCGGTTCCCGAGAATCCCAACCGAGGCGTGTAAGTGAATGATCCATTGGATCTCAAGTTCAATACGCCGTGCTCAGGCTCGGTCACGACATCCGCACGCAAAACATCGTTGTCCGAATCCAAGTCGTTTGCCAAAACACCCACGTCCACAATCGTTTGCCATTGTTGCCAACTGCGCCCTGTTCCTAGCCACATATTAGTGCCCAAGGCGTTGGCAAATGCCGATGACACAGGTCGTGGGAGTGCTTGCACCAATTGAGCATTCTCTGAGTCGTAGAATCCGTTAGCTCCCAACGCAAACTCCGATGTGGCTGCTAAGATTCTTTCGGGAAAGAGGCGTAGGGGGAAAGGCCTAACCCCCAACTTGACCTGCATCCCACCATGATAAAAATAATTTCCGTCGGAAGAAAGAGTACTACTTTTTCCACTAGTTGCCGTGTAGTTGTCCACCCGATCGAGTTGACGGTTTTCCAATGCGTTTGACATGGCCCCTGTGATCTGAATGGTGGTCATTCGTGCACCGTTCTCATCCCCACAATATACTTGACGGGTCCTCCAATCATATTCCGCATCGCCCAGGTCACAGAAACCTTGCTCTTTGTCGAGCTCAAGTAGCGGTGTCGGGCTATCGTCAGTAAAGTCATATAATGTTGCGTCGGAGTCAGTATTTAGTAGCAGAATTCTATTTCGAGAAATTGCCTCAATACGATGATGGAACCCAAAAGAACCTTCTTTCGTGACCCATTGGCGTGAGACGATATCATAACGGTGAATACGAGCGGGTCCCCTGTTCACAGGGGGAACAACAGTCTGTGGGGATGCATAGTAATTCATTCCTTCCGCAGCGAACAAGTACCTTTCATCTGGCGTGATTTCGATTTGGCCGACATAAGCCTGCGTGCTCATACTATTAATCAACGCGTTCGATTTTCGATCATACAACTGTACGCCCGAAAGCGTAGCCGTAGCGATAACGCCATAGTGTTCCGAGACAGCCATTTGCAACACATCGTTCGGCGTGTCGAAATCGCTGACTTTGCGAATTTGGGTGCTATCAGAGGCGATGGACCCCACGCTCAACTGTTGCCCGACGCTAATTACAAAACGATCATCAACCGTCTTCGGTGCTTGGCCGACCGGCGAAGGATCATCAACGTAGATGGTTACAGTTCGCTGTCCCGACGTCTGGCGCCCGTCAGACACTCGATACTGGAACCGGTCGATGCCTACAAAACCGCTTTTCGGCACATAAAGGACACTTCCTTTGTTTCCGATCAGACTCAAGCTGCCATTCAAGGGTTTGTCGAGCAATTCTAGGCTCATTGGATCACCTTCGGGATCATCGGCGGTCGCTAAAAGCCCGACACGTTTTCCATCTAGTGCGTAGTGCCGCAATCGGTCTGTCTGTGGATCGAATGTCCACCAGCGACGTGAGTCATCCGAGACGAAGTGTACGTCGGTGACAAACTCCAGCTTGCCAACGTAGCTACCCGAAAGATCATAAATCTCATTTTCTCCAAATGCCAATTCGTCCGATGCTGCGTAAACGATTTGACGAAACACATTTGCCTTGGTTCGGACATAGGCTGCATCGATCTGCATCGCACCCGAGTAAAGCTTCTTCCCGTCTGCGGACAACACTGCAGATCCAGCCTCACGAAGAGGGTAGGGATTGTACTCGGCTTCAACTTTCTCAAAGAGCCTATCGTTGCTTACGTCAAAGACATAGACTTTAGAGGTGCTCAAGTGGTAGATTTGATTTGTGCGGTTGTCGTATTCAAAATCCCCCGCATAGTGTACGAGGAAACGATCTAGTTGTAGTAGCTTTTCCTGTGCAGCCGATAACGAATTCAAAACCAGGCTAACTGGTCCATCGCAGGTTTCTGTGAGTACGCGTTCCGCTGAGATCGCTTCGACGCGACAAACCGCTACAGTTGAGTTAAAGACTGCCCAAGCATTGGTTTGCAGGTCGTAGACTTGTAGGAAAGTTGAATGTGTTTGCGATACGTAGTCGGCGACCATGAGGTACCGACCATCGGGAGTGAGGTCCATATCGGTGAAAACACCGATGGCAGTTTTTTCGCTCACAACACGCTGTGTTTTTGGATCGATAATATAAACTTTCGTTGCAGTATTGCGTACGGCCAATAGACCTGTCGATGTCGAGTATTCGATTTGACGCACGTTGCCAGGAGAGGGGAATTCGGCTAGTTGGCGGGCACCTGAAGAGTAGGCTCCTGTTGCCTGCTCAATCCGCAGTTGTCCGCCGCGATCAATATGAAACTCCAAATCCCGTGCTACCGGCACTCGATTTTGGATTACTATTGGACTAACAGTCAATCGTACGGTGGCTCGCGAAACCGCTCCTGATTCATCCATCAAGACGTAACGAAAGCTGTCGGTGCCGATGAAACCACTTGTTGGAATGTAACTAAACGAACCGTTTGCGTTAACAATCGCGGAGCCATGCAGTGGCCTAGTATCGAGTGTCGCCGTAGCCCGTTTGTTTGGGTCGGTCTGGTCGTTCGCTAGTATGCCTTGCTTTTCAGTCACCAACAGGAAACGATGCAGTTTGTCGCTACCTTTCTCAGCGACCCACACATCTCGATCGTTTGCAGCGACATGAATGGCTCCTACGGGGAAGTCAAACGTGCCCAATAGTTTGCCATTTCGACTATCGTAGAAATTACCGCTTTTTTCAAAAGCGATTGTTGAGGAAGCAGCAATAATCTCATCGCTGTAGACTTGCAAGATGTTGGAAACGTCATTCGCTTCAACCTGAAATGCTCCGTAAAATAGGTTCAAGCGATCCGATGACAAGACTAAGAGACCTCCCCAACGAAGGCCACTCTCTACGGTTTGTGGCGTTGATTGAATTTTGACAATGCGATCATTTAGGATGCGTCGCACTTGGATCTCCCCGACATAGATGTTTCTGTCTACGTGGAAAATCGTGCCGGAATCGGCGTCGAACTCCATATCGCCTTCGTAGTGACCTGATACGCGACTGAGTTCGGCCATTTCACCTTGATTCGCATCAAACGAATTGAGCGTGATATCTACGTGCTGATCCGCCTCCTGTAACAAAACGCGATTCTCCGAAACCGCTTCAATTTTGAAGATTCCTACGGGAGCGCCGATAGTCGCCCAAGTTCTATTTGCACAGTCGAAACGGTGAACGTGGCCTTTTGGCACATTTTTACTCCAACCTTTGCCGAAGAAGTCCGCTACAAAAAGATATCGCTCGTCCGCCGTTAGCGAGATGTCGGAAAAGCCAAAATACGGGGAATGCGTGCTGACGACTTGATGCGTTGCCACGTCGATCGCCTTAACGGACTTGCCGTCTAAGCTGCGCATCAACATTAGTCCAAAGCGACCAGAGAATTCCAATTGAGCTGCGTTGCCAAAACTCAGAATGTCAGTCTCGAGCAGCGATTGGTAGCCTGCTTTTTCGTACCCAATATGGAGTTCTCCATTCTGTGCCACCGGATATGCATCATCAAATGCCGTGACCGCCAGCGCGCGCCGAGCGTCCAATGTTTCGAAACCGAGTTTTCTAATTTGGCGCCGCATCGATGGCCCACTTGATGGCTATTGGAACATCCAAATCCGCCTCGCGGATTTTCGAATTGCCAGTATAGTTCGAATCGCCAGTATAGTTAGACAGAATTTGACTTCGTCGCCGTCAACAGAAAACCATTCAATCGGGGTCGTCGAGCGAATAGCCGTGCTGGCGTAAGGTGCGTCGAAGTCGTACCCAACGCATTCGAATGAACGCGGGCTTGCAATTGAGTAGCTTGGCCGTGTCGACTGAACTGTTACCAGCCAGCTTCAGGCGGACTAACTCTTGATCTAGCTCGTCAAGTTGCGCAAGAAATTGTTGCAGTAATTCTTCAGCGGAAACCACCAGAGAGGCCGTTGGATCATGGCTGGCAAGTTGCTCCACCAGCGTATCTTGCTTGGCGGCATTGGCCTCGAACGTGTTGCCAGGCATTTTCTTGATTTTGCGCCAGTGCCGAGCAATTTTGCTTTGAACCATGGCAACAGCTAATCCAATTAACTGATGCGAAGTCGAGAATTGGTACTTTTTATTGCGAAGTCCAACCAGAAGGCTGCGATGTACGGACTGCATGACGTCCATCGAATCAAGCGCGCCGCGCATGTTTTTTCCCAACCGGCTGCGGACACTCCGCAACACGGCGCGTTCATAGCGCTGGACGAGTCGGTTGGCGGCAGACTCGTCGCCTTGGCGAACTAAGGCGAGCAATTCCGCGAAGTCGCCGTCGGACTGAGACGATTCGTTCTCGATTTCCATGCGATTGCAACTTGGCTGTCGAAAGTGTATGGTAGAACTGAAAGTCTACACTAAATGATTCCAATTCTGCAATGCTTGAGCCAACAAACAGTTCGCTGAATTCTACAGCTGGTCCAGTTTCTGGGACGGGCGGGGACCTCTTGCAACAGTTGTGCAAGACCCTGGAACGCCGCTTAAGAGCTGGCGAAAGCATTCGCTGCGAGGAGTTGCTAGCGGATCATCCGGGACTGGCAGCAGACCCCGAACAGGCACTGGACTTGATCTACACGGAATATTCGACGCGGTGCGAGCTGGGAGAAAAGCCCGCGGTCAGCGAGTTCACGTCGCGATTTCCGCAGTGGCAAACGCAGCTCGACGAGCAATTCCAATTGGATGAGTTTCTCGACTCTGAGACTGCGATTCGAGTACGATCGGGCGTCGACTCTGAGTATGCGTCGCAGCGTCTCGGCACGCGAGAAGCGGGCGGAAGATTTCGAGTTCTCTCGTTGCTGGCGCGAGGTGGCATTGGTCAGGTGATGCGCGCGATGGATACTGAGCTGAACCGTGAAGTGGCCGTTAAGGAGATTCAACCCGCACTAGCGGAAATTGACGACGTGCGCGAGAGGTTTTTGCGCGAAGCGGAGATTACAGGTCGTCTGGAACATCCCGGAGTTGTACCCGTCTACGGCAAGGGCAAAGATTCCCTTGAGCGACCCTACTACGCGATGCGGCTGGTTCGCGGCAAGAGTTTTCATCAGGCGATAGTAGACTATCACGCATGCGCACACAATCGATCTCGGTTCGATTCCATCGAGTTTCAAAAACTGCTGCGGCGCTTTCTGAGCGTCTGCGAAACAATTGCCTACGCCCATAGTCGAGGTGTTATTCATCGCGATATCAAGCCGCAAAACATTTTGCTTGGACCTTTCGGCGAGACATTGGTCGTCGACTGGGGCTTGGCAAAGGTAACGGATTTAGCAGAGTCGTTACCAACGCAGCCCAACCTTGAACCCACTGGCGTCCTCGAGCCCGGAGACGCGCTCGTTGACGATCTCGAAACTCCATCGACTTCAACGGCAAACTGGTCGGTCGAGCTTACACAGTCCGTTGGAGCCTTGATCGGTACTCCTGCATTTATGAGTCCCGAACAGGCGCGAGGCGAATCGCAATCGATCGGGCCTGCTGCCGACGTGTATAGCCTAGGCGCGACGCTGCATACTTTGCTCACGGGGCGCAAGCGGTTTGCCGATTCCGACGTGAACGATACTCTACGACAAGTGATCGCTGGCGACATTGCTCGACCAAGGGAATGGAATCGGTCCATTCCTCAGTCGTTGGAAGCCGTCTGCCTCAAAGCGATGGCCCTCAATCCGGAGGATCGCTATGCATCCGCCAGCCACCTTGCTAGCGACATCGAACATTGGCTGGCCGATGAGCCGGTTTCGATAGCGAGAGAGTCGATTGCCATCCGTGTTACCCGTTGGGGCCGCCGCAATCGTAACGTCGCAATCGCAGGTCTGTTAGCGATGCTGCTGATTACAGCGATTTCTACAATCGCCGCCTTTCGCGTCAATGGCGAACGACTGCGCGCCGATGGTGAACGCATTGAAGCCAATGGTCAGCGTGTCGAGGCCCATAACCAGCGAGTCAAAGCCGAGCAAGAACGCATCGAAGCGAATCGTCAGCGCATCGAAGCGAATCGTCGCACGGCACGGTTAGCGTTCGACCGAGGATTCGCGCTGACCAAAGATCATGAGTGCGGTGAAGGCATGCTCTGGTTCGCACGAGCACTCGAACACGCTCCGCTTGACGATACGGCATTGCGGCGCGTAATCCTCACGAACATGGACGCCGCGCGGCATCACCTATTGCAGCGGCGTGCGGCATTTGCGTCTAAAGCGCCCATTGTGAGATTGGCATTTAGTCCGAACGGCAAGCTGCTCTGGACAACGAGCGTCCAAACGAAAGCTAACCTCTGGGACGTCGAGTCGGGCGCTATGTTGTCCCAGCGGGAACTGTCGAGCAGGAACGTCATGGCAATTCGTGTCTCCGACGACGGCTCGGCGTTTGTCGCCGCCTTGGTGAGCGCACGATCGATTTCTGTACGGCATCTCCCGGTCAACGAGCTCGCGGTCGACGAGTCTGTGCCAAACGAGCCTGCGGTCGCGCTGCCGCACGATGAGACCATCGCCTGCGCCGCGTTCAGTTCCGATGGAAACGTGCTGGCCACCGGCAGCCGCACGAACGGCCGGTCCAAGGCCAGGCTCTGGCGAGTCTCCGACGGCGAGTCACTTGTAAATCTCGATCATCCTACAAGCGTCGAGCAAGTCGTTTTCCGACCGAATAGCAATCAGCTTGCGACTGTAGGCAGCGATGGTCGTGTCCGGTTGTGGGAGATTGCAGCCGACCGGCAGGCTCATCCAGTCAAAACGCCGATTCGTGAAGTTAGGATTGTGTCTCGCAGAATTCATCGAATTGCGTTCACACCGGATGGCAAACGAATGCTGGCTGGCGACTCCTTGGGCTCGATTTCGGATTGGGACTTGGACACCGGTCGACGTTTGCCGGATTGGCCGAAACAGTCCGGTCAGGTGACGGCGATTGCCATCGCATCGGACGGCCAAACGGTTGCGGCAGCTTGGGACGCGGGCACGGTGCGGGTGTGGAGTCTTGCCAACCCAGCTCAGTTTTGCGAACTGCTGCGTCTGGACAGGCACACTGGGAATTTGACGTTTCGTCCTGACAGAAGTCAGTTGTTGGCTAGTCCCATGGCTAATACTGCCGTGCTCTGGGAGATTCCGGATCCAGCGTTGTTGGCACCTTCGTTCAGTCAACGCATGGTCACTGCAAGCGCATTTAGCTCTGACGGCACGAAAATCATCACGGGAGAAGACAACACCGCGAACTTGCGCTCCGGCACGAATGGAACGGCGTACGGGAATAACATCCGTCACAAGGGAAAAATATGTCAAGTAGCCTTCCGGCCGGATGGAGCAGTGGTCTTAACGGCGAGCCACGACGGAACGGCAAGGCTATGGAACGCAACAAATGGCGATAAACACGGCCGTGTGATGGACCATCGTGGCGCAAAGGGAGAGATAATCCAAGTAGACGCAGCCGCGTTCAGTGCAGACGGCCAGTTCGTTTTGACGGGCGATCGCAGGGGCACGATTCGAACCTGGGGCGGGGACACCGGTGAATTGATAACTAACTTTGAGAGAATACAAGGGCAGTCAGTCGGTGTCGGCTCGGTCAGTTTTAATCTCAGTGGCGATCGAGCTGTTGCAGGCATGGGTAATGGTTACCTAGGCCTATGGGACGCGCGGAGCGGTAAATTGCTCTGGGATGCAAAACATGGTAACCGGGTTCGTAACGTGGCGATGAGTCCCGATGGACGCTTAGTTATCAGCGCCAGCAATGATGAAACCGCTAGGTTTTGGAACGCTGAAGATGGCCAGCCAGTCGGGCAGAAATTAAAGCATCGCGGCCAAGTCTTTGTGTCGACGTTCAGCCCAGACGGCCGCCTTGCTGTAACCGGTGGCTTCGATGCCACTGTGCGGCTTTGGGAAGTCCCCTCCGGACGTCCGTTTGGAGAACCGATGCGCCATGAAGGAATAGTAACGGGTGTCGCGTTCTGTCGGGATGGAACGCGACTGATGACGTGCGGCAGCCGCGACCACACCGCCCGGCTGTGGGACGTGTCCACTTGCTTGCCCCTTTCGCCTCCGCTCGATCACGACGTCGACGCATGGTCCGTCGCAATTCATCCGGCTGGACACGTAGCGTTCACTGGTCGGCTGTGGTACTTGCCCAAACCGCTGCCCGATGATCCAGAACTCGTCAATCTTTGGGCAAAGCTTGTGACCCAACGCTCATTCACGTCGGGTGACAACGTCGAATGGCTCGACACTGTTGCAATGGCTTTTCTATCCGAAGAATTCCAGGCCCATGCCGTTAAGTCGTGGCCGAAATGGGGCGATTGATTGCCTCCTGTCGCTGATCGCCAGCAAATCGCTCTTCCATCGGATTCATCCGAATGTCGTTGAATCAACGAAATTCAGGGGCACCATTCCTTGGAGGTCGTTCAGCTTTCGGATCAATCAAATCAAAGGATTTGACTTTGGGTGGCACGCCCTGAGGGACGAAGGGCGTGGGAGTTGCTAAAATCGTTTGCCAAGCTGATCACGCCCATCGCTATCGCTCTGAGAGGCTGTGATTTTTTTGAATCTGTAGAAAGTACCCATCACACTCCGTGTGATGTTGCATCAAAAACCAAAAGTTTTTGAACTGCGGACATCACGCGGAGCGTGATGGGTACTATAAAATCACAGCCTCTGAGCGTGCACCCACCACAATGGTGACGTTCAATTCGTGTGCGTCGACGGCTAGCAAACAAGTCAGGGCGATCAACTAGAAGTGTCGTTTTCGCCTCCCATAAGAATCGCGGCGAGGAGTTCTCGATCTTGCGAATCGGTGACCATTCCAACCATCGCGATCTGTTGCGCGCCAAAAGCCGAAAACCCGAGTTTCAGGAACACACTCACGTCATAATACGTTCTAACTCGAAATGGCTTGTGTTGCCGCTTACCAGTTGCCTGGCCGCTGGGTGTTGACATATCAATACGTTTTCTGATAGTTATAGGTTTGTATGCACTCCACGGTCCGCTGGCGGTGGTCAAAACTTCGGCCAGTAGGATCCGGTCCTGCGGATCTGAAATGATTTCGCCAAATGCGATCTGACGGGCTCCCACAGTAGAAAAGCCGTTTTGTGCCAGCCTCATTATTGTTCCGGCATTCACATTCGGTTTCGTACGATAAAATTTTTCTTTTGCCATTTTGGATTCCCTCGTGATGTTTCAATTACGTTTTCGATTTCTTAAGTCATACGATTCGCACTTATTCAAACTCGTCAATTCTTGGTCTCGCCTCCGAGTCTATCCAACAAATCATCCAGGTTGTCCGACAAGAACCAATCTGAGCCAGTGGAGCCGGTTAGGGTGTCATGGTCCTCATCATCAAAGACTGTTGAAGCGATGCCGTTGCCATTTTTCTTGAGGAACACCATCCCGTTGAGCCGGTTAGCGAAGTTGGGGCCGTTACCTGTCCCCTTGAGGTTCTTAACTCGAGTTTGATAGTCGCGAGCCGAGGTCCACTCGTCCAAGATTTGGACTAGTGCTAGGTCGTCGGCATCATGCGCGGTCGTTCCCGCGATCAGGATGTCATCGTCGGCGCCGCCGTCAAGCGTGTCGGCGTCGAGCCCGCCGATGAGAACGTCGCGACCGTCGCCGCCGTAGAGTGAATCGTTGCCCCCTTCGCCAAGTAGCAGGTCGTGTCCGTTTCCACCCCAAACCTGATCGTCGCCGTCGCCACCGCGTATCAAATCGTTGCCCTCGCCGCCCAGCATCGTGTCGTTACCCGCGCCGCCGGCCAATGAATCGTTACCCGCTTGGCCTACTATCAGATCGGTATCTGAACTGCCGCGAAGCGTGTCATTGCCACCTTGGATTCCAAAGTCCAGCGGTGCGCCCAGCGCCCAGCTATCGCCGAACAGTGAGTCCGCACCGCTGCCTCCGTCGAGCAGATCGTCGCCAGTCTCAGCGACGACCGACGCGCCGGCAGAGAACACGCCGCCTACCAAAATGTCATTGCCGCTGCCGCCCGTGACCGTGTCGTTGCCTTCACCGCCGGCCACAAGGTCATTGCCCGACTCGCCAACTACGATATCGTTGCCGCCGTCGCCGCTGGCGGTGTCGTTTCCGCTGCCCCCCAAGATCAAGTCATCGCCCAGCCAGCCTCCGATAAAGTCGTTGCCGGCTTGTCCGTAGATGGTGTCATTGCCGATACCACCCTGGATCGTGTCGTTGCCGCCGAGGATACCAAAGTCCAGTGGCGAGCCGAGCGCCCAGCTATCACCGTACAGGGTGTCCGCTCCGTCGCCCCCGTCAAGCGAATCGTCGCCAGTTTCAGCGACAACCGACGCGCCGGCCGAGAACACGCCGCCTATCAAAATGTCATTGCCGCTGCCGCCCGTGACCGTGTCGTTACCTTCTCCGCCAGCCACAAGGTCATTGCCCGCCTCGCCAACTACGATATCGTTGCCGCCGTCGCCGCTGGCGGTGTCGTTACCGCTGCCACCTAAAATCAAATCATCGTCCAGCCAACCGCCGATGAAGTCGTTGCCGGCCTGGCCGTAGATGGTATCGTTGCCGGTACCACCCTGGATCGTGTCGTTGCCGCCGAGAATTCCCAAGTTTTGCGGTGCACCGAGCGCCCAACTATCGCCGTACAGGGTGTCTGCTCCGTCGCCGCCGTCGAGCGAATCGTCGCCAGTTTCAGCGACAACCGACGCGCCGGCCGAAAACACGCCGCCGACCAAAATATCATTGCCGCTGCCACCTGTGACCGTGTCGTTACCGACGCCGCCCGCCACAAGGTCATTGCCCGCTTCGCCAACCACAATATCGTACCCATCGTCGCCGCTGGCGGTGTCGTTACCGCTGCCGCCCAAGATCAAGTCATCGCCAAGCCAGCCGCCGATGAAGTCGTTGCCGGCCTGGCCGTAGATGGTGTCGTTGCCAGGACCACCCTGGATCGTGTCGTTACCGCCGAGGATACCAAAGTTTAACGGCGCGCCGAGCGCCCAGCTATCACCATACAGGGTGTCCGCTCCGTCGCCCCCGTCAAGCGAATCGTTGCCAGTTTCAGCGACGACCGACGCGCTGGCAGAGAACACTCCGCCGACCAAAATGTCGTTGCCGCTGCCGCCGGTGACCGTGTCGTCACCTTCTCCGCCAGCCACAAGGTCATTGCCCGCTTCGCCAACTACGATATCGTTGCCGCCGTCGCCGCTGGCGGTGTCGTTACCGCTGCCGCACAAGATCAAATCATCGCCAAGCCAGCCGCCGATGAAGTCGTTACCGGCCCGGCCATAGATCGTGTCGTTGCCGGGGCCACCCTGGATCGTGTCGTTTCCATCGCCACCGTCCAAAAAGTCGGCAGCCGGTCCACCCACGAGCGTGTCGTCGCCACCGTTGCCGAAAACGCGGACGTGGACGCCACTGCCTGTGGAGTAAACGTATATCGCATCGTCGCTGTTCCCACCATGCACCGTGACTTCTTCCAGGCTGCCGTAGTGGATCTGGCCGACGCGGGACGACTTAGCCGTGGTGTTGTCGGTGATGGTGTATGTGGCGGCGCCGAACACCCAACCTTCATTGAATACGAGCGTATCATCACCGTCCCCTCCGGCGATGGTGACGTCGCCCTGAACCACGCCGATGACGGTATCGACGACGGTGAAGTGGTCGTTGTCAGCACCTCCCTGCAAAACGACTTCGATGTTGTTTGGCAAACCATCAATGAAGAAAGTGTCCTCTCCGCCGATGCCAGACAACGTAAGTTTTTCCAGCGTCTCGGACCGGCGGGTGACGACGAGACTGTCGTTGAGGAAGATGTCCACAGAGTTATTGTCCAGCGGATTAAGGCGGACTTCGAAGTCGTCGGTGCCGGCAGTGCCGACAATGCTAATTTCCGGCCAAGCGTTCTCGAAAGAGCGCTTGAGCGCCTCGACCTGGTAGGGTGCGCCGGTGAATTCGGAGTTGATCAGGAGCGAGGCCTGGACCCCGTTAGGGAAATCTATGATGCCGGTATGGAGGTTGTTGAGGTCGCCACCGTGGCTGTAGTACGTGCCGAACATACCTTGCGAAAATGTGTAATTATCGCCGTCGTCGGGGTCGGGGTTCATCCAGCCCAGGAAACCGTCGCGCATCAACTCCCGCGTTGCCGGGGACAGGACATCGTCGTTGGAACGGACGCCGTGCAGGAACTTGGCCAATTCGTCTGCCGAGAGCCACCAGCCTTCGCCGCCTGCAAGCAAGGTTCTGTCGCCGTAGTCGGTGGACGGGCCAGCCCCAGGGTAGGGATAGTTCAGCGTCGGGTTTTCGTCGGCAGGCGCAGTGTTTGCGTTGTCGATTCCCATCGGGGTCAGCACGTTGGCGCTAACGTATTCGACGTAGGCGTCAGCGGTGAACTGGGCGGGGTCGGCGGCACTATCGGCGGCGGCACCGTCCCCCAGCAGATAGGGAGTCATAACGCGCAGCAGTGCGAAGTTGGCGTTCTCGTAGCTGAACGCATCCTTGAGGTCCGCGAGTGTATACGGAGTGCGATTGGGCGTTTCAGGTTTGGCGGTTCGACTGACGGGAATGCCATAGGCGATCAACTGCTGAAGGCCGATGTAGCTGGTCTGCTCGCCGAGGCTCGCGCTTTCGTGCCCGTCGCCATCGCCGTCAGTGTCGGCACCGTCGCCGTTCCAATCCTGCCGCCGCAAGCCGCTGTGATGCGTGAGCAATTCGCGGAAGGTGATGGTGTTGATGTTCAGGCCTTGAGCCCAGTTGGCCGGCAGAAAGGGGGAGATCAAGGAATCAATGCCCACTCCCGGCGTATCCTGGAGGATCTTCAGGGTGCTGGTAGCTGTGATGGTCTTGGAGACGCTGGCGATGGTCATCTGGGTGTCCTCCGTGAAGCCTACATACCCATCGTCTTCCCTTCGAGCTTCTCCCCAGCCGTCGTGCTGGACGGTGACGCCGTTTTGGTTGATGGCGTAGGCAAAGCCGACTGAGTTATCCACGAAGTAGTCACGGATGTTTTGTTCAAATTGGTCCACGTCGAAAACAGAATCGTCGCCGAAGGCTAGCAGGCAACGATTTTCGAGCGACTCAAATCTCGGGGTTAGTTTGCAAACCCTGCTTTTCCGAGTGGTCAGTGCGAAACACCGCAACGAGTTGCGCATGGCTTGTTTTAATGCGACAAAAAGAGAGTTTCGGTTGGAACATCGAGTGATGCGACGGCTTGTCATGGCACGCTGGCTTTCGAAAAGAGGCACGATTGGAGAATCGGAAAACGGAACGGCGCGAGCGATCACTCAAAAGCTGCTCGTAGTCGCCGCTCTACTTAGATGAATGCCGATTTCCCGCCGAAGCGCATCGAAGAAAAGCAAAATTTCTACAAAATTCCGCCGTTGCGATGCGCGCCGCATTAGACTCGCCGTCTTAGGCGAGAGGCAGTTGAAATCCTACCGTAGGATCGTTCGTTCAATAAATGTCCAAGTGTCGCCTTTTGCTCCGCAAAAGTAGCGATCTCCACGCAACTTTCGCGGCGCGAAAGGCGACACTAATTGATCGAACGATCCTTAGCCAACTCGTGGCACGGGCGTCTCGCCCGTCAATACCTGGGCGGGGGGCCTCTGTCACTTGGTATGTTTGTTTCTGCCGCTCGCCTTAAAAACGCACGCGGGCGTCCAATCAATAGTTCGACTGTACTAAATTCGACTCCCATGGCCTTTGGCGCCTTTGGCCTTGGGCGAACGAGTTTAGCGGCAAAAACAAAAACTACGTCGCTCCCCCATTCCCGGCATCCGGCCGCCCGGACTTAGTACAGATGGATTCGTTCAAGTATGTTTTTCGTTTTGTGGCTCGATGTTATCTCGTGTGTGCAAGTCTATTCCGCGAGCAAGTCATCTACGAGTTTTTCGATGGTCTTTTCGACAGTTGCGCCTTCCCAGTTGAGCTCTCCCTGCCACCAAAATCGTATATAGCCGTTCTTGTCGATGACGTAAACTGTCGGCCACATTGTGTTCGACCAAGCGTCCCAATTGCTGCTTTTGATGTCGATGAGAACAGGGAATTTGAATCCCTTATCCTTGGCGGCTTTTTGAACTTGATTCACGTCTCTCTCAGACGAAGTCTCGGGCGTTTGGACGCCAATGACGCTGACACCACGCTTGGTCAATTGATCATGCCATCGTGTGTAGTGCCCGAAGTTGGCTACACAATTGTGACACTGAAACGCATAAAAGTGGAGCAATACGACCTTGCCACGATGATCGGCAAGTTTGGTTGCCGTCGCGCCGGCCCAAAAGCCACTGTCAATAAGCTCAGGAGCAAGCGGGTAAATTCGCATGAGCTTAATCGTATCAAAGGGCGTTCCCATCAATTTGCTAAACGCAACTTTCTGCTGTGAAGTCAGAGTCTCAACCACTCCCTTGGTTTCTGCATCTTTGAGCGCTTGAACCTCCGCAAGAATGACTTTGTCCTGTGCCTTGGCCCCCTGTAGCTTTTTTGCCGCTTTGTCCGTTGCTGAATACAATTCGCTGAGTCGCGATTTTTGAGCCCCAGTTAAGCTAATCGCCTTTGCGATATCCGGGCGAGCAAAGATCCGTGTCCCTTGTGACTGAAGTTCGATTTGCTTTAACCTCTCCAGTTTTTCAGATTCAAGCGACTTTCTTAGCAACTCAATTAGCAGCTGTTCCTGTTTTGCAATGATTTTGCGCTGCTCTTCTTCAGGCTTAATTCGGGCTCTCCACCACGGACCATCGATTTTTACTAATTCAGCCAAAAAAGACTTGAGCGGATCACCCTCAAGCTCTAACTCTTTTTGAATTTCCGGTGTGTGGACCAATTTGAGCAAGTTTTGGGGGACAGGCGTGAGTTCCGCAGCCACTGCCTCAAATACAGGGGAATCCGTTGCCCAACTGTTCGATCCCCCGCAAGCCCCGACTGCTAAAATGAGAACCTGTGTAATATGCCTGAGCGAAATACAATTCACCATCTGTTTACCTAAGTTGCAAAGTGTCTTTGTTCGAATTTATACGGACGTAGCAAATGGTGTTCCAGCTGGGCCATTCCAAGAAACCAGCTAGAATAAATACAGCCAACGACCGGCTGTTGCATTTCAATTCACTATCGGCAAATGGATTGTATCATTCTGCATCGATTCGTTGAATAGTCGTATGGCCGGAGAACACTTACTCAGGAAGGCGAGCCGACTGGACTCGGCGATCGAAAAAGAAACGAAGGAATCACGATCCCAAGCAGCCACTCGCTTGCGGTCATCCAAAGATATATCGCATGTTGACCGTAAAAAGCGGGCGGAACATCGTGATCTCGGAAATTCATCATGCCGCTTAGTCGCGAGTGCCAAGCAAGCAACATCAATACATTAATGAAGAGCAACGTGGGAGCATCTGTAAATCCGTCTCGTGACTTTAAATGGCAGCATTGAGTTCTTGATCGCTAGCATTTTCCTTTTTGGGATTTGTTTTTGTACACTGAG